>NZ_BBPH01000172.1 GCF_000787695.1 Paracoccus sp. PAMC 22219 | reverse complement strand
GCCGAGGCGCAGGCCCGCGCCCAGGCCGAAGCTCGCGCCCGCGCGCAGGCCCAGGCCGAGGCGCAGGCCGCCGCGTCCCGCAACCAGCGCTATCAGCCGCCCGAGGTCGACAGCGAACCCGAGGTCGTGGCCGCCGTTCCGCAGAACGCCATCGGCAATGCCGCCGCCAGCGCCACCGTCAAGGACGGGATCGAGCTGCGCAGCACGCAGATCATCGGCACCATCGGCGCGGGCCGGGCCAGCCGCGCGCTGGTGCGTCTGTCGAATGGCCGCGTGCTGACGCTGCGCATCGGTGACCGCATCAACGGCGGCACCATCAGCGAGATCGGCGACAGCCGCATCACCTATCAGAAACAGGGCCGCGCCCACGCGCTTGGCGTGCTGAACGGCCAATAGATCCGATCACCCGTCCAGACGGGTGATCGTGAAGCCCTCGTCCTGCAGCAGCGACAGGACCCCCGCCTCTCCGGGCAGGTGCAGCGCACCAAAGGCCGCGACGATTCCCTCATTCCCAGCCTCGGCGGCACCCTCCAGCAGGGGCGCGATCCAGGCGTGGTTCCGGTCGTCCATCAGCCGGGTCTGGGCCAGCTCCATCTGGCGATCGACCTCCTCTATGGACAATCCGGAATTGGCATAGGCGTCGAACCGCCCGAATTCCCAGATCGTCCAGACATCCCCGTCGAAATAGGCATCCGTCAGCGTGACCGCATAGTCGTCGGCATAGCCGGCCGCAGGCAGGCCCGCGCGGATCATGTCCAGTTCCTGTTCGGGCGTCAGGCCGTCGAACAGGCCAAAGATCGTGTCCCAAGGCTCCAACGACCGGACGGGCGTATCGGCAGCCTCCGCCTCGGCCACGAGCAGGTGATCCAGGCCCCCGGTCTCTCCGCCCTGCTCTGCCATGGTGCGGACCATGCAGGGCGACACGCCCAGCATCAGGGCCACGTACCACGGTCGCATCCGGGCGGTGATGACGCCCGGCGTGCCGCGGTCGGACATGGCCTGCGACAGCGCCGTCCATTCGTCGGGCGACAGGCGTTCGGGCAGGGTCGGACCGTCAGGATCGACCATCAGGGTCGGATCCTCGGTCAGGGCGCGGGTCAGGCGAGCCTCCTCCGCGGGGGCGGCCTCGACATAAAGGGCGTGGGCCTGGTCGATCAGCGGACGCACGCGGTCGACCATCGGCTGATGGCGCGGATCACCGAAATGATAGGTGCCGACCAGCGTGATGCGCTGATCGTCGCGCACGGCCTGATACAGCAGGCCTTGGCGAAAGGGCACGTCGCGGCTGGCAGCCTCGATAGCCTCGGCGCGGTCGGCGGGCATGGTGTCGAACAGGTTCTGGCCGGTACAGGCGGCCATCGCGCCTTGGCCCGACAGGGCGAACAGGGCGGCGGCAATCGTCAGTCGCATGGGTATCCTTGCTGGTCCTTCAACGGCCCCAGACTGTCATGTTTGCCCCTCTGCCGCCAGACACCTGACCGCGATGACCCGTTGACACAGCACGGCGATTTCCCTATCTAGCCGTCATTGGCACTCGCACCCGGTGAGTGCCAACAAAGAAACACTGCAACCTGAATCAAGGAGTGTTCGACAATGGCATTCACCCCACTGCATGACCGCGTGCTGGTCCGTCGCGTCCAGTCGGAAGAAAAGACCAAGGGCGGTCTGATCATCCCCGACAACGCCAAGGAAAAGCCCGCCGAGGGCGAGATCATCTCGACCGGCGAAGGCGCACGCAAGGATTCGGGCGAGCTGATCGCACCGACCGTCAAGGCGGGCGACAAGGTCCTGTTCGGCAAATGGTCGGGCACCGAAGTCACGATCGACGGCGAAGAGCTGCTGATCATGAAGGAAAGCGACATCCTGGGCGTGATCCACTGAGCCTCGGCCAGCTGATCCCCGGACAGTCCCTTCCTTCACCACAGAATACAGGAGATTATTCTCATGGCTGCTAAAGAAGTCAAATTCGGCACCGACGCACGCGACCGCATGCTGCGCGGCGTCAACATTCTGGCCGATGCCGTAAAGGTCACGCTTGGTCCCAAGGGCCGCAACGTGGTCATCGACAAGTCGTTCGGCGCGCCCCGCATCACCAAGGACGGTGTGTCGGTCGCCAAAGAGATCGAACTGTCCGACAAGTTCGAGAACATGGGCGCCCAGATGGTCCGCGAAGTCGCTTCGCGCACCAACGACGAGGCCGGCGACGGCACCACCACCGCCACCGTTCTGGCACAAGCCATCGTCAAAGAGGGCATGAAGGCCGTTGCGGCCGGCATGAACCCGATGGACCTCAAGCGCGGCATCGACCTGGCCACGCTGAAAGTCGTCGAGGCCATCAAGGCCGCGTCGCGTCCCGTCACCGACAGCGACGAAGTCGCCCAGGTCGGCACGATCTCGGCCAACGGCGAAGCCAATATCGGCCGTTTCATCGCAGACGCGATGCAGAAGGTCGGCAACGAGGGTGTCATCACCGTCGAAGAGAACAAGGGGATGGAGACCGAGGTCGAAGTCGTCGAAGGCATGCAGTTCGACCGCGGCTACCTGTCGCCCTATTTCGTGACCAACCCCGACAAGATGGTCGCCGATCTGGAAGACGCCTACATCCTGCTGCACGAGAAGAAGCTGTCCTCGCTGCAGCCGATGGTGCCGCTGCTGGAAGCCGTGATCCAGTCGGGCAAGCCGCTGGTCATCATCTCGGAAGACGTCGAGGGCGAGGCTCTGGCCACGCTGGTCGTCAACAAGCTGCGCGGCGGTCTGAAGATCGCGGCCGTCAAGGCACCGGGCTTTGGTGATCGTCGCAAGGCGATGCTGCAGGATCTGGCGATCCTGACCGGCGGTCAGGTCATCAGCGAAGATCTGGGCATGAAGCTGGAGAATGTCGGCATCGACATGCTGGGCCGTGCGAAGAAGATTACGATCAACAAGGATACCACCACCATCGTCGACGGCGCCGGTGACAAGTCCGAGATCGAGGCACGCGTGTCGCAGATCCGTCAGCAGATCGAGGAAACCACCTCGGACTATGACAAGGAGAAGCTGCAGGAGCGCGTGGCCAAGCTGGCCGGCGGTGTTGCCGTGATCCGCGTCGGCGGCATGAGCGAAATCGAAGTCAAAGAGCGCAAGGACCGCGTCGATGACGCGCTGAACGCGACCCGTGCAGCTGTCCAGGAAGGCGTTGTCGTCGGCGGCGGCGTGGCTCTGGTTCAGGGCGGCAAGGTTCTTGAAGGTCTGACGGGCGCGAACAGCGACCAGGACGCCGGCATCGCCATCGTCCGTCGCGCACTGGAAGCACCGATGCGCCAGATCGCCGAAAACGCAGGCGTCGACGGCGCTGTCGTTGCCGGCAAGGTGCGGGAATCGAACGACAAAGCGTTCGGCTTCAACGCCCAGACCGAAGAATATGGCGACATGTTCAAGTTCGGCGTGATCGACCCCGCAAAGGTTGTCCGCACCGCGCTGGAAGACGCCTCGTCGGTGGCCGGTCTGCTGATCACGACCGAAGCCATGATCGCCGAAAAGCCCGAGCCCAAGGGCCAGGGTGGCGGTGGCGGCATGCCCGACATGGGCGGCATGGGCGGGATGATGTAATCATCCCCCTGCCATACGGCAGAACTGGAAAGGGCGCCCCTCGGGGCGCCCTTTTCGTATCCGGCATGGCGGGCGCGTCTACTTGACGACGCCCTCGACACCGATGGACTTGCACAGCGACTGGAAGCGCGACTGCGCGACCTCTCCCATCAGGTGACGGCCGGTGGCGGTCAGCCGCAGTTCCAGCGTGCCCGCGGGGGTCAGGCGCAGGCTGGCGGCATCGGACGGATCGTCGATCGCGAACATCGCGCCAAAGCGCATCGCCTTGCCCAGGATCTCCGCGGCGCGGATCTGCTCGTCGTCCAGCAGCGCGAACAGCGGCGCCATCTGCGATTCCGCGCGGTTGTTCTTGTAGCGGTGCAGCAGCGCCAGCCCCAGGAAGATCCGTTCCGGGTGGCTCAGCGCCGCCATGTTGGCGCGGGTGACATTGTCGAAACAGGCCTCGGCCCGGTAATCGGGGTGGGCGCGCCACGCGGTGTCGTGCAAAAGGCAGGCCGCCCGCATCAGCCGGTCGCGTTCGGGCGTCAGGTCCGGGAACAGCGGCAGCAGGAACTGGTATAGCTTCTTGCCGAAACCCGGCAGGCGGGCCATCTGCTTTTCGGTAAAGCGCGCCGCCTCGATCAGCGGGTCGCGCTTGCGCAGCGTCGTGGACATGTGCTCGTAGAGCAGCCCTTCGCGGATGCCATAGCTGGAGATCGCCAGTTCCTTGGGGCCGAAGACCTCGATCATCTGCGCCAGGACCTGAGAGGCCAGCGGCACCAGCTCGATCCGCGAGGCGGAGATGCCGACCTTGGCGCGCAGGGTGCCCAGATCGTGCTTGCCGATCCAGGCGACGGTGTCGGCCACGGCGTCGGGGGTCATGCGGTATTCGTGCAGGACGGTCATGGGATAGCCCACGCGTTCCATGTCCAGCCGCGCGATGGCGCGCCACGATCCGCCGACCAGATAGATCCGGTCGTGATCGGTGCCCAGCTTTTCGGCTAGCCCCTGCAGGATCGTGGTGATATGCGCGCGCAGCTGATCGGGTGCCACCTGCTGCAGGCGGAACGGGCCCAGCTGCGACGTCACGCGCCGACCGACTTTGCCGTCCGCGACCTCTGCCAGCTCCATCGAGTTGCCGCCAATGTCGCAGACCAGCCCGCGCGCATCGGGCCAGCCCAGCAGGACGCCCTGTGCGGACAGCCGGGCCTCCTCCTCGCCGTCGATGACGTGCAGCTTCATGCCCGTCTCCTTCTCGACGCGGCGCTGGAAGGCGGGGCCGTCCTCGGCCTCGCGCACGGCGGCGGTCGCGACGCAGGTCAGCGGCGCGATGTCCATGCTGCGCGCAAGCGCCGCGAACCGGGCCAGGGCGGAAAAGCCGCGCTTGACGCCTTCGGGGTTCAGGCGGCCGGTGCGGGCCATGTCCTGGCCCAGACCCGCCATGACCTTTTCGTTGTAGAAATAGGCGGGCGACCGCGCCGCCCCGTCAAAGACCACCAGCCGGATCGAGTTCGAGCCGACATCCACCACGCCGATCCGTTTCAGGGCCCGCTTGGGCAGCTTGCGGAATGTGCCGCCGAATGGCTCGATCGTCTGGCCGCTTGTCGTGCGTACGCCGTTCATCTTGCAGCCCCTTGCCTTTGGTCGCCTGTTTAGTGGCCCGGCGGGGCCCGACCGTCAATCCGCCGAATGGGTCAGGGCCGGCACGTCGCGCGCCCCCGCCGTTCCCCGTCCCGACAGGGACGGGTTTTCCATGAAGAAACGGTGACAGTTGAACAGATCGTCACGCCCTTCGGGGAGGTAACGCAGGAAACGCCCATCCGGCTGCAACAACCAGCTTTGCGCCTCGTCGGCCATGTTGGCGGCCATGACCTGATTGACGATCTGCGCCTTGACGGTGTCGTTGACGCATTCGACCAGCGTCTCGACCCGGCGGTTCAGGTTGCGGTCCATCCAGTCGGCGGAACTGATGAACACCCGCGCCTTGGGCGACGGCATTCCGTGGCCGGACCCGAAGCAGACGATGCGGCTGTGTTCCAGATAGCGCCCGACGATCGATTTCACACGAATATTTTCTGACATGCCCTTGATACCCGGCCTGATTCCGCAAATTCCGCGGACGATCAGGCTGATCCGGACGCCGCAGCGCTGGCCGCGTACAGCGCCTCGATCACGTCCTTCTCGATCAGCGAGTTCATCTTGGCCCAAATCGCGCCGGGGCGGCCCTGGCGGGCATATTCCGCCTCGCGGCCGATCAGGTCGATCAGCCGCGACTTCAAGTCGATCGGAGAGATCGACAGGTTCTCCAGCCCGGCGGGCTGCACGTAGCCGGACAGATAGTTGAAGACCTTGGTCGCGTCCCGCCCAAGCGCCGGGTTGCAGGTGAACAGCGACAGGTCGGTATAGATGCGCGCCGTGATCGGGTGATAGTTGCCGGTCCCGTAATGGGTATAGGTCACCAGCCCCTCGCCCTCGCGCCGCACGATGGTGCTGATCTTGGCGTGGGTCTTGTAGTTCACGAAGCCATAGACGACATGCGCACCCGACCGCTCCAGCCGCCGCGACTGACGGATGTTGGCGGCCTCGTCAAAGCGGGCCTTGAGTTCGACCAGCGCGGTCACCGACTTGCCGGCCTCGGCGGCCTCGCACAGCGCGTCGACGATGGGGCTGTCGCGGCTGGTGCGATACAGCGTCTGCTTGATCGCCAGCACGTCGGGGTCGCGTGCGGCCTGCGCCAGATAGCGGACCACCATGTCGAAGGTCTCGTACGGGTGATGCAGCAGCATGTCCTTCTGGCGGATCGCCGCGAACATGTCGCCGTCATGGTCCTGGATGCGTTCGGGGACGCGGGGGGTGAAGGCGGGCCACATAAGGTCGCGACGGCTGTCCAGCACCAGTTCGCGCAGGTCGGCCATGCCCAGCAGGCCCTCGACCTCAATGACCTCGTCGGGACTGACCTCCAGTTCCTCCATGATCAGGCGGCGCAGGCGGTCGGGCGCGCCCGCGGTGATCTTCAGCCGGATGACGCTGCCGCGGCGGCGGCGCTTCAGCGCGGTCTCGAACTCGCGGACCAGGTCCTCGGCCTCTTCCTCGACCTCCAGGTCGCTGTCGCGCAGCACGCGAAAGCTGCAATGGCCGGTGTCGCGATAGCCCGGAAACAGGCTGGACAGGTGCATCAGCAGCAGGTCCTCCAGCCGCAGGAACCGCTGTCCCCCCGGCAGGGGGACAAACCGCGGCAGCTGCGCCGGAATGGGCAGCAGCGCCTGCATCTTGCGGCCGTCAGTTTCGCGCGCCAGTTCCAGCGCCAGCGAAAAGCCCGCGTTCGGGATGAACGGGAACGGGTGCGCGGGGTCGATGGCCAGAGGCGACAGAACCGGAAAGACCAGGTTCTGGAAATGGCCGTTCAGGAACTCTTCCTCGGACCGGGTCAGGCGCTGGCGGGACAGGATGACGATGCCAGCCTGTTCCATCTCCTTGCGCAGGGTGTTCCAGACGCCCTGCTGCGCGCCCATCAGGCGGCGGGCATCGGCGTTGATCAGGGCCAGCTGTTCGGCCGGGGTCAGGCCGTCATCGGACGGTGTCGTGCTGCCCTCGCGCACCAGTTCGCGCAGGCCCGCCACGCGGACGGTATAGAATTCGTCCAGGTTCGTCGCGCTGATCGACACAAAGCGCAGGCGTTCCAGCAATGGCACGCGCGGATTGCGTGCCTCGTCCAGCACGCGCCAGTTGAAGGACAGCCAGGACAGCTCGCGGTTAAAGAACCGCGCGGCCCCTTCCGGGGTGCCCTCGGGCAAGGTCTTGGGTTCGGGGAAGGGCGTGCGAAGGAAATCGGCTTGGGTCATGATCGTCCGGCGGCTGGCGTGGACGCGATCATGCGTCAGCCTCGGACAGCTTGTCCAGCAGGTCGGCGGCGATGCGGCGGGTCACAGGGCCCTTCTCGGCCATCGCGGCGTGGTCCATCGCCGCGACCAGGCGACGTGCCAGGCCCAGGTCACGGTCCATGTGCAGCACCAGCCAGTCGATCAGTCCCGCGGGCACGGCCAGCTGACGATCCGCGAACAGCTTGACCAGCACCGCGGCCAGCAGCGCCTCGTCCGGGGACCCAAGGCGCACCTGGGGCATCGCATCCATGCGCGACCGCAGATCGGGCAGCACCAGCCCCCAGTCCCGCGGCGGCGTGCGCGCGGTCAGCAGCAGCAGGCAGTCGCGCGGCGCGCACAGGTTCCACAGGTGGAACAGCGCCTGCTCCGCGCCCGCGGCGAAACCCGCATGATCCGCATCCTCGACCACCACGGCACCGCCATCGGCGGCCAGCAGGTCGGCGGCATCGGGGCGCAGGGCCGAGGCGCTGACGCGCAGCGCGCCGTTCTCGGCCGCCCAGAAGGCCGCCAGATGGGTCTTGCCAGACCCTTCGGGGCCGATCAGCAGCATCCGTCCCGCGGGCCAGTCCTGGGGACGGTCCAGCGCCTTCAGCGCGGCATGGTTGGCGGGCGCGGGCAGGAAATCCGCCCGCGCATGGGCGGGCGGGGTCGTCAGATCCAGCGTCAGCTGGCGCGAGGGGGGAACAGGCTCAAGCCGTCAGCCTTGGGCGTCGCGGCGCGCCAGGTCTTCCTGCATGGCCTCGATATGCTGCTGGCTGCGGGCGCGGTCGGCGTCCATGCGGGCGGTGCGCATCCGGTTGGCCACGGTGCCCGTCGGCACCATCTCGACCAGGATCGGTTGCGACGGCTCCGACGGCAGGGCCTGCCCGGTGAACAGCGAGCTTTCGCGATAACGCGCGATCAGGAACCGCGCCAGCACCCCAAGCGCCGCCGCCATCGGCACCGCCATGACCAGCCCGACAAAGCCGAACAGCGCCCCAAACACCGACAGCGCCAGGAGCAGCCAGACGGGGTGCAGGCCGACATGACCGCCGACGATCTTGGGCTGCAGATAGTTGCCCTCGACGA
This sequence comes from Paracoccus sp. PAMC 22219, assembly GCF_000787695.1. GTDB lineage: Bacteria > Pseudomonadota > Alphaproteobacteria > Rhodobacterales > Rhodobacteraceae > Paracoccus. The sequence goes on along the minus strand of NZ_BBPH01000172.1, from coordinate 5,851 downwards.
TCTGGCCCAGTGCAAAGATCGCGACGACGGCGCCGATCCACAGCGGATCGCCCCAGAAGCTGAACAGCGCCACGCCAATGGCCGTGGCCCCCCCGATCAGCACACCGACATAGGGGATGAACGACAGCACCGCCGCCATGATCCCGATGAAGAAGCCGAACGGCAGCCCGACCAGCATCAGCGCCAGCGCGTACCACGTCCCCAGGATGGCGATCACCACCCCCTGCCCGCGCAGGAAACCCGACAGGCGTCGTCGATCTCGGACGCCAACTGGCGGATGGTGGCGGCATGTTCGCGCGGCAGCAGGTCGTCGACGGCCGACACCAGGTGATCCCAGTCCAGCAGCAGATAGAACGCCACCACCGGCACGATGACCAGCAGCGCCACGGTGCCCAGCACCCCGGTGACCGATCCCAGTAGGGTCGACGCCAGCCGGCCCGCCTGATCGCCCACGGCCGCCTGCAGGTCGGTCAGGGTCTGCTGCAGCCCGTCGCCCTGCGGGATCAGGTTGGGAAAGCGCGTGTCCAGAAACCCGCGGGCCTGTTCGAACATCGCCGGCGCGGTCTCGATCAGCGCGGTGGCCTGGCGCACCAGCACCGGCACGACCAGCAATACGATGGCGACAAAGGCCAGCACCACGGCGAACGTGATCACCACCACCGACATGGTGCGCGACAGGCCCGCGCGTTCCAGCCGGTCTGCGACCGGGTCCAGCAGATAGGCGATCCCCGCCCCCAGGATGAACGGCAGCACCGCCTGGCCCAACAGCCACAGCGTCACCAGCAGCGTCAGGGCCGCGATGCTCCACCACATGACCTGCTTGCGTACGGGGATGCGCATGGTTCGACCCTTGTCCTGAAATCTGCGGCGAATGTGCCGCCCCGTGCGTCTGGTTGCAAGCGCGATGCTTGGCAAGCCCGGACCGATCCGGTAACGCTGCGGACCGAACCGCTTTGAAGGACCCGTGCCATGCGTCTGTCGCGCTATTTCCTGCCCGTGCTGAAGGAAGACCCCAAGGAGGCGCAGATCGTCAGCCACCGGCTGATGCTGCGTGCGGGCATGATCAAGCAGCAGACCGCGGGCATCTATTCCTGGCTGCCGATGGGCTTCAAGGTCCTGCGGCGCATCGAGCAGATCGTCCACGAGGAGCAGGCCCGCGCCGGCCACATCCCGATGCTGATGCCCACGTTGCAGCCCGCCGACCTGTGGCGCGAAAGCGGCCGCTATGACGATTACGGCGAAGAGATGCTGCGCATCAAGGACCGCAACAAGCGCGACCTGCTGTACGGCCCCACGAACGAGGAGATGATCACCGACATCTTCCGCAGCCATGTGGGCAGCTACAAGGACCTGCCGCTGACGCTGTACCACATCCAGTGGAAGTTCCGCGACGAGATCCGCCCCCGGTTCGGCGTGATGCGCGGCCGCGAGTTCCTGATGAAGGACGGCTATAACTTCGACCTGACCAAGGAAGACGCGCTGCACGCCTACAACCGTCACCTGGTCAGCTATCTGCGCAGCTATGAGCGGATGGGCCTGCAGGCCATCCCGATGCGCGCCGACGGCGGCCCGATCGGCGGCGATTACACCCACGAATTCCTGGTCCTGGCCGAGACCGGGGAGTCCGAGGTGTTCTATGACAGCCAGATCACCGACCTGACCTTTGGCGACCGCCAGATCGACTATGACAACGTCGCGGAGTGCCAAGCCGTGCTGGAGGAATTCACCAGCCGCTATGCCCGCACCGACGAGACGCATGACGAGGCCGTCTATGCCGAGGTTCCCGAGGAACGCCGCCGCACCGCCCGCGGCATCGAGGTCGGCCAGATCTTCTATTTCGGCACCAAGTATTCCGAACCGATGGGCGCCACGGTGCGTGGCGCGGACGGCGCGCAGGTGCCCGTCCACATGGGCAGCCACGGCATCGGCGTGTCGCGCCTGCTGGGTGCGATCATCGAGGCCAACCACGATGACAAGGGCATCATCTGGCCCGAGGGCGTGACCCCCTTCCACGTCGGCATCGTGAACCTCAAGCAGGGCGACAATTCGACCGACGCAGCCTGCGATGCGATCTACGCGGAACTGCAGGCCCGCGGCCTGGATCCGCTGTACGACGACCGCGACGAACGGGCCGGGGCAAAGTTCGCGTCCATGGACCTGATCGGCCTGCCGTGGCGCATCACGGTCGGCCCGCGCGGTCTGACCACCAACAAGGTCGAGCTGACCAGCCGCCGTACCGGCCAGACCGAGGAGTTGTCCCCGCAAGAGGCCATCGCCCGGATCGCCCAGATCTATCAGCCCGTGCTGGGCGTGACGGTCGCAGACAAATAGAGCTGCCTGATCGTCTGCCGCCGCGTTTCGGTCGAAGCGTGGCGGCAGACCGTCGGTTGTCCGGCCGAGTTGCTTGAAGGCAATGGAGCTTATGTTTGCACGGAAGCATCGGCCTGCATGATGAGCCTATGTAATTGATACGAACGTTAGGGTTCTAGAAAGTCTAAGCTCAACGGTTACCCGAGCAGCGCCGACGTTGCCTGCTTACACCACGATGCTCTTGGTACCGTTAGTCGGATGTCGAATGCCAGGCATCCGACAGACCAACGTCATGCTTTAGCACCCTTGTCCGTAGATGAGCGGAAAGGATTTTCCCACAACCAAAGACGAGCGGCGACAGCATGAGCCGTGCAACGCGGCCCGAAATGCCGTCTGCTTCTAAGGCGTTCGCTAGCACGGGTCCAATTCGCAAACAAATACGGATGAAGGTTCAGGTGACCGGTATCGGACCAATGCCTGATCTCCGAATCGTAGGAGCGTCAACACATCAGGATGATGCCGGTTTCCATATGCCGCGATCGCCACGGAACATGACCCACCTAAAGATGCCTGCTGCTGCTATAGCTCCTGACCATCGTCTGCGCCGCGCCCTACATCTTCGACAGAGGCATCATCGTTATCGGTCGGTGTTTCATCAGCGTCTGGGACGAGTTCCGACGTTCCTGGAACGGGCTCACCGTCAACATAGCTGCTTGTCACGGTCTGTCCGTCCACAACTTTCTGGACCGAGACTGGCTGTGTCGAGTTCGCAAAGTTCAGGGTCAAGAACAAAGCGTCCTGGGTTCCACACTGCCCCGCTACTGACCCCATCGAAAGACCGACCCCAACATATGCTACGCAAGGGTCGAGGATATTTGCATGATGCGTTGGGCTCTCAATCAGCGCGGAGTGGAGCCGATCGACATCAGCTTCGCTAGGGTCCAGACTCATTGAGTTTCAGCGTCAGAAGAGGACTGTTGCGGCGAGGGCGATAGCGGAGAAGAAAGTCTCCGGGCATCTGTCGTATCGGGTGGCAACCCGTCGCCAGTCCTTAAGGCGGCCGAACATGATCTCGATGGGATTGTGGCGCTTGTAGCGCCTCTTGTCGTATTTCACCGCCCTCTTGCGGGACTTCCGGCCCGGGATGCAGACCTTTATCCCCTTTTCTTTAAACGCTTCCCTGAACCAGTCAGCGTCATAACCCCTGTCGGCGAACACCACCACGCCTTCGGCAGGCTGCCCAGCAGAGCCGCAGCGCCGGTGTCGTCGCTAACTTGCCCGGCGGACATGAAGAGCCCGATCGGCCGCTCCTTCGCGTCCGCGACGGCGTGCGACTTAGTATTCATGCCACCCTTGGTGCGCTTGATCTAGCGTCCGCCCCCCCTTTTTGACCCCCAGGCTTGAGGCCGTGCGATGCGCCTTCAGATAGCTCGCATCGATCATGCTCGTCTTGTGCGCGGCGTTTTCGGCAGCCAGGCCGACCATAATCCGGGCGAAGACGCCGTGATCGTGGCTGCACTCGGAGCAATGGCGTTTGCCACTCACCTCCAGCGCTTCCAGCGCTTATAGAGGGCCTTGGCCGGACCATACTCCCTGGGCGCGTCGAACCACCGCAAGCCATTGAAATTGATAAATATTATGCCACTCAGAACGCGCCGGTCGTCGACGCGGGCTTGCCATGGCTCTTGGGAAGGAACGGCCGCAGCCGATCCATCTGTTTATCCGTCAGCCAAAAAAGATTGCTCGGCGGTCAGGTCTCCTTGCGAAGCCGGAATCACGCAAACTGAATGAAATCATTGGGCCTGGAGCCTGGAAAATCATATTGAAAAGGACAAAAGCCAGCTCCGTCCAGCCCTGCCGATAGCGATTGAACTGTAACTATAGGGCAGAAGCCTTAGCCGGGCGGTCCAGCGTTGCACCGACCGCTACCGCAGATGCCCCTGCGTCACGCAACAACCTGTCCAAAAACCATGCAATTACGCGCGATATCGCGCTTCCTTTTTGGAAATTGCGCTTCTAACCTGCCGCGCAGGACAATGTTCCAACTGGGAGACTTCCACATGAAAAAACTTCTTCTTGCGACCGCCGCCGGGGCGCTGATGGCCGGTGCCGCGGGCGCCGAAGAAATCAAGCTGGGCATCTCGCTCGGCTTTACCGGTCCGCTGGAATCGATGGCCCCCGCGATGCAGCAGGGCGCCGAGATGGCCATGAAGGAGGTCAGCGATTCCGGCCTGCTGATGGACGGATCGACAGTTGTGGCGGTCACGGGTGACAGCACCTGCATCGACGCCGCCGCGGCCACCGCGACGGTGGAGCGCCTGATCGCGTCCGAAGGCATCAAGGGCCTGATCGGCGGCATGTGTTCCGGCGAGACGATCGCTTCGCTGGAGAACGTCGCCAAGGCGAACGGGATCGTCATGATCTCTCCGTCGGCGACGTCGCCGGCGCTGACCGACATCGAGGATGACGGCCTGTTCTTCCGCACCGCCCCGTCGGACGCCCGTCAGGGCGAGGTGATGGCCCAGATCATCGCGGACCGCGACATCGGCACCGTCGCCGTGACCTATACCAACAACGACTATGGCAAGGGCCTGGCCGATGCGTTCGCCGCGGCCTTTACCGCCAATGGCGGCACGGTGACCGTCAACAGCGCGCATGACGACGGCAAGGCCGACTATTCGGCCGAGATCGCGGCCCTGTCGGCGGCTGGCGGCGACGCGCTTGTCGTTGTCGGCTATGTCGACCAGGGCGGTTCGGGCATCGTGCGCGGCGCGCTGGACAGCGGCGCGTTCGAAACCTTCGTGTTCCCGGACGGCATGGTCGGCCAGGCGCTGGAGGACAACTTCGGCTCCGAGATCGAAGGCAGCTTTGGCCAGAACCCGGCCGCCGAAGGCGAGGGTCGCGAGGCCTATCTGGCGATGGCCGAGGCCGCGGGCTTTGACGGCTCGGGCGCGTTTTCGGCCGAAGCCTATGACGCGGCGGCGCTGATGCTGCTGGCGATGGCAAAGGCCAAGTCGTCCGATCCGGCGGTCTACAAGGACCATATCATGGACGTAGCCAACGGCCCCGGCGAGGAGATCCTACCCGGTCAGCTGGCGCAGGCGCTGGAGATCATCAACGGCGGTGGCGACGTGGATTATGTCGGCGGCACCTCGGTCGAGCTGGTGGGTCCGGGCGAATCCGCCGGCACATTCCGCGAGATCCAGTTCACCGATGGCGTCCTGGAAGTGGTCGGCTATCGCTGATAGCAGATCTGAACGGGCGGCCCGGCACCAAATCGGTGCCGGGCCGTTTTTCAAAAATAACAGCCGCTTGACGGCACATCTTCACCCAGAATGTGAAGACAGGGAAGGTGACGCATGATCCGTGTCGAGGATCTTCACAGACATTTCGGCGGCTTTCGCGCCGTCGACGGCGCCAGCCTGACGATCGAGACCGGCTCGATCACCGGGCTGATCGGGCCGAACGGCGCGGGCAAGTCGACGTTGTTCAACGTGATCGCGGGCGTGCTGCCCCCACCTCGGGGCGCGTCTTCATGGAC
>NZ_BBPH01000173.1 GCF_000787695.1 Paracoccus sp. PAMC 22219 | reverse complement strand
GGGGGCCTCCGGGCCGTCGCCCGCGGTCATCACATATCCGGTCACGGCGACAAGACCAATGACCACGGCCCCCGCCACTGCGGGCTTCAGCCATTGTCGGGCCGGGGGATCGTCCATCTGCAGGGACGGACTGTATTCGGGGACCGCTTCCGTCTCTGCGCCCTGAAAAGATAACGGCGCGGTCGGTTCTTCCTCCGGCAGCGGTTCGTCCTTGTAGCCCCCTGCAGGCAGATCCGGTAGTGGTTGCGGCAATGTCCCTGCCTGCGCCAGTTCGGCAAGGAACGTATGGACCGCATTTTCGTCCAGTTTGCCGCCCGGAGCTGCGCGCTCTCTGGCCAAGCAATGCTGTACCAGACGGTCGATATGCCCGGGATAACCTCCGGACGCCATATGGATCAGCCAGAGGCCTCCGGCATCGAACGGCTGATGGCCACCATGGCACTGACATTTCCGGACGTGGAAACGATGCGCGATGTACTGGGCCGTCTCTGCCTGCGCGAAGGGCTGCATGCGCAGATGGCCGCCGATTCTTCGCCGCAGCTCCTCGTTGACGGGAGGGTCAAGCAGCGCCGCTGCCTCTCCGCGCCCGACCAGCAGGACATACAGGGGTTGCTGCAACCCTGACGCGGCGGTGAACTCCTCCAGGAACGCCTTTGACGCTTCCGAGATCAGATGCGCATTGTCGACGATCAGCACGCATTTCTTGTAGGCCGCCCTGGATTTCTCCAGAAGCCGCGCAAGATCGCTCAACGGCTCGGCAGAGCTGATGCCAAACGCTTTCGGCACCTCCTGCGAAAGATCGATGCCCTGCCGATCAAGACTGACCCGGCCGATCTTCATGCTGCCGGACGACAGGGCCATGAACTCCAACGCCTGGACAGTCTTTCCAATTTTCGACGGCCCTGAGAGGACCAGCAACCCGCGGTCGAATTTGGTCCATGCCTTGATCATCGCCAAATTGTCGCGATGCGCCTCGGTCAGGTACAGCTGATGACGGTCCGGCGCTGTCGCGAAGCTTGGGCAAGACAGTGTCTCTGAGGCGTTGTCCACTGTTCGCTCCACCAATGCACGAGGTCCCGACATCCCTTGAGGAACGCCAAACTATAAAAATGGTCTGTTAACCAAGGTAAACAAGAATGAGGGAGTGGTCCATTGGCGACCTGTTCAATTCCTGGAGGGTTGCGGGGCGCTTTGCCAGACGCATCCGTGGACCCATGATGCGTTTTCATATGGTGAGGTAATTTGAGTAATGGGCGGACCAACAGAAATTTATGATTAAAATCAATAAATTTTTTATTTTAAAGGAAGCGCCACATATTTCATCGAGCAAGCCCAATTCACCGCAGACTTATAATATAAATCGGGTTCCGAAGCGGATGCGCGGATCTAGCCAATATAAAGTTAAGTGCCTGATTTTATTGATAAACAATAAAATTCTGGATTGATATACTCTCGGTTTTATCAGTGAAAAATAATATCATAATGCAGAATATCGAATATCTTAATAATAATTATCCTTAATCTGGCGGGACATTGGAACTATTATTTTCCGTCAAGGTGGTGGGTGAGTCTACCAGCGTTCTTCAACGTGACGAATCATGTCATCTAAATTTTATTAAGTAGATTATTGTATTTTCATGCAACCTTTGGGTGAATTCGAACTGAAATTTTTTTCGCGGCCTTGCCCGTGAGGACCGGCAGGTTTGAAACTGAAAGTTCAAGCTAGCCTTTCTTGGCTGGGAGAGGAGCTGGGACCGGTGAGGGCTTCGAGGTTTACGGAGGCGTTCACTCTGAAACAAGGCGAAGCAGGTACGCCGGTGGTCGAGAGTTGCCGCAAGGCGGCGATCAGCCAAGTGACCTATTCCGACTGGAGAATGGAGGATCAATGAAAAGTCCGGTGGGCTGTTCACCCAACGCACGCGGACTGGCGGCCTGCTGCCTGACAAAATGCGCCGGCGGAAATCGCTGGAATGAGGTGCAAGAGCCATTGGTTCAACTGCAGCGCCGAGTGAGAACAGCCGGCGCACGAAGGTCGTCGCCGTCCTGACGCTGGACCCGGAAATGCGGGAGGACGTTATCTGCGGAAAGCTCATTCGCCAGCCGGCTTGAATCAGCGGCGCCGATTGGCTCACCTTGGCCGGATGCGCGAGTGCATTCGCGGGAAGCGCTTTTATTGGAATGTGTTGATACGCGCGGGTCGTCATGGGTGCGTCATCGGTCCGAGCAGCCATGAAGGCGGAACGCTGCAGTTTAATACCTCCGTGCTCCACTACACGCCCCGCCACACGGACCATGCGGCCGTCGATAGGCGGATCCGGGAGATCTGCGAGGCGCGGGTGCGATACGTCTATCGGCGCCTCCACGTCTTGCTGCGACGGGAGTGCTGGCAGGTGAACATCAATGAGACGCGCAGCATTTACAATGAGTTATTTCTGCAGTTCAGGAACAGCCACCCGA
>NZ_BBPH01000174.1 GCF_000787695.1 Paracoccus sp. PAMC 22219 | reverse complement strand
CGGGCGCGGGCGTCGCGGCCGGGCGGCGTGGCCGGAACGGGTGCGGGTGCGGTCTGCGCCACAGGCGCCGCAGCGGGGCGCGACGGCGGCCGCGCGGCCGCGACCGGCGCCGCGGGCTGGTTCTGCACCGCGAACGGCAGCGGGTTCGCCGGGACGGTCGGCTGACGGTCCGGGGCGGCGGGTGCGGATGCCGCTGCAGGCGTCGCCCGCGGCGGACGGGCCGACCGCGCCAGTTGCTCGGCCTGCGCTGCGGCGGCTGGCGATTGTGCCGGGGGCGTGGCCGTAGGTGCCGCCGTTGCGGGAGCTGCCGGCGGTGCGGCGGGCGTGGCGGTTTCGACCGGAGGCGCGACCTCGGCCGCGGGCGCTGCGGGTGCGACGGCCAGATCGCCGACCATGGACGCGGCGGGCGGAGCGGCGACCGGCGCGGTGGCGGGGGCTTGGGCAGCGGGCGCTCTGGCTTGGGCCAGCGCCTCGGCCAGGGCCTGGTCCAGCGCATCGGGCTGTTCGGTCGGCTCTGGCGTGGTCTGTGCCGTCTGCGGTTCCGGCGTCACCGGCGTAGGTTCCACCGTCGCGGGCGCAACAGGTTCAGGCGCGACCGGGATTGCCGCTTGCGGGGCGGGTGCCGCCTGCTGGGGCTGTGCCTCGACCGGGGTCTGCTGCACGGGGGCCTCGGCCAGGTCCTCCTGCGGCGCGGGGCGGCCCAGAAACAGCAGCGCCATGACCAGCAGCAATGCCAGCCCGCCCACCAGCACCGGCAGGCGCGCCGGGTCCAGGCTGCGCAGGCGTTCGACCAGTTGAGGCGCGGCAGCTTCGTCGGGCACGGCGCTGTCGCGCTGCGTCCGGGCAGCGGCGGCGCGGCTGTGCACGGCCTCGGCGCGCGGCGACAGGCGCTGCGCGGTCAGCGGGCCGGTTCCATGACGGATCACGGCGGCAGGCGCATCGGCGGTCTGCGGCGCAGCATCATCCGCGATGATGTCGGTTGCCGCCACAGCCAACGGCGCCGCGACAGGCACCGACACCACATGCGGGATGATCCGCGAGATCACCGGCACCAGTGCTGCGGCAGGCTGTTCGACCTCGATCTGCGGGGCGGTGACGCGGGCCTGGCTCAGGACCGGCTCGCTGAAGGGGCGGCGGTTGTACTGTTCCTGCACCAGCCGCGAGGGGCCGAAATCGGGGTTGCCCTGGAACCGGTCGTCGCCGGGACGCGCCTGGAATCCCGACGGGCGAAAGCCCTGGGCTCGGGCGAAATCCTCTGCCTCGTGCAGCGTGCGGCGGGCCACGGCGGCGACGCGCAGCGTCTCGATGTCGCCGTTTTCGGCAGGGCACCAGTCGAAGGCCAGATCATCGGCGCGATAGGGGGTCGACGACTCCAGCGCGCGCGCAATGGTTGCAGCGGTGTCCGACCCGAAGGGGATCGTCAGCACCGTGTACAGGATCTGGTCGTCGGGAATGACCAGCACGGTGTCCAGCTCTCCGGCCTGGCCGCCCGCCTGTTCGCGCAGCCCGTTCAGAACAGCGGCCATGTCGCCGCCAGCAAAGCGGGCATGGCCCAAAGGTCGCCAATCCGGGCCGTTGCGGCATTCCAGCCGAACCGCCTCCTGTGTGAAGCTCATGGCAAATTCGGGTGGCGCGGCGTGCTGGTTCATGGCTGTCTTCACTGCTCGGGGTGCGTCGCGTGGACTTGCCCGCGACGTCGTTGTTCAGCTTTCATCACTACCTCAAATTGTGGAACGTTGAAAGAAGAACTGCCATATCTGTGATCGCTTTTGCGTCTGTAAGGGCTAGGAAGCGGGCATCGGGCAGGGCATCAACGGCTCAGCGAACCCGCAATCAGAAAGGATATCCTGATGCGACCGATCTTCCGTGCCCCCCCTGCAAGACGGCTGGCCCTGTCCGTGGCCATAGCCGCCCTGATGGCCGCCCCCGCCCTTGCCGCGCCGATGGCCTGCGGTCCGGCCGGACCGTCGCGCCTGACCGTCACCGGAGAGGGACAGTCCCGCATCGCCCCCGACATGGCGACCGTCCAGTTGGGCGTGACCACGCAGGCCGACAGCGCCGCCGCCGCGATGGAGCAGAACAGCACCCAGCAGACCGCCGTGATCGAGGCGCTGACCGGTGCCGGCATCGAAGAGGCCCAGATCCAGACCTCGGGGCTGAACCTGAACCCGCTGATGCAGTACGGCGAGAACCAGGCGCCGACCGTCACCGGCTATCAGGCGACGAACACGGTCGCGGTACGCGTCTCCGACCTGGCCCGTTTGGGCGAGGTTCTGGACGCCATCGTCACCGCCGGTGCCAATGAGATCAACGGCATCACCTTCAGCCGCGAGGATGGCGGCGACGCGCAGGACCAGGCCCGCCGCGATGCGGTCGCCGATGCTCGCCGCAAGGCCGAGCTGCTGGCAGAGGCCGCGGGCGTCGATCTGGGCCCGGTGCTGACCCTGCGCGACATCCAGACCGGCAATGGCGGTCCGCGCCCGATGATGCGCATGGAGGCCGCGATGGCCGACGCGTCCCGGTCCAGGCCGGAGAGGTCGAGATGGCCGCCCAGGTCGAGATCGAATACGCGCTGGCCGGAGAGGGTGCCTGCGCGCCGATGCCGCCGCGCGGCATGGGGATGCATCACGGCGGTCATGGCGGCCCTGGGCATGGTGGTCCTGATGGCGGCCCCGAAGGCGGTCCCGTGAACCCGCCGATGCACGGCGACGGCGCGCCCGCGCCGGACGAACCCATCGTTCCGGGCATCGTCGAGCCGCTGCCGGAAACCCCGGCGAACTGATCCGATCACAGCGCATGGATGGGCCGGGGGGCGACCCCGGCCCGCTTTCGTCAGGCGGTGGCCTTGGCCAGCGCCTGATCCAGATCGGCGATCAGGTCGTCCGCATCCTCGATGCCGACCGACAGGCGCACGACCTCGGGGGCGGCACCGGCGGCACGCTGTTGATCCTCGGTCAGCTGGCGGTGGGTGGTGGATGCCGAATGGATCACCAGCGACCGCGCATCGCCCAGGTTTGCCACATGGCTGAACAGGTCCAGCGCATCGACCAGCCTGACCGCCGCCGCATAGCCCCCCTTGATCGCAAAGGTGAACAGCGCCCCAGCGCCCTTGGGATACAGCCTGCGCGCCGTCGCGTTCCACGGAGAGCTGTCCAGCCCCGCATAGGTCACCCGCTCCACCCGGTCGTCGGCCTCCAGCCAGGCGGCGACCTTTTGCGCGTTGGCGACATGGCGTTCCATGCGCAGGCCAAGCGTCTCGATCCCCATCAGGGTGTAATGCGCGCCCTGCGGGTTCATGGTCATGCCCAGATCGCGCAGCCCGATGCGATGCCGTGGAAGGTGAAGGCCAGGTTGCCGAAGGTCTCGTGGAATTTCAGCCCATGATAGGCGGGCTCCGGGGCGGACAGGCTGGGAAACTTGTCGCTGGCCGACCAGTCGAACGTGCCGCTGTCCACGACCACGCCGCCGGTGACCGTGCCGTTGCCGGTCATGTACTTCGTCAGGCTGTGCACGACCAGCGTGGCGCCCATCTCGATCGGGCGGCACAGATAGGGGGTCGCCAGCGTGTTGTCGACGATCAGCGGCACGCCCGCCGCGTCGGTGATGGCCGCGACCGCCGGAATGTCGGTGACATAGCCGCCGGGGTTGCTGATCGATTCGCAAAAGACCGCCCGCGTGTCGTCGTCGATCGCCGCACGCAGCGCATCGGCGTCGTCGAAATCGACGAACTTGGCGGACCAGCCGAACCGGCGGATCGTGTGGCTGAACTGGGTGACCGTGCCGCCGTAGAGCCGGGTGGACGCCACGATGTTGCGTCCCGGCGCCATCAGCGGGAACAGCGCCATGATCTGCGCCGCGTGGCCCGACGAACAGCAGACCGCCCCCGCGCCTCCCTCCAGCGCCGCGACCCGCGTCTGCAGGGCCGCAACGGTGGGGTTGGTCAGGCGCGAATAGATGTATCCGACCTCCTGCAGGTTGAACAGGCGCGCGGCGTGGTCTGCGTCGCGGAACGCATAGGCCGTGGTCTGATAGATCGGCACCTGCCGCGCCCCGGTCGCCGGATCGGCGGTGGCCCCCGCGTGGATCGCCCGCGTGTCGAAACCCTGTTGATCGCTCATGATGTTCTCCCTCCGATGTGGCGCAAGCCTAGTCGTGGGGACGGGCGTGCGGCAATCGGGAAAGGGTTTCCCCGGCGCGGGGCCGGGGCAGGGGGAACCGTCCCCTCAGCGCCCCTGACGCCGGGCCATGAAGGCCAGCTTTTCGAACAGCGCCACGTCCTGTTCGTTCTTCAGCAGCGCGCCGTGCAGCTTGGGCAGCATGGTTGCGGGATCGCGGGCCAAATCCTCGGGCGACAGATCCTCGGCCAGGATCAGCTTGAGCCAGTCCAGGAATTCGCTGGTCGAGGGTTTCTTCTTCAGCCCCGGCACGTCGCGCAGCTCCATGAACTGGGTCAGAGCACTGTCCAGCAGGCGCGGCTTCAGCCCCGGGTGGTGCACCTCGACGATGGCCCGCAGGGTCGCGGCATCGGGAAAGCGGATATAGTGAAAAAAGCACCGGCGCAGGAACGCGTCCGGCAGTTCCTTTTCGTTGTTCGAGGTGATGATGACCACCGGGCGATGCGTGGCGCGCACCGTTTCTCCGGTCTCGTAGACGTGGAACTCCATCCGGTCCAGTTCCTGCAGCAGGTCGTTCGGGAACTCGATATCGGCCTTGTCGACCTCGTCGATCAGCAGCACGACCCGCGACGGCGCCGCAAAGGCCTGCCACAGCTTGCCCCGGCGGATATAGTTCGACACGTCGTTCACCCGCGCATCGCCCAGCTGGCTGTCGCGCAGCCGGCTGACGGCATCGTATTCGTACAGGCCCTGCTGCGCCTTGGTCGTGGATTTCACATGCCATTCGATGATGGGCATGCCCAGGCTGGCGGCCACCTGGCGGGCCAGCTCGGTCTTGCCCGTGCCGGGTTCGCCCTTGACCAGCAGTGGCCGTTCCAGCGTGACGGCGGCGTTCACCGCCAGGGCCAGGTCGGGCGGGGCCACATAGCGGTCGGTTCCCGTGAACTGCATGAAAACTCTCCTTTGACGCAAGGCGCTTGGCCGCAACTGCCCGCAAAGTTGCAGCGAATTGCACGCCGCGCATCATTAGCGCCTTGAAGCCTAGTGACAAGCAGCACGTCATACTTTAAGGGACCGCGCAAGGTGCCGGTAATTTTGCTCCGCCCGGCGCCGCCGGAGGACGTAATGAAAGCCCAGACCTTCCTTCCCCAGGATTATCGTCCCGCCGAGGACGAACCCTTCATGAACGAGCGTCAGCTCGAATATTTCCGGCGGAAGCTCGAGGCCTGGAAACAGGAGTTGCTCAGCCAGTCGGCCGAGACCCTGGAAGGACTGCAGGACAGCGCCCGCAGCGTCCCCGATCTGGCCGACCGCGCCAGCGAGGAAACCGACCGCGCCCTGGAACTGCGCACCCGCGACCGTCAGCGCAAGCTGGTCAGCAAGATCGATTCTGCCCTGCGCCGGATCGAGACCGGCGATTTCGGCTATTGCGAGATGACAGGCGAACCGATCAGCCTGCGACGCCTGGATGCCCGTCCCATCGCCACTATGACGCTGGAGGCGCAGGAGCGTCACGAGCGCAAGGAACGCGTCCACCGCGACGACTGATCCAGCCGTCAGCGCCGCGCCAGGCCCCGCCCGGTGCGGGGCCTTGTCACATCCGGAGGTCAGATCCATGTCCGCGCTCCTGAACCGTCCCGTGACCGTCATCGGCGCCGGAATCGGCGGCCTGACGGCGGCCTTGGCGCTGGCCTTGCGCGGCGCGCGGGTCACGGTGCTGGAACGCGCGCCGGACCTGGGCGAGGTCGGGGCGGGGATCCAGATCTCGGCCAACGCGGTGCGGGTGCTGGACGCGCTTGGCCTTGGTCCCGCGTTGGATCGTTCCGCGCTGCGTACCGGTGCGGTGCAGCTGAACGATGCGCGCGGGCGGCGGGTGCTGCGCATGGACCTGCGGGCGCACCGTCCTGATGCGCGCTTTCTGCTGATCCACCGCGCGCGGTTGATCGATCTTTTGGCCGATGCCGCCCGGCAGGCAGGCGTGACGGTTCAGTTGGGCGTGACGGCCATCGAAACCGTCGACCCCCTGACGATCGCCGCCAACGGTCTGCGCAGCACCCACCGCGCCGCGCTGAACGGCCAGCAGGTGCCGTTCTTCACCGGTCAGACAGCGTGGCGCGCCCTGATCCCCGATCCGGGCAGCAAGCCCGAGGTGCAGGTCTTCATGGCCCCGCGCCGGCATCTGGTCAGCTATCCTCTGCCCGGCGGCCTGCGCAACATCGTGGCCGTCGAGGAACGCCCCGACTGGCAGGACGAGGGCTGGTCCCATCCCGGCGACCCCGACCGCCTGCGCGCCAATTTCGCGGGCATGGGTGGCGCGGTGCCAAGCTGGCTGGCGCAGGTGGACCGCACGCATCTGTGGGGCCTTTTCCGCCATCCGGTGGCGGCACGCTGGCATGATGACCGGCTGGCCCTGCTGGGCGATGCGGCCCACCCGACGCTGCCCTTCCTGGCCCAAGGCGCCGGCATGGCGATCGAAGATGCATGGACCCTGGCCGCCTGCCTGGACACGATCCCCGATCAGCCCCAAGCCCTCGCCCGCTACCAGGCCCTGCGCCACCCCCGCGTCACCCGCATCGTCGAGGCTGCGAATGCCAACGCCCGCAATTACCACTTCGGTGGCGTGATGCAGATCGGGGCGCATGCCGTGTTGCGTGTGGCCGACCGGCTGGCGCCGTCGCTGATGCCCGGCCGCTTCGACTGGCTCTATGATTTCGACCCGGTGGCACAAAGGCCCTGATCCGCCTTCGGCCGTCCGAAACGGTGGGGGGTCCGGGGGGCGCATAGCCCCCCGGCCATCGCGGGACGCAATCAGGCCGCGCGTTCGACCGCCGCGACGATGCCGTCGACGACCTCGCGCAGGACGGTCTCGTCCTCGGCTTCGGCCATCACCCGGATCAGCGGCTCGGTCCCCGATTTGCGGATCAGCACTCGTCCCGATCCGGCCAGTCGTGCCTCTGCATCCGCGATCATCCGCTTGACCGGCTCGGCCGCCAGCGGGTCGGCGCCCGCGGCATAGCGGACGTTCTTCAACATCTGCGGCACCGGCTCGAACTGGGTGACCAGTTCGCTGGCGGCGCGGCCCGTCTCGGCCATCGCGCCCAGCACCTGCATCGCGGCCACCAGTCCGTCTCCGGTGGTGGCATAGTCGGTCATCACGATATGGCCTGACTGTTCTCCGCCCAGGTTGAAGCCGCCCTCGCGCATGCGCTCGACCACATAGCGGTCTCCGACCTGCGTCCGCTCCAGCCGCAGGCTCGCGCGGTCAGGTAATGCTCCAGCCCCAGGTTCGACATGACGGTGGCGACCAGCGCGCCGCCTGCAAGCCGCCCCTGTTCGGCCCACCGCCCGGCCAGCAGCGCCATGATCTGGTCGCCATCCGCCACGCGGCCCGTCTGATCCACGATCACCACCCGGTCCGCGTCGCCGTCCAGGCTGATCCCCAGATGCGCGCCATGCGCCCGCACAGCGTCGGCGCAGGCCTGCGGGTGGGTGCTGCCAACGCCGTCGTTGATGTTGAACCCGTCCGGCTCGACGCCCAGGGGGATCACGTCCGCGCCCAGTTCCCACAGCACGTCGGGTGCCGCGCGATAGGCCGCACCATTCGCGCAATCCAGCACCACCTTCAGCCCGTCCAGCCGCAGCTTGGCCGGGAAGGTGGTCTTGGCATATTCCATATAGCGCCCGCGCCCGTCATCGATCCGCTTGGCCCGACCGATGCTGGCGGGCGCAACGGGGTCCAGCGCCCCTGCGACCAGCGTCTCGATCTCGGCCTCGGCCTCGTCGGACAGCTTGAAGCCGTCGGGACCAAAGAACTTGATGCCGTTATCCTCGGCCGGGTTGTGACTGGCCGAAATCATGATCCCCAGATCGGCCCGCATCGACCGTGTCAGGAACCCCACCGCGGGCGTCGGCACCGGGCCCAGCAGCAGCACGTTCATGCCTGTGCTGGTCAGTCCCGCGGTCAGCGCGTTCTCCAGCATATAGCCCGACAGCCGCGTGTCCTTGCCGATCACCACCCGGTGCCGGTTTCGCCCGTCGCGCCGGAAATATCGGCCGGCGGCGGCGCCAAGGCGCAGCGCCATCTCGGCGGTCATCGGATAGGTGTTGGCGCGCCCGCGGACCCCGTCGGTGCCAAAAAGCTTTCTGCTCATGTCCCTGCCTTCCCGTTCTTGTTGAGGGCCGCAATCAGGCGCAGCCCCTGTGCGTGTTCCGCGACGTCGTGGACGCGGTGGATCTGGACCCCTTGGGCTGCGGCCGCGACCGTCAGGGCCAGCGTGCCGGGCATGCGGTCCGCGGCGGTCCCGGCGCCGCCGATCCGACCGATGAACCGCTTGCGCGACACGCCCAGCAAGATCGGGCAGCCCAGCCCATGATACAGCGAAATCCGCCGCAGGATCGCCAGATTATGCGCCTCGGTCTTGCCAAAGCCGATGCCCGGATCGATCACGATGCGATCCACCGCGATGCCTGCCCGGATCGCCCCGTCGATGCGCGCGGCCAAGGCGTCATAGACGTCCAGCAGCACGTCGTAATAGCGCGGGTCGTCCTGCATCGTGGCAGGCAACCCCTGCGCGTGCATCAGGCAGACCGGCACCCCGGCCCGTGCGACCAGCGGCGCCAGTCCGGCGTCGAAGTCGAACCCCGACACGTCGTTGACCATCCCGGCCCCCGCAGCCAGTGCCGCCTGCGCCACCGCTGCCTTGCGCGTATCGACCGAGATCGGCAGCAGGCCGCGCGCGGCCTCTATTGCGGGCAGGACGCGGGCGATCTCGTCCGGGACGGCGATTTCATCCGCGCCGGGACGGGTTGATTCGCCGCCGATGTCCAGAATGTCGGCCCCGTCCGCCACCAGCGCACGGGCCTGCACCGTGGGGTCATAATGGCCGCCGTCGGAAAAGCTGTCGGGGGTGGCATTGACGATGCCCATCAGGCGCGGCCTGTCCAGCGTCACGCCCATCACCGCCGGCCGCGGGGCTGTCAGCGCAGCCATCACTCGGTCCGGGGCGCTGTCGACGATGCGCGGCGGTGCCCCCCGCTGCAGGCATTCCAACTGCGTGAACCCTGTCCACCCCCCGGCGAGCGGCCAGCGGCCGCCCTGATCCTGCGGGATGGGGCGATAATAGAGGCCGTCCTGCATCATCGGATTTCAGTCTGTACGCAGGCGCGAAATGCTGATCGCCAGCCCGTCCGGCACAGCGGGCAGCGGCCTGTCGTCAGACCCTGCAAAATCGATGTGATGCGCGCCAAGCGCCCTGCAAGCCACAGCGCAAGGCGGTCCGGCATATGACCCGCGTCCGGCGCATCGGCGGCCAGGCGCGTGGGCGCCCAGATCACCGGTTGGCGCAGCTGGATCGCGGCGTCCAGTTCGGTGCGCGTCTCGGCCACCTCGATGCCCAGGTCGCCGCCAAGCCGCCAGGCGGCCTGATCCAGCGACAGCAGCGCCAGGCGGCGGGCGTGCGGCCCGTCGGCGGTCGCGCTATCCGTACCTGGCACGATGACCACGGCACCCGGCGCCACCAGCGCGCCGGGTGCATGCACCAGGATCGCAACCTGGGCTGCCACGCCCGTGGCGGGCACGCGGCCCCGGTGGCGGATGATCGACACGCCAAGCGCGCCGGGACCACGGTCCAGCTTTTCGACGCTGACGGCGATGCGGGCGGCGCGCGGATGAGCCAGAACCTCGGCGGCGATGCGTTCAGCCAATGTCTCGACCAAGTTATAGCGCTGATCGGCCAAGGCCGTGTCCACCGCCTGCGTCAGCACGTCATAGGACAGCACGGCATCGACGTGATCGCCGGTGCCCGCGACGGTCTCGCGCAGGTCGACGGTCAGGTTGAAGCGCAGGCGCTGGTCCTGGCCGCGTTCGGATTGGAATGCGCCGATCTCGGCCGAAAGGACGTGGTCGCGCAGAAAGATGCGGTCGGGATGTTCCATATCCGCCATTCACAGCAAATCCGCGGCGCGGGCAAGCCCCGCCGCAGGCCTCAGTTCGAGGCGACGCGCTGATTGCTGCGATAGAAGATGTGGCGGCCGATCTGGACCGTGCGCTGAAAGCGGTGCGACCATGACGGGCTGACAGCCGGCGTGTGGAAATAGGTGGCACCGCCGGTCAGCTGGCGCGGCGCGCCCGCCAGGGCCTCGGCCGCGATGTCCTGCGCGCGCAGATAGGCCGCCTTGTTGCGGATCGGCTTGGCGCCGCCGATGGTATAGCTGAATTGGCTGGGCTGGTTGATCACGCCGCAGACGGTGCGGGGGAACACGCCGCTGTCGACACGGTTCAGGATGACCTCGGCCACGGCCATCTGGCCTTGGCGCCCTTCGCCGCGGGCCTCGTGGTACAGGGCCTCGGCCATGCAATTCAGATCAGCGCGGGAAATGACCTTGCGGGTGTTCGCCAGATGCAGGTTTTCGATGGGCTCATCGGGAGTGATCTCGACCGGGACGGGCATCGCATCGGTATAAAGCAGCGGCGTTGGCCGCGGCGCGTTCGCGGCGGCTTGCATTGCGCCGAACATGCCGGTATCGGCGGAAAAAAGCGATCCGTTCCCCCCGGCAAGGGCAGTGGTCGTCATCAGAGGGATGGCTGTTGCCGCACATAAAAGAGCGTGCGCCAGCCGGTTTGACAGCTTGGGCATGTACAGTCCTATACAAGGTCCCGTGTTGACGGGGCATTAATGCCCGGACGACAGGAACAGGCTGTCACGCCGGGCGGGCTGACGAAGTGCTTAGGATTTTCGGCATCTGTCGCGCCATCCCACATCCGCGTGAGTCCCGGAACCGGCCCGTTCAGGCCGGTTTTGGGCAGCATTCCGCCACGTCAGTGCGCAGAATCCGGCGGCTTCCGGCGCATGGGTGTAGGGGCAGATATTATGTCCAGCCTAATCAGCAACTTGCAGTTGCAGAATCAGGACCGTGCCACGGATGTGCGGTTTCGGATCGCCGATTGCGCCGCGGCAAGCCGCGCGACGGGCACGCGGAAGGGCGAACAGGACACGTAATCCACGCCTGCCTGATGGCAGAACGCGATGGATTCGGGGTTGCCGCCATGCTCTCCGCAGACGCTCAGGGTGATGCCCGGCGACTGCGCGCGGGCGCGCTGGACGCCGATCAGCAGCAGTTCCCCGACGCCGTCCTGGTCCAGGACGTGGAACGGATCCTCGGCATAGACGCCCTGACCGACATAGGTCCCCATGAAGCGGCCGGCATCGTCGCGCGACAGGCCATAGGTCATCTGCGTCAGATCGTTCGTGCCAAAGGACAGGAACGCGCTGTGGGCGGCGATGTCGCCCGCGCGCAGGGCGGCACGGGGCGTTTCCACCATCACGCCAAGGCGATAGGTGAAATCGGCGCGCATCTCGTTGCGGACGGCGGCGGCGACGGCGTCGATGCGGGTCTTGACCAACTCGACCTCGCGCATGGCGCTGACCAGCGGGATCATGATCTCGGGGACGACGGGATCGCCCTTGCGGCTGGCCTGGACCGTCGCCTCGAAGATGGCGCGGGCCTGCATGTCGTAGATTTCCGGGACAGTGATCCCGAGGCGGACCCCGCGCATGCCCAGCATCGGGTTGAACTCGGTCAGCGCCTCCACGCGACGAGTCACGTCCGACAATGGCAGGTCCAGTGATTCGGCAAGTTCCCGCAGCCCCTCGCGGTCGTGGGGCAGGAATTCGTGCAGCGGCGGGTCGAACAGGCGGATCGTGACGGGCAGTCCCGCCATGATCTCGAACAGGCTGACGAAATCCTGGCGCTGCATGGGCAGGATGCGGTCCAGCGACAGGCGCCGGTCCTCGGGGGTATCGGCAAAGATCATCTCGCGCATGGCCGGCAGGCGTTCGGCGTCGAAGAACATGTGCTCGGTCCGGCACAGGCCGATGCCCTGCGCCTGGAACCTGCGGGCCGCGCGGGCATCCTCAGGCGTGTCGGCATTGGCGCGCACGCCCATGCCGCCCGCATCCGCGGCCCAGTCCATCAGCTGCGTGAACGCGTCGTCCAGCGCGGGGGGCAGCAGGACGGCGGCGCCCGCCAGAACCTCGCCAGAGCTGCCGTCGATGGTGACCTCGTCGCCTTCGTGCAGGATGCGGGTACCGGCGCGGACGGTGCGGGCGCGGGCGTCGATGGTCAGGCCGCTGGCGCCCACGATGCAGGGCAGGCCCAGGCCGCGCGCGATCACCGCCGCGTGGCTGGTCGTGCCGCCCCGTTCGGTCAGCACCGCGACCGAGGCGTGCATGCCGCGGATGTCCTCGGGCACCGTCTCGCGGCGGACCAGGATGCAGGGCTCGCCCCGCGCATGGGCGGACTGGGCGCTGGCGGCGGAAAAGACGATGCGCCCGGTGGCCGCGCCGGGGCTGGCATCGATGCCGCGCGCGATGACGTCACGCGGCGCGCGCGGATCGACCTGATGATGCAGCAGATCGGCCAGCGCGCGCGGTTCGACGCGCATCAGCGCCTCCTCGGGCGGGATGATGCCGTCGCGGGCCAAGCTGACGGCGATGCGGACCCCGGCGCGGCTGCCACGGGCGACGCGGGTGGCGTCGATGACGCTGATCCGGCCCTCGGTCACGACGAACTCGATCTGCATCTCCTCGCGCAGACGCTCGCGGGCGGCGATGCCGAAGCGGACCAGATCGGCAAAGATTTCGGGCGCGGTGTCCTCCAGCGCGGGGCCGCGGTCGTCGCGGGTCAGGAACAGCGTCTCGGCCCCGGCGCCGACGGTCGCACCATGGCGCTGCCCGCGAAAGCGCCCGGTCACGCGCGGGGTGCCGGTGACGGGGTCGATGAACTGGATCGTGCCAGACCCGCAGATGCCGGGCCCAAGCGCCAGCGCCATCTCCTGCACGACCAGACCCAATGGCGCATCGGCAGGCGCGCCCTTGGCCTGACGCAGCAGGCGCGCGGTGGGGCCGTCCCAAGCCCGCGCCATGCTGCGCAGGACTTCTGACAGCTGTTCGGTAGGGTCTTGGGGAAAGGGCTGGTCCATCTCGTCCTGGTAATGGCGCAGGCTGGCCGCCAAGGCGTCGGGGCCGTCCTGTGTGAACAGGTCGGGGTCCAGCCGCGCGATGTGGATGGCATAGCTTTGGACGAAGGACAAATAGACCGCGTCGGCATTGCCGCGCCCGATCGCGTTGGCCAGCCGCGCGTGCAGGGCATCGTTGATGCCCACGTTCAGGACCGTCCCCGGTCCGCCCCATTCCGGCATCGCGGCCGACGGGCGCACGCTGACCAGTCCGCTGCCGGCAAAGATGTCCGACAGCGCATCGGGCTGAATGCGGCGCCCTTGGGCGATCATGCGCACCGTATCGGCGGGGATCGCAAAGCTGCGCGGGACGGGCAACTGCATCCGCACCAGACGCTGCAGGCATTTCGCACGCCAGCCATGCAGCTCTCGGCTGATGGGGGCCGAGGGCGTGATCTGTAGGGCAGTGGCGGGTGGGGGCGCGCTGGTCATGTCCCCGGCATCCTAGGGGGGGCGGTGGCCGTCCCGCAAGGTCATTATGCGGCAGTG
Organism: Paracoccus sp. PAMC 22219; assembly: GCF_000787695.1. Classification (GTDB taxonomy): domain Bacteria; phylum Pseudomonadota; class Alphaproteobacteria; order Rhodobacterales; family Rhodobacteraceae; genus Paracoccus. The sequence continues at coordinate 7,024 of NZ_BBPH01000174.1, read as the reverse complement.
CAGCACAGGGCCATGCGGCGCGTGGGCGCATGGGTACGGATGACGGGGTGTCGGACTCAAGCGTGCAGAATGGATCAGGGGGCCGCAGCCCCCTGATCGCGTGTCGGTGGGATCAGCCTTCGGCGTCTTCCGCGGGGGCGTCCTCGGCCGGCGCATCGGCGGCGGGGGCCTCATCGGCGGGGGCGTCGCCGTCCGCGATGGTCACCGTCATCATGTAGTCGGGCTCGGTCACCGATCCATTGGTGGCGGCGTCGCCCTTCTTGATGGCGTCCAGCACGTCCCAGCCTTCGATCAGCTGACCGACGACGGTGTATTCGCCGTCCAGGAACGGTGCGGGGGCCAGGTCGATGAAGAACTGGCTGTTCGCGCTGTTGGGGTCCATCGCGCGGGCCATGCCCACGGTGCCGCGATCAAAGGTCTGTTCGGTGAACTCGGCCTCCAGGTCGGGCAGGTCGGAACCGCCCATGCCGGCCATGGCGGTGTCGCCGTCCTGGCGGCCGTTCTCGACGTCGCCGGTCTGCGCCATGAAGCCGTCGATGACGCGGTGGAACACCACGCCGTCATAGGCACCCGAATTCGTCAGCTCGACCAGGCGGGCGACGTGGTTGGGGGCCAGATCCTCACGCAGGTCCAGCACGATCGTGCCCTTGGACGTGCCTTCGGCATCGGCGACCTCGATGACCATGTTCGGCCCGTCGGTATCCTCGACCTGTGGGTTGGTCCCCTGCGCGGACGCGGCGGTGCCCAGCATCAGCAGGGCCGGGATCAGGGCGAACTTAAGCATCGGCAGCCACCTTGACGCTGATCATGCGGTCGGGGTTCACCGGCGGCTCGCCGCGGGCGATCTTGTCCACATGCTCCATCCCCTCGATGACGCGGCCATAGACGGTGTACTGGCCGTTCAGGAAATGGTTGTCCTTGAAGTTGATGAAGAACTGGCTGTTGGCGCTGTTCGGATTCTGCGACCGCGCGGCGCCGATGGTGCCACGGTCATGCGGCAGCTTGGAGAATTCGGCCGGCAGGTCCGGCTTGTCCGATCCGCCCGTGCCGGCGCGGCCGGGGTTATAGTCCTTTTCCATGTTCGCATGGGCCACGTCGCCCGTCTGCGCCATGAAACCCTCGATGACGCGGTGGAAGGCCACGTTGTCATAGGCGCCCGCGCGGGCCAGTTCCTTCATGCGCTCGGCATGCTTGGGGGCCACGTCGGACAGCAGTTCGATGACGACGGGGCCGTCCTTTAGCTGGATGACGATGGTGTTTTCCGGGTCCTTGATCTCGGCCATGAGGCCCTCCTTTGTCAGGTGCGACCCCTGATCTAGGGACTGTCGCTGCCCGGCGCAACGCGCGAAACCGTTATGGGGTCCGACCGGCAGGGCGGCGCGCATCCACCGGGCGCGGTTGACGCCGCGCCTGCCATGCGGGACAAGTTCGCCAACTCTTGGACCCTGAAGGATGCGACATGGCAAAGTTCAACACCATCGACGACATGGATCTTGACGGAAAGGTCGTGCTGACCCGCGTCGACGTGAACGTCCCGGTCGAAAACGGCCAGGTCACCGATACCACCCGCATCGACAAGATCGTGCCGACGGTCAAGGACATCCAGGCCAAGGGCGGCATTCCCGTTCTGCTGGCGCATTTCGACCGCCCAAAGGGCCAGCGCGTCGACAGCATGAGCCTGCGCCAGATCGTCCCCGCACTGGAGGCCGCGCTTGGCCAGCCGGTCGTCTTTGCCGACGACTGCATCGGCGGTGCGGCCAAGCGCGTCGTGGCCGCGCTGCAGCCGGGACAGGTGGCCCTGATGGAGAACACCCGCTTTCACGCGGGCGAGGAACAGAATGACGGCACCTTTGCCGCATCGCTGGCGGCCCTTGGCAGCGCCTTCGTGAACGACGCGTTTTCCGCGGCGCATCGTGCGCATGCCTCGACCGAGGGGCTGGCGCGGCTGATGTATTCCGGTGCGGGCCGCCTGATGGAGGCCGAGTTGAAGGCGCTGGACGCGGCCCTGGGCGATCCGCAGCGGCCGGTGATGGCGGTCGTGGGCGGGGCCAAGGTCTCGACCAAGCTGGAGCTGCTGACGAACCTGGTCGAAAAGGTCGACCATCTGGTGATCGGCGGCGGCATGGCCAACACCTTCCTGGTGGCCAAGGGCGTCGAGGTCGGCAAGTCGCTGGCCGAACGCGACATGGCGGACACCGCGCGCTCCATCCTGGAGAAGGCCGAGGCGACGGGGTGCAAGATCCACCTGCCGGTGGACATCGTCGTCGCGCGCGAGTTCAAGGCTGGTGCCGCGTCCGAGACGCTGCCCGTCGATCAGTGCCCGGCGGATGCGATGATCCTGGATGCCGGTCCCGACACGGTCGAGGCGCTGCGCCAGGCGATGACCGCATGCAAGACGCTGATCTGGAACGGCCCCCTGGGCGCTTTCGAGATCGAGCCCTTTGATGCGGCCACCAACGCGGCGGCCCGTGCGGCGGCAGAGCTGACCGCGCAGGGCGCGCTGGTGTCGGTCGCAGGCGGTGGCGACACCGTCGCGGCGCTGAACAAGGCGGGTGCGGCGGACGATTTCACCTTCATCTCGACCGCCGGGGGCGCGTTTCTGGAGTGGATGGAGGGCAAGACCCTGCCGGGCGTCGCCGCGCTGGAAGCCGCCAAGCGCTGATCAGGTGGCGCGCCGGTCGCGGCGCGCCTCAGCCCCCGGGCTGACCGGCCTTTGCGCCGGTTTCATAGTCCGACAGCAGCTTAAGCCATTGCGAATAAGCCATCGGCGGGGTCACCCGTTCCGCCGATTGCACCGTGGACGTGGGCAGCAGTTCGGTCTGGCTGGCCCCCGCCGTGATCGGGCGCATCCAGACGGTCCGCTGATCGGCACCGATGCGGGTTTCCAGCGCACTGGACCCGATGCCGAAGATCGGCAACTGGTAATGCGCCAGTGTCGTGGTCATGAACATGGCATCCTCCTGTCGGGACATGTCCCTGCGGTTGAGGATGCGGACAATTCGTCTGAAAATCGATTCATCTGTGATTAAGGTTTTAGGGATCGCCCGCTCCGCGGCGCGGCGGAAAAGCGCATCTGCCTGAATTTGTTAGCGTAACCAGCATTGCCGCGGGTCTTGTGCATGCTATCCAGCAGCCAACAAGATAGGAGAGACCCATGCAGATGACCGACACGGTGCGCCGCATCCTGGCCAATTACGAAGGCGAGACGCCGGGCGTCAAGGCGCAGCTGGCGCGCATGATGATGACCGGAAAGCTGGCCGGCACCGGCAAGATGATCATCCTGCCCGTCGACCAGGGGTTCGAGCATGGGCCCGCACGGTCCTTTGCGCCGAACCCGGCCGGCTATGACCCGCATTACCATTATCAGCTGGCCATCGACGCAGGGCTGAACGCCTATGCCGCCCCCCTGGGAATGATCGAGGCCGGGGCGGACACGTTCGCGGGCCAGATCCCGACGATCCTGAAGGTGAACAGCGCCAACAGCCTGATGTCGGATACGGCCGGCAAGAACCAGGCGATCACGGCGTCGGTCGATGACGCGCTGCGGCTTGGCTGTGCGGCGATCGGCTTCACGATCTATCCGGGTTCGGACATGGCGCTGGACATGTTCGAGGAGATCGTCGCCATGCGCAAGGAAGCCGCGGCCAAGGGCGTGGCGACCGTCATCTGGTCCTATCCGCGCGGAGAGGCGATCACCAAGGACGGAGAGACGGCCATCGACGTGGCCGCCTATGCGGCCCAGATCGCGGCGCTGATCGGCGCGCATATCATCAAGATCAAGCTGTCCACCGATCACCTGATGCTGGCAGAAGCCAAGAAGGTCTATGAGGACAAGGCGATCGACATCGCGACCCAAGCCAAGCGGGTCGAGCATTGCATGCAGGCGTCCTTTGGCGGGCGGCGCATCGTGGTGTTCTCGGGTGGGGCGGCCAAGGGGACCGATGCGGTCTATGACGACGCGCGCGCGATCCGCGATGGCGGCGGCAACGGATCGATCATCGGGCGCAACAGCTTTCAGCGGTCGCGCGAGGATGCGCTGGCGATGCTGGGCAAGCTGGTCGACATCTATCTGGGCAAGGATGCCTGACCAAACGGACGCGCCCCCGAAGAGGGGGCGCGACACGATCAGCGCCTTGCGGCGCGGGACGGGGGCCGATGGCCCCCTTTTTCACACTTCCTCGATGCGCAGTTCGACCGGGTCGCTGACCAGCACCCCGGTGCGGGGCAGGGCCTCGATGGCGTAGTCGATCGCCTCGGGCGTGGTCTTGTGGGTCACGACCAGAACCGGGACGCTGGCAGGGCTGTGCTGGCCGTACTGGCGCATGCGGTCGATCGAAATGCCGGCATCGCCAAGCACCGTCGCCACCTTGGCCAGAGCGCCGGGTTTGTCCTGCAGCTCCAGCCGGATGTAATAGGCCGCGGGGACTGCCGTACGCGCGGGTTGCGCTGCGGTCAGCGTCTGCGCGGGCTGGCCGAAGACGGGCATGCGGACACCGCGGGCGATCTCGACGATGTCGGACATGACCGCGCTGGCGGTCGGACCTTCGCCCGCGCCCGCGCCGCGCAGGACGATCTGGCCGACGCTGTCGCCTTCGATCACCACCATGTTCGTGCCGCCGACCAGCTGCCCCAGGGGGCTGTCGGCGGGGACCAGGCAGGGTGACATGCGCTGTTCCAGACCACGCGCGGTCATCTGGGCCACGCCCAGCAGCTTGATGCGGTATCCCATGTCACGGGCGCGGTGGATGTCGTCGATGCTGACGCGCTCGATCCCCTCGATCTCGACGGCGTCGAAATTGACCTGGGTGCCGAAGGCGATCGAGGACAGGATCGCCAGCTTGTGGCCCGCATCGATGCCGCCGACGTCCAGGGTCGGGTCGGCCTCCAGGTAGCCCAGTTGCCGCGCCTCCTCGAAGACGGCGTCATAGGGCAGGCCCGCGCTTTCCATCCGCGTCAGGATATAGTTGCAGGTGCCGTTCATGACGCCCATCACGCGGGTGATGCGATTGCCGGCCAGCGACTCCGTCATCGACTTGATGACCGGGATGCCGCCTGCGACGGCGGCCTCGAACCGGATCACGCGGCCCAGGCTTTCGGCCAACTGCGCCAGGTGGTGGCCGTGCATGGCCAGCAGCGCCTTGTTCGCGGTCACCACGTCCTTGCCGGATCGCAGCGCGGCCTCGATGCTGTCACGGGCGATGCCCGCGTCGCCGCCGACCAGTTCGATGAAGACATCGACATCCTCGGCGGTGGCGACCGCCATCGGGTCGGCCTCCCACCGATAGGACGACAGATCCGCGTCGCGGTTCTTCATGCGGTCGCGCGCGCTGACGGCGGTGATCGCCACCGGGCGACCCGAGCGCATGGCCACCAGGTCGGCGTGTTTCTGCACGATCTTGACGACACCGATCCCGACGGTGCCAAGCCCGGCGATGCCGAGGCGGAGGGGGGACGACATGAGTGCCTCTCATCCTTGATTTTGCGGGTGTTAGCCTGCTGGCGCGCGTGTTGCAACGCGCGATGCGGTCGCGGCGCGGTCCTGTGGCTTGCGTGCCGACGGATGGGTCAGGCGTCGGTACCCGCCCATTCCCCGTCGATCCCGGTCCGGCGCATCACGGCGACGACCTGACGCGCCGCCTGCAGGGTCCGGTCGCGGACCTGCATCAGGTCATCGGCCGACATGTCGTCGGGATGGCGTTCACCGCGGGTGTTGATGAAGGTCGGATGCCACATGCCGGGTCGCGCCCCCGGGCGCCACGACGCGTGGCACAGCAGGTTCCGCATGCGCCGCAGGTCCGTCAGCATCCGCGGCAGGGCGCCAAGATCCACCCCGTCGCTGCGCCGCGCGGCCGCCAGGAAGCTGTCGATCAGCGTGCCAAGGGTGTCGTCGGCGATCTCCTCCATCCGGCGCAGCCAGGCGTGCAGGGCATGGTCCTGCGCATCCTGGCCCAGCCCCTTGCGCGTCAGCGAAAAGATCGCCCGCTTCAACGCCTCCTCCAGAAAGCCGAAGGCCGCGACGGCGTGGCCAAGGGCCGCGGCCATCTCCTCCGGCAGTCGGTCGGGCGCATGGGGCAGGGGCATCATTCACGCCAAAGCTGCGCCACCCACAGGGTCGGCCTGACATAGTGGCGCAGGTGCTTGAGGAACCCCTCGCGCCGCGGGCCGGCAAAGGCGGCGCGCAGATGGTCCAGGGGCGGACGGGCCTCGTCGGCCTCGTCCCACCGGCCCAGGATCGCGTCGGGCGGGTTCAGGTTGCCGGGGAACATCACGATCCGCGTGCCGCGCGGGATTTTCGGATCGCGCAGATAGTTCAGCGGGAATGTCGGCACGCAGTGGAACCGGAAATGCGCCAGCCAGCCGCGCGGCCAGAACGTGACCCCGCCCGGGGCGTTGCGGGTGACAAAGCGCTGTTCGTACTTGTACTTGTCGGCCGCGGCCTGCGGATCGGCGGCAAATATCTTCTGCAGCGGGGCCAGATTGCCGACCCGCATCCGATAGACAGAGGTCTGGCCCATCTTCTCGAACGGCGTGTTTGGGTTCAGACCCAGGATCGTGTCGTCGGGGTCCCCATGCTCGAAGAACGCGTCCAGGTTCCCGGTGATGATCACGTCCAGGTCCAGGAACAGCACGACCCCGGTCACGTCGCCCAGATCCCCCCACAGCCGCGACTTGGGCCACTTTCCGCGGGTGTTGACGGGGGCGTCATAGGCGAAATCGGGCAGGGGCCGCACCGCGACATCCGGGTGCAGACCGGTGCCGTCGTCGGTGAAACAGAACAGCCGGAAGGGCGGCGTGATGTTTCGGGCGACCATCGCATGCAGGCGATTGACGTATTCGGGGCCGAACTTGGCACCCCATTTGATGCAGATGATCTGCTTGACCGATCCGTTGCGCCCGTCGTCCATGTCTCACCCATTCGCTTTGCGTGCAGCGTTTCACAGCCCGCGCCACGAGGCAAGCCGGCCCCGTTGTTCCGCGCAGGCGCCGGGGGGTGCGGGGGGCCTGGCCCCCGCCGCCGCGGGAC
>NZ_BBPH01000175.1 GCF_000787695.1 Paracoccus sp. PAMC 22219 | reverse complement strand
GATCGAGGCAGAGACTTCTGCAAACATTATCGAGAGGGATACGCTGCAGCTTGAAGTTGACCGGATGAGAAATTTGACGCGCCGTCTATCCGATTACTATCTGGACCTTGATCTTCTTGATGAGCGAGCCCGTCACGTGCTGGGTCTGATAAGACCGGACGAAGTGATTATACCTGATCGCATCAACCCTGTTACGGATGGTCGGAACAACTATTCCGCCGAGGCAATCAATACTCAGGATATGGGGCAAGGGTGACGAGCCTGGCTCCCTCTCGCTTTCTGGCAGCATCCTCTGGGTACAGGTCTTCCGGGGGACTTGGGAAGGGAACAGGGCAGGGATCAGCCAGGCGTTGCTGGAGTGTTCAACTGTTCCAGGAGGAGTTTCGAAGCTCTGAAGCGCAAAATCCGCTTGTGCGCCACCTGCACGGGTTCGCCGGTTCTGGGGTTGCGGCCCATCCGGGCCTCCCGGACCTTGCTGGAGAAATTTCCGAACCCCCGAACTTCGACCCTCTGGTCCTGAGCGAGACCGACCATGATCTCGTTCAGGATCGCGTTGAGAGCGGCTTCCACCACCGGACGGGGCAGATGCGAATGAGTCTCAACAAGCTTTCCAATCAACTCGGAGCGGATCATGGTCACCTCCTTCTTTCCCGAAGGATATGAACAGGCCCTATCAAGCTTGGCCAGTCGGGAATTGTGACATTTCATCCGTGAATTGGATCCCGATGTCTTCCGGTGTGTCGCTCACCTGCACGGTTGCGATCCCGTCCCCGCTGGACAGATCAACGCTTGTGCCATCAGCGGTCGACGTCACCTTCACCACGCGCCAGGGTGGGCATTCGAAGACATGGATCCTGCCATGAATATCCGTGAGCACGACGACTTTTGCCATGATGGTCTCTACGCCTGTCACATTCGGCTTCATCCCGCAGACCTGTGCGGCCAAAGGGTAAAAAATCTCTATTCCAATTTCTGATCTCAGTGCAGCAGTCGCAAGGCCAAAGCGACCTTGGCCTCAATCATTCGCTCGATGTCTTCTGCCTTGCATTGCTCTTTCTGGATCTTCTGAAGCTCCAGAAAAAGTGGAGTAGGCTTTGGTGGTTCGGGGGTTTTAGGTCCTTTATTCGCAAGTGTCATGGCAGCCCTCGCGGTTCTATGATCTTCCAATTTTCTCATCACCCTGCTGCGCTGTCAAATGTGCCTAAGACTTTCGGCGGAGCTCAGCTTACAGCCTTGTCGCGTTGCGGGTGCAGGCGGTTCGATCAATATCCCACCGACACGACTGCCATTGCTGTTAATGGTGATCTTTCCGCCTGCCACCGCGCAAGAGATGCGTGACCAGGGCAAGCCGAGCCGACCAAAGACTGCAAAGCCTTCACGGTCCCTTCGAAGTGCTGGAGATAATCCCTACGATCTCTAAAGCTCTCCCGGCGCAGGCGTTTGGTGACACGGCATTGAGATCTCCTCCTGGCCCATTCACAGCCTTTTCAGCGACCTTCGAAATGACTGTGATGCTGTCCCGGAGCGCACAGCGGGACACTCGCGTACCTTGGTTCAGAATTGCCGCTAGCGGGATGCGCAGCGCGCGGCTGCTGATCGGGAGGCACTGGAAAGGGGGAAGGAACAAGAGCGCCGCGCACATGAGTACAACGGCTGCGAGACCTAAAAGAAAAAGTTTCGCGCGTCTTCTGGCGATCAAGATCCCCCCGGATGCTATCCTATTCTACCGCGAAAGGGCTGGTGCCGTCGAACAGGTTTGCTCCTATCGACTGACAGAGACAGAATACGTTATATGCATCAAGCGGTGTTCCCGGTGTTCTCTCGTGGCGGAGGCGTAGTCAATATGAGCTTCAGGGAAAATGAATCTCCTCAGAGCGAACGAGAAAGATTCCTGCGTCAGCAGCAGGTGCTCGCCAAATTCGGTGAGATCGCGCTTCGGTCGAGCAACCTTGACGAAATACTCACGGAAGCCTGTCGCCTCGTTGGAGACGCGCTCGATACGGACCTCGCCAAGGTGATGTCCCTTCTGGATGATGGCGTCACCCTTCTGGTTCGCGCGGGCATTGGCTGGAACCCCGGCGTGGTCGGGCATGCCAAGGTCCGTACCGATATCGGTTCATCGGAAGGCTATGCCCTCAGAACGGGCGAGCCCGTCGCCTCCGTGGATATCGATAAGGAACATCGCTTCACATACGCCCAGTTCATTCTCGATCATGACGTCAAGGCCCTCATCAATGTCATCATCATCGGCGATCAGGACACGAGACC
>NZ_BBPH01000176.1 GCF_000787695.1 Paracoccus sp. PAMC 22219 | reverse complement strand
GCCAGCCGGGCGCGGGCAGGCGCCCCCGGTTGGGTGATCGGCGGCCCGTTCCGGCGCGGCTCCGGCGGCGAGGCGGGTGATCGCGTCGCCCTGAGCCAGCGTGACGTCCAGCGCCGGGGCCACGACATCGGCCAGCGCGCGGGTGGCCTGGTCCGTGTCACCCGCGCGCATCAGGCCCATCAGCGCGGACATGGTGCGGTCGCGCTGCGACAGCCCGGTCCAGCGCAGCGAGGGTACATGGCCGATGGGCGTCACGTCGCGCAGGCCGGGGTCCAGGCCGGGGACGATGGGACCGTTCTGCGTCTCCCGCAGGGTGATGGTCTGGGGGGCGGCGTCCAGCACGCGGATCACCTCGGTCCGGGTGTCGAACTCGGTCCAGCCCTGCACGCCGCGATAGCGGTCGGGGTTGCCGGGCTGCACCTCTTCGATGGCGATGTCGGCCACGTCCAGGTCCAGCGGCGTCAGCGCCCAGGACAGCGTCGGGTTGCGCCCCGACAGGACCAGTGGCATGCCGGGCACCGTCGCACCGATCACCCCGCCGCCCGTCAGCTCCAACCGCGCCAGATAGTACAGCGACGGCACCGTCAGCCCTGCATGCAGGTCATTGGCCAAAAGCGCCGCGCCCGCCGCCGTCCGCTGCGGTTCGGCGCCGAAGGCGTTGCCGCCAAGCGCCTGCCCGGGGCGCAGAAAGCCAAGCGGATCGTATTCCGCCTGCGGGTCCAGCCGCCGTTCGGGCGCCCCAAGGCGGGCGCGGGGAACAGCCCGGCATAGGTCGGCAGGGAGGCTGGCGTGTCGGCGCGGTCGACGATCTGCATGCCGCCTTCGGGCCAGGCCAGGGCCAGGCGGGCGCGCAGGATCTCGTCCCCCGCGGAATCGGTGCTGGCGGCGGCCAGCAGCTTCAGGATCGACAGCGAATCGGCCGGCTGCCAGAAGGTGATCACGTCCGGGAACAGAAAGAATTCCGGCGCGCCGCGGCCCATCGCGCCGTCGTTGACGATGCGGATCCACTGGTTCACCCCGTCGGCATAGGCCTGCAATGCCGCGCGGGTGTCGTCGTCCTGCACCTCCAGCGAGGCTTGGGCCGCGCGCTGCAGGCCCAGCCTGCGCACCAGGTCATCGGCGGGCAGGGCGCGGGGGCCGTGAACCTCGGCCAGGCGGCCCTGGGCCGCGCGGCGCAGCAGGGTCATCTGGAACAGCCGGTCCTGGGCATGGGCCAGCCCCAGGGCAAAGAACACGTCCGCATCGGTTTCGCCGAAGATATGCGGCACGTTTTCTGTCGAGCGCACGATCTCGACCGGGGCGGTGATGCCCGTCACCGGATAGCTGGCCGTGTAATCGGGAAGGGACCGCACCGCGAAATACCAGATCAGCACGGCGGACAGCACCGCCAGCACGATCAGCGCGATGGTCAGCCGCAGAAGCCAGCGAAACAAGGTCAGCATGTGCGGGCAGGTCCTTGGCCGGGGGCGCGGCACGGGTTGACCCTGCCGCGCATGGATGGTGGTGTGCTGCATAGGACAGGCGCGCGGGCATTTCAACGCACCGCCGCGCCACGGGCAGCGACCCGAGGGAGATTTGCATGGCCAAGACGGCGTTTCTGGGACTGGGCGTGATGGGCTTTCCGATGGCCGGGCATCTGGCAGGGGCAGGGCACCAGGTGACGGTGTTCAACCGCAGCCCGGCCAAGGCCGAGGCCTGGGTCGGTCGCCACGGCGGCGCATCCGCGCCGACCCCGCGCGAGGCGGCGCAGGGTGCGGACCTGGTGATGTGCTGCGTGGGCAATGACGACGACCTGCGCCAGGTGTGCCTTGGGCCGGATGGCGCGTTCGCGGGCATGGTGCGCGGCGCGGTCTTTGTCGATCACACCACGGTATCGGCCCAAGTGACGCAGGAGTTGGCGCAGGCTGCGGCGCAGGCGGGCATCGGCTATGTCGACGCGCCCGTGTCCGGGGGGCAGGCGGGGGCCGAGAACGGCCAGCTGTCGGTGATGTGCGGCGGTTCCGCCGAGGATTTCGACCGCGCCGCCCCGGTCATCGACGCCTATGCCAAGATCTGTCGCCGGATGGGCGATGTGGGCGCGGGTCAGATGACCAAGATGTGCAACCAGATCGCGATCGCGGGGTTGGTCCAGGCGCTGTCGGAATCGCTGGCTTTCGCGCAAAAGGCGGGACTGGACGTGGCCGATGTCGTCGAGGTGATCAGCCAGGGTGCGGCAGGCAGTTGGCAGATGGTCAATCGCCATGCCACCATGCATCGCGGCGAGTTCGAGCACGGTTTCGCCGTGGACTGGATGCGCAAGGATCTGGCGATCTGCCTGCAGGCGGGCGACCAGCTGGGCGCGGCCCTGCCGGTGACCGCGCTGGTGGACCAGTTCTACAAGGACGTGCAGGCGATGGGCGGCGGTCGGTGGGACACGTCGTCGCTGATCGCGCGCCTGACCCGCTAGGGTCGGGCAAGGATAATTCGCGGCGTGCCCGCGCCTGATGAGAAGGACTTGGGGGATGTCGGACCACACCCTTGCCGGACAGATCGAATTCGAGATCACCGGCGTGAACGAACAGGAAGCGACCGGAGAGATGATCGTGACCGCGGGCGTGCTGAACCCGTTCGGCACGATCCATGCCGGCGCGCTGGTCTGGTTCGCGGATGTGGTCGCCACGAACCTGGTCCTGGGCGGAGAGCAGCCGCAGGAGGGGATGGACAACTTTCCGGTCGCCATCACGCTGAACGCGCAACTGCTGACCAACCGTCGCGACGGGGTGCTGACCGCGCTGGCATCCTGGGTGCGGCAGGGGCGGCGCATCTCGACCGTGCGCACGCTGGTCAGCGACGCGGACGGCGCTGTGCTGCTGGACCTGACCTCGACGCATGTCAGCGCCCGCTGACCCTGCGGCAGGCAAGCACCGCGCGGGTTGAAACGCGCCGCGATCGCGTCATCATGCGCCATGATGGAGGAGACGTCATGGACGGTCTGATGATGCACCGCCCGCTGCTGCAAGGCGGGCTTCTGGATTTTGCCGCCGAGAGCTTTCCCGAGGCGCAGATCGTGTCGCGCCGGGTCGAGGGCGACCTGCACCGCCAAGGCTGGTCCCAGACCCGCGCCCGCGCGGTCCAGTTGTCCTTTGCGCTGGAGGCGCTGGGCGTGGCGCCGGGCGACCGGGTCGCGACGCTGGCCTGGAACGGCCATCGCCATCTGGAGATCTATCACGCCGTCCCGTCCATCGGGGCGGTCTGTCACACCATCAACCCGCGCCTGTCGGCCGACCAGATGGTGTTCATCGCGCATCACGCGGGCGACGGGCTGTTGTTCACCGACCTGACCTTCGTCCCGCTGCTGGAAAAGCTGCAGGATCGCCTGCCGCCCATGCGCTATGTCGTGATGACGGACGCGGCCCACATGCCTGCGACCACGCTGGACGCGCTGTGCTATGAGGACCTGCTGGCAGGACAGCCGACCGAGCGCGTCTGGCCCGAGTTCCCGGAAACGACCGCATCGGGCCTGTGCTATACCTCGGGGACGACGGGCGATCCCAAGGGGGTCCTCTATTCGCACCGGTCCAACATGCTGCACGCGCTGGCGACGGCCGCGGTGCTGGGCCCCGACCTGGGGCCGCAGCCGCGCATCCTGCCGGTGGTGCCGCTGTTTCACGTCAACGCCTGGGGTCTGCCCTTCACTGCGCCGCTGATCGGGGCCAGCCTGATCATGCCGGGCCCTGCGCTGGACGGGGCCAGCCTGTGGGACCTGTGCCAGGCGGAGGGCGTGCAAAGCGCCTGGGGCGTGCCCACCATCTGGCAGGGCCTGTTCGCCGAGATCCAGGTTCGCGGCGCCAAACCCTCGGGCCTGCGCCACATCGTCGTGGGCGGCAGCGCCATGCCCCGCAGCCTGACCGAGGGGTTCGAGCGTCTGGGCATCGACGTGAACCACGCCTGGGGCATGACCGAGACGTCTCCGCTTGGCAGCCAGGGGTCGCTGACCCCGGCGCAGCGCGATCTGCCGTTCGAGCGCCGCATGGCCCTGAAGCAGGCGCAGGGGCGCCGCGTCTTTGGGGTCGAGATGAAGATCGTGGACGATGCGGGCACCCGCCAGCCCCATGACGGGCGCGCCATGGGCGAGCTGTTCGTGCGCGGCAACACCGTCGCTGCGGGGTATCACGACAATGCCGACGCGACGGCGCGTGCCATCGACGCGGATGGTTGGTTCGGCACGGGCGACATCGCGTCGATCAGCGCGGAAGGGGTTTTGACCCTGCGCGACCGGGCCAAGGACCTGATCAAGTCGGGTGGCGAGTGGATCAGCTCGATCGACGTCGAGAACCTGGCGGTCGCCCATCCGGATGTCGCGCAATGCGCGGTCATCGCGCTGCCCCATCCGAAATGGGACGAACGTCCGCTGCTGGTGATCAAGCCCAAGGGGACGGCGCGGCCGGGGCTGGAGGAGATGCGGACGCATCTGGGCGCGCATCTGGCCGGCTGGCAGCTGCCCGACGACGTCGTCTATGTCGACGAGATGCCGCTGACCGCGACCGGCAAGATCAGCAAGCTGACCCTGCGGGAGCAGTTCCGCGACCACGTCCTGCCGGATCTGCGGGGATAGGGGGCTTCCAGCCCCCTCTTGGCCTGCGGCCAATTCACCCCCGGGGATATTTGGGCAACGGAGACTTCAGCCGTCCTGCTGCTGCGTGGCGGACAGGACAAACAGGCGCAGGGCGGTAGCCAGGCCGATCTGCGGGGGGCGGGCGTGGTCGATCTGTCCGATCAGGGCGGCGCGGGTCATGTCGCGGGCGGTGGCCTGGGTCGCCAGCGCCTTCCAGAATGCGTCCTCCAGCGAGACCGAGGTGCGGTGGCCGTCGATGGTGACCGACCGCTTCAGCGGCGGCGTCATGGGGGGCAGGTCGATCATTCGTCCGGGGCGTCGCGACGGTGCGCGTCCAGCACGCGGGTTGCGCGGTCCCGTTCGGCCTGTCGCGCATCGCGCAGGGGCTTGGCCTCTCCATGCAGGGCGGCGTTCGCGTCGCCCTTGGCGCGCTTGGCGTCGCGGTCGCGGGTCTTGCGGGCCTGGCGGAGGTTGATGATGCGGGTCATGGCGGTCCGGGAAACGACAAGGGGCGCGCCACTGTGGCGCGCCCCCCGCGTTCGGGTCAAGAGGGTCAGCCCTTGGGGCTGATCATGTCCTCGGGGCGGACGACGCGGTCGAAGGTCTCTCCGTCGACGAAGCCCAAGGCGATGGCCTCCTCGCGCAGGGTGGTGCCGTTCTTGTGCGCCGTTTTCGCGACCTTGGTGGCGTTGTCATAGCCGATGGTGGGCGCCAGCGCCGTCACCAGCATCAGCGATTCGCGCATCAGCTGGTCGATGCGTTTCACGTTGGCCTGCGTGCCCACGACCATGTTGTCGGTGAAGCTGCTGGCCGCGTCGCCCAGAAGCTGCATGGATTGCAGCACGTTGTAGGACATCATCGGGTTGTAGACGTTCAGTTCGAAATGCCCCTGAGACCCGGCAAAGCCCACGGCGGCGTCATTGCCCATGACATGGGCGCAGACCATGGTCAGCGCCTCGGCCTGGGTGGGGTTCACCTTGCCCGGCATGATGGACGATCCGGGCTCATTCTCCGGCAGGATCAGCTCTCCCAGACCCGACCGGGGGCCGGAGCCCAGCAGGCGCATGTCGTTGGCGATCTTGAACAGCGACCCCGCCACCGTCTTGAGCGCGCCCGAGAACATGACCATCGCGTCATGGGCGGCCAGCGCCTCGAACTTGTTCGGCGCGGTGACAAAGGGCAGGTCGGTGATCGTGGCGATTTCCGCCGCGATCGCCGTGTCCCAGCCCACCTTGGTGTTCAGGCCGGTGCCGACGGCGGTGCCACCCTGCGCCAGTTCATAGATGTCGGGCAGGCACGCCTTGACCCGTTCGATCCCCTTGCGGACCTGATGGGCATAGCCGCCGAATTCCTGGCCCAGGGTCAGGGGCGTCGCGTCCTGGGTGTGGGTGCGGCCGATCTTGATGATGTCCTTGAACTCGGCGGACTTGGCCTCCAGCGCTGTGGCCAGTTTCTCCAGTCCGGGCAGCAGCGTGTCGCGGGCCAGCATGGCGATGCCGACATGCATGGCCGTCGGGAAGGTGTCGTTCGACGACTGGCCCATGTTGCAGTGGTCGTTCGGGTGGACGGGCTTTTTCGACCCCATCTCTCCGCCCATGATCTCGATGGCGCGGTTGCTGATCACCTCGTTGGCGTTCATGTTCGACTGGGTGCCGGACCCGGTCTGCCAGACGACCAGCGGAAAGTTGTCGTCGAACTTGCCGTGGAACACCTCGGTCGCGGCCTGTTCCATCGCGTCGGCCAGATCCCCGGGCAGGTCGCCCGAGGCGCGGTTTACCCGCGCGGCGGCCAGCTTGATCGCGCCCATGGCGCGGATGATCGGCACCGGTTGGCGTTCCCAGCCAATCGGAAAGTTGATGATCGAACGCTGCGTCTGCGCGCCCCAGTATTTCGAGGCGTCAACCTCCAGCGGACCGAAGCTGTCGGTCTCAACGCGGGTCTTGGTCATCGGGTCGCTCCCTCACGGTTTCGTGGCGGGTTGTAGCGGTCCGGGGCAGCGGGTGCAATTCGTATGCAACGGTATGCTGGCGCAAACAGCGCCCTCAGCCGTCCAGCGCGTGCATCGCCGCCCGCAGGCGCGGGGTCAGCGCGTCGGGCAGGGGCAGGATCGGACGCGGAGGCTGCGCGTCGGTCAGGTCCATCAGCCGCGCGCAGGCATGGACGACCCGCAGGCTGCCATGGGCCTGGAACAGGTCCCACATCGGCTGGAACCGGGCTTGCCAACGCGCCGTTTCCGGCCGGTCACCCGCGCGGGCGGCGCAGGCGAGGGTCAGCGTCTGGTCCGGCCACAGGCCCGCGGCCACGCTGAACCAGCCGTCGGCATGGTTCAGCAGCGCATCGGGACAGCCCCAATCGCCGCTGTAGCCGATGGCGAAATCGGGCGGCAGATCGGCGCGCAGGGCCGCGATCTGGCCCGCGAAATCGCCGCCCGCGGGCAGCGGCATCTTGACCGCGGTGACCGTGGGCAGCGCCGCCAGACGCGCGATCAGCGCCGGCGTAAAGGTGAAATGCGTGGTCGAGGGGTTGTTGTAGATGCAGATCGGCAGGTCCGACGCCCCGGCGACCGTTTCGAAATGCCCAAAGACCTCGTCCTCGGTCAGGGGAGTATAGGACATCGGCGCCAGCAGCAGGCCCGCAGCCCCCGCATCCGCCGCATGGCGCGCCAGCGCGGCCGAGGTGTCGCTGCGCAGGCGCCCACGCCCGCGATCACCGGCACCTTGCCGCCCGCGGCGTCCAGCGCGGTTTCCAGGACCGCGCGGCGCTGGTCCGCGTCCAGATAGGCATAGCCGCCCGTCGACCCCAGCACGCCGATGCTGTCGACGCCCGCATGCCTAAGGCGCAGGATCAGGCGGCGCAGGTCGGCGGGCAGGGGGCTGCCCGCGGCGTCGGTCGGCGTGATCGGAAAGGCCGACAGGCCGCGCATGGTCATGGCGCTACTTCCGCCAGCGGTCCAGACGCACGACATCGGCACCGCCCGAGGGGGGCTTGTCGTCACCGTCATCCTCGGCGTCCAGCTGGTATTCGGCGTCGGCCTCGGCGTCCTCATCCTCGTCTTCGTCGCTGTCCTGCGTCTCGAAGCGCAGGCCGAATTCGACGGACGGATCGACAAAGGTGCGCAGGGCGTCGAACGGGATCTTCAGCGGCTCGGGCTGGTTGCCGAAGTTCAGCGTGATGGTGAAATGGTCGGGCTGGATCGTCAGGTTGTCGAACCAGTGCTGGATGACGATGGTCATCTCCTCGGGATAGCGTTCGCGCAGCCAGTCGGCCATCTCGACCCCGTCGTCGCGGGTGTCGAAGGTGATGAAGAAGTGATGCTCTCCGGGCAGGCCATCGCGGGCGATCTGGCGCAGCACCTCGGCGATCAGCCCCTGCATCGCGCGATGCATCATTCCGCCGTAATCCAGTCCCGATCGCGCCATGACGTCACCTTATCTTTTCTTGGCGGCAAGCATAGGGATATGACCGGGGATGAAAAGGGGGGCGGGAGCGGAATCCGCGCGTCCCGTCACGCAGCCCGATCCAGCAGGCCGCGACGCAGCGCGCGCAGGTCCGCGGCCATCGTCGCCGCGGGCTTGGGGCCGAACCATTCCAGCGATGCGTCCATGCCCGCGGGCACGTGCGGCAACAGCGCCCAGTAATCGACCGCACCCGTCAACAGCGGGCACATGCCCGCGCGGCTGCCTGCGGGTCGTGGACATTGTCCGGGTGAAAGACCGACAGACGGTCGCGCCCGGTCACGGATTTCAGGTGCAGGTGATCGACATGCCCGCGCAGCGCGACCAGCGCCGCGACCGGGTCCGCCCCTGATTCCCAGACATGCAGCACGTCGAGGTTCACGCCGACCGCCGGATGGTCCAGCGCGTCCACCAGCGCCAGCGTTGCGGGCAGGCTGTCGGCCAAGGTGCCGGGATGCGTCTCGACCGCGATGCGCAGGCTGCGGTCGCGGGCCATGTCGGCCACCACCGCCAGATCGCGCAGGATGGCACGGCGCTGGTCCGTGTCCGCCTGTTCACTGCCCAATCCGCCCGCGAACAGCCGCAGCCGCGGCGCGCCCCACGCCCCGGTCAGCGCCAGCAGGGCGTCGGCATCGGCGCGGCGGAAATCCGGGGTGCCCATGGGCAGATAGCCCGCCAGCATCGGCACCGGGGGACGCTGCGGCAGCGCCTGCCATTCCGTGACCAGCGCGTGGGCATGGGGGCCCCAGATCTCCAACCCGTCGAACCCCTCGCGGGCGACATATCGGGCCAGGTCACGGGCGGTCACATCAAGGTGGCGAAAGGCCACAGAACAGGCGTTGATCCTCATGCGCGCGCCCCCTGCCAGCGGTCGAACCATTGCCCCAGGGTCGCCTTGATGCCGCGTTCCAGCAGGGTCAGGCGGTCCAGATCGGCCAGCACCTGCAGCAGATCGTCGCCGTCGCCGCCGCGGGCAAAGGCCACCGCGCGCAGGTGGACCGCGTTCAGCCCGCCATGCAGCGCGGCGATCCGGTCGCAGCACTCCTCGAACGCGTCGTGATTGGCACCCTCGATATCGCCAAAGATCGCCAGCGCGTGTTCATAGGCGTATTTGCGGATCGCGATGACCGGCAGTTCGCGCAGCGCGGGTTCCAGATCGCAGCGCGGCAGATCGGAGACATGGGCCTGCACGATGCGGCGGATCGCGTCGATCAGCGGCACGGCATCGGCGTCAAAGGTCGCGCGGTGCATTGCGGCGATGGTCGCATCGTCCGCCGGATGCGTGGCCGCGGTGTCGAAGGCAAAGCCCCCCGCCACGGTCGGCGACAGGAACGCCGCGCGCAGGTCGCGGGCGGGCAGCGGCCCCTCCCACCGGAAATCGGGGTCGCGCATCAGCCAGGTGTCGGGGTCCGCCGTGGGTTCCAGCAGGGCGTAATGGGGAAAGCTGGCTTGCGCGAACTTGTTGTCGCGTTGCGGCAGCAGCGCCATGTCGACCATCGGCATGACATAGCGACCCGGCCGCCAGTCGGCCAGCAGCGCGTGCAGGCGGTCCAGGTTCCGCGCGCCGGGGGCGGCATCGTCATGCCAGCGCGTGACATGCAGGCCGAACAGCCGCGCGGCCCAGTCCAGATAGAACCCGTGATCGATCCCCGGCGCGTGATAGGACAGGCGCATCCGGTCGTCGACGATCACCTGACCGTCCCACAGGCCCAGATACAGCGGGCGGTGGTCGATGCCGCCGCGATCCTTCAGCGCCTGGCACAGGCAGCTGACGACGCAATGGACCTTGATGTCGACGGGTTCCTCCGACGCCGGGGTCACGCCCGCCAGCGCCATGGCCAGGGCCTGGACGGTCATGCCGGGGGCGCGGTCGAACGTATCCTCGGCCATGCTGATGCCGGCCTCGTCCAGGTGCAGCATCAGCGTCATCAGGGCGATGGAATCCAGGCCCAGGTCATGGCCAAGCCGCGCGTCGGGGCCAAAGGCCGCCATGCGGGTGCAGGCCATCGGTCCGGCCAGGATCGCGCGGATGCGGTCCTGGGCATCCTGGGGGGTGGGGATCGGGCGGGGGTCGGTCATGCGGGGGTCTCCGACAGGGTCTGGGCAAGGGTACGGCGCGCGATCTTGCCGTTCGCACCGCGTGGCAGGGCGGGCAGGCGGATCAGGCGCACCGGGCGCTGGCGCGGCGACAGCAGGGCGGCCAGATGGGCGTCCAGCAGCGACACCGCCACGTCGCCGGCATAGGCCAGGGCGGGACGCTGATGGGCGGCGGGGTCCGGGATGGCAAAGGCCACCGCGTCCGTGATGCCCGGCAGCGACAGGGCGGCGGCCTCTATCTGCGCGGGATAGACGTTCAGGCCCGCGACATCGATCACCTCGGCCTGACGGCCGGCAAAGATCAGGTGACCGCGGGCGTCGATCACGCCCAGATCGCCGGTCTGCACCACCGCGCCCGCCGCGTGGACGGTGACGGAGGCAGGCGCGTCGTGACCGGCCAGCAGGCGGACATGCGGCAGGGGCAGGCCCATGTCCTCGGGGCGGTCGGGATCTTGGGCGATGGACAGGCAGCCCGCCTCGGAACAGCCGTATTGCTGGAACATGTGGCGCGTGGCGGCGCGGATGGCATCGAACCAAGGCTGCGGCAGCACCGTTCCCGACGACATCACCGCATGCAGCCCCTGCGCGCCCGACAGCCGCGCCAGCACATTCAGCAAAGGCGGGGCGGCATAGATCAGCGGATCGCGGATCTGCGCCAGCTGGCGCAGGATGGCGCGCGGGTTGGCATGGTCCAGGACCACCGGGACATGCCCCCGCGCCTGACCCACCAGCACCCCGGCGATCAGGCCATAGGAATGGGTGATCGGCGCCGCGATCACCGGGGTCATGTCGGCGGCCTGCGGAAAGGCGCGCAGATAGGCGTCGATCTCTGTCTGGATGGCGGCCCAGCTGCGGGCGATGATCTTGGGCGCGCCGGTGGTGCCGGAACTGGTCTGGATCAGCACCCCGCCCGGCGCATGGGGCGCGTCCTGTCCCAGCCCCTGCAGCCCCGCATCGGTCAGCATCAGGTCGCAGCCCGCCCGCCGCGCCAGATCGCGTGCCTGATCCGGGGGCGTTTCCGGATGGATCGGGTGGCATGACGCGCCCGCATCCCGCAGGCACAAAATCTGCGTCAGGCAGGCCGCGCGGTCGGTCATCAACAGCGCGATGCGCGTGCGGTCCGGATCGCGGCCCGCCAGCAGGTCGGGAACGTCCGGGCCGAAGGGGTCGATGAGGGTATCGTTCAGGTGGAATAGACGGGTCATGGCGGGTTCCTTCAGCGGGTTCGGCGCGGGATGGGTTGCGGTGCGGCCCAGCAGCCCCGCGGCCAGGCTTTCCGCCGGGACTGTCGCCGCTTCGGTGCCAAGGCCGGGGGCATGGGGCAGGGCGGCACGGGCCAGCCGCCAGAAGATCGCCTCGGGCAGGTGGTCGGTGCGGTGCAGCAGATCGGCCAGATCCGACAGCACGTGGGTCACCAGGCAGTCGGCGACCAGATCGCGCAGGTCGGTCGCCCGCCCCATGCGGTGATACGTACCGTCCGGGGCACCCGCCATCGCCGGTTCGATCGCGGCCAGGTCCGGGGCGGGCAGGGTCAGGCGGTCGGGCAGGTATTCCAGGCTTTCGCTGAAATCGCGGGCGATCAGGCCGGTGGGCCAACCGGCGTCATGGGTCATCAGCAGGTTCTGGCCATGCGCCTCCAGCGCGATGCCGTGATGGGTCATCAGGCGCCAGACCGGCCGCAGGATCGCCAGCAGCTGCCCGGTCCAGGCGCGGGTACCATGCGCGGCCAGCCACGGCGCGATCAGCGGGCGCCGTCGGGTTGGGTCAGGGACAGGGCCGAAAGGGGCATCGCGCCGGGGGCGGCGGCTGCGCCGGATGACGGCCAGCCTGCCGCCCAGCAGGTCGCGCGCCCCGATGGCCGCGCCATGTTCCGGCAGGATCGTCAGCCCGGCCAGGTGCCGGTCCGACGCCACGACGCGCCCCAGCCAATCCGAAATCGCGGGCGCCACCGCCACCGACCACGGCACCAGATCACGCACCGACGAGGTGACGCCCACGCCAAGCGACAGCTTCAGGTGGTCGCCCCCGTCGCAGGCGGCCAGCGTTCGCAGCGACGCCGTGGCCTGCATCCGCGGCGCGTCTGTCGGCAGCACCTGCAAGGCGCCGCGGTCCATCAGCGCCCGCACCGCCGGGTCGCGCTGCAGGTTGCGCCACTGCCACGGATGAACCGGGACGCGCCCGGCTGCGCCCAACCCTGCGCAGGGTCGGTTCCTGCCCGCGTCACCAGCGTGGGATCGACCGCCAGCCAGACCGGGACGATGGGCTGGCCGCCCTCGGGGCCGAAGGCCGCGTTGTCGGCATCCGAAAACCCGGCGCGGGTCTTGAAGCCGGGGTGATAGGGGTGCCCCTCGATCAGGCTCGCCTCCAGCGCCAGTCCGGTCAGCGACTGGCGGTCGGCTGGCACCGGCCCGGCCGCACGCAGGAAATGCGCGCTGCGCCGCATGGCGGCCAGCAGGGTGCCGGGGTCGTGGCCGGCCTTTGCCAGCGCGGCCCCAAGCGCGTCCGCGTCCAGAACCCCGCCAGTGGCATCGCGCGGATCGTCCAGCAGCCGCAACCTTCCGCTGGCCTGCAGGCGATGCGGCGCGCGGATGGTCAGACCGCCCACGGTCCAGCCGCCCGGCGTCGGGCGCAGGATGTTCTCAAAGGCCAGCGCCTCGATCGTCTGGCGCAGGGCGCGGGCGTCAGGCAACATCGGACAGCACCCCGGCATGCGCCAGCGCGGGCAGCGGGTTCGGCACGCGGATCATCGGCGCGCGTTCGCCGGGGATCAGAAGTTCGTCCACGCCGCCCAGCTGCGTCAGCAAGTTGCCCTTGGCGGGCAGGTGTGGCTGCGTCAGCCAGCGTCGGGCCAAGGCGCCGCCATGGCCCGGCAGCCGCGCCAGACCGCCAAGATGGGCGGCAAGCGCCGACAGGGCGCG
>NZ_BBPH01000177.1 GCF_000787695.1 Paracoccus sp. PAMC 22219 | reverse complement strand
ATCATCGACCTGCGCCAAAACCTCCACGCGGTTCAACTCGCGCTCGCTCATCATCACCCATCCCATGTCCGCTCATCCTCATGTTCTGTCGAGGGCAGAGTGACATTCCTGAATTGCTCATGGGCGACATTTTAGCTTTGCGGCTACATGTCCATTAAAGTAATAAGCTATCTTATGTCACATCTGGCCATTTACTAGCTACTTGCCGCCTCTGCCCAAGTTTCTGGAATAGCATCCCAGACCTCACGACGCGCGGCACGGTTGATCGGCGACGGGTGTACAGAGGCGTAGAATGCGAGACCGTGCTTCTCCAGGGCAGCCTTCGTTCGCGCAGCCTTGCGGCCAACTGCAATCACAGTTGACTGCTTGGGCAGCAAATCGATGAGGGCGTGATATTGCGTGTGCCGTTCCACCACGGGATGACGTTCCACAGAACCGTGTCCTCACGCGGGATCCTGACTTGCCGCATGAAGTTGAAGACAGCCTCGGCGGTTGGATCGTCATTGTCACGGGAGATGGAGCCCGCGCCGATCTTTCCGGTGGGTGCCCGATCATCAGTCATCGGGCCGGGCTTTTCCATCAGGAAGAGCAACCTCGCGTCAGTCCCGCCGTCCACAGGGTCGAAATCGGGAGCGGTTCCAATATTCCGGGCACGAAGCTTTGCAGCATAGGCCGTTAGCGGGGCCATATGTGGGAGATCCAGCATCGCGCGGCGGGTTGCGATGGCGGTCAGGCTGTTCAGGCTGCGTGGCGCGTCAATTGGGGTGCGGTTGTCTTCCATTCTTAAAGCTCCCGGGTAACGTGTCACAAGATCATCCATCTCGCCGGACATCGCCATAGCCAGATCCATAGCCATGCGTCCGATCAAGTCTCGACACTCCACCTGCGCGGCCCATCTGTGTGACCGGGCCTGGCCGGGGAACATCAGGCCGAGCGCGTTGCCCGCGATCGCACCGGTGCTGTCGCTGTCGCCTGAATGGGTGACGGCGACGATCAGCCCATGCTCCAAGTCTCGCGCGCAGCGGCAGGCATGGATGGCGATGGACAATGCCTCCTCGGCCGTCCAGCCGCCGCCCAACTGTTCGGTCGTCTCCGGGCGTCCATCGGCGGGCGTCTGCAGCCCGCGCAGAATGGCGTCGCGTGTCTCGGCGCCGAAGCTGTGGGCATGGGTTGCCGCTGCCTGCTCCAGTCCATCACCGTCCGCCAAGGACCGTAGGATCAAGGCCCATGCAGCAGCCGCCTCCTGCCCGGTCGGATGACCGTGGGTCAGGGCGGAGCACTCCATCGCCAAGTCCCGTACACGATGCTCAGCGACGAAGGCAATGAGCGGTTCCGAGCATGGGCCGCACAGCATTTCCCGCGCGGTTATCGGTGCCACCAGTGGCGCGACCTGCCGCCCGAGAGCTTCGCCATCGTCGGCGTCCGCATCAATACCGTGGTGCTGACCCTTCAGAAGTGCTAGGCAAGATTTACTCCTTTTTGCGACGGAGTGACTTAGGCCCCGCTTCGGCGGGGCCATTTTTATGCCTTTTTGGTCATGCCATCACTATTAGCATTGCGCCATCAATGACGGTGTGAGATCATTTTTCCATAACTGCTATCATGGAGATCAGAATGGGCAACATGACCATACGCAACTTGCCAGATGAGGTTCACGATCACCTTCGAGAGCAGGCAACCAGCAATATGCGCAGCATCGAAGCAGAGGTTCGCGCGATCCTGGTCAATTCCTATGTTGCCAAGCACACAGGCGGATTTGGACAACAGCTGCGCGCGCACTTTAAGGACATGGGCGTCATAGGTGACGAACTGACGTTCGACCGCAGCAAAGAACCTGGGGAGGCTGCGGACTTCACATGATCATCATTGATACCAATGTGCTGTCTGAGGTCCAGAAGCCAACGCCCAATCCCAATGTCATGGCATGGCTGGATGCTCAGGAGCCGGGCGATCTTTATGTAGCTGCAATCACTGCCGAGGAACTGATGTTCGGCGCTTTCATCCTGCCAGCGGGAGACCGGAGGACGCGGCTTATCGGCGCGATTGAGGGTTTGCTTGAGACGTCCTTCTACGGCCGCATCCTTCCTTACGATATTACCGCGGCAACCTTCTATGCCATGCGGGTTTCCAGCGCCCGTCAGCGAGGGATAACCATCGGACATGCGGATGGTCAGATCGGGGCAATCGCGGCGGCACAGAAGGCGGCAAAGGTCGCCACGCGCGATAGCGATCCATTCAAGGCGATGAACCTGGAGGTCATCAACCCGTGGGAATATTGCCCCTGAATATGGAATGCCCGCAAAGCGCGGGCATAAGGCATTTTTCTAAAGTTGCGGATGCCTGACAGCCTCATAGAGCTGAGACGGCAGAGCATAGTAATGAGAAGCCCCAGCTGCTTTGCAGCCGGGGCCTCTCAATTATCTGAAACCGCCAAAGCTCCAGTGCCTAAGACGGGCACGGCTTGTTTGGTGGGTTTCTATCGCCAGTTATCGGAGGTCACCATGATGATGGTGACGAACAGGGGTGAGTTGACGATAGGCAATATCGCTCGTGCGCGCCGAATGGCACGTTGGATCATGTTACGAATTGCGCGGCCTTTTCAGTTTCTGATGGGAATTAGGGTACTACTGCCCCGTGGGGCTGTCATGTACGCGAGTGACGATTATTGGGGATAAACCCGGCATATTCAGGCAGGTGTGGCAGTTTGATTTAAGTCAGCTGTATCAGTTTGATGCTTTCGCACGGGGGTTACCTCTCAATTGCGGTGACGCAACAGGTACGGGCTTTGTAGTAAGATTTTGTTAGTCATTCGCGCATTGCGTGCCTCTGATCCGGGCGTCCCCTTC
>NZ_BBPH01000178.1 GCF_000787695.1 Paracoccus sp. PAMC 22219 | reverse complement strand
GCAACCTGACCGGCAAGATCGCCGCCAAGTTCGAGGATGCCGGCCTGCGCATCGTCGCGTCCAAGCGCATCCACCTGTCGCCCGCCCAGGCCGGCAAGTTCTACGAGGTCCACAAGGACCGTCCCTTCTATGGCGAGCTGGTCGAGTTCATGGCCTCCGAGCCGGTCGTCGTTCAGGTCCTGGAAGGCGAGAACGCCATTGCCAAGAACCGCGAAGTGATGGGCGCCACCAACCCGGCCAATGCCGACGAAGGCACCATCCGCAAGGAATTCGCCCTGTCGATGGGCGAGAATTCGGTCCACGGTTCGGACGCCGCCGACACCGCCAAGGAAGAGATCGCGTTCTTCTTTTCGGGTCTGGAACTGGTCGGCTGATCGGGTCCACCGACCTTTGAGTTTTGAAAAGGGGCCCCCGGTGGCCCCTTTTTCTTTGCGCCGCCAGCGGCTATGCCCGTTTGCAACGCAATGATCACAGGGGGGACCGCCATGCGGGCATTCGTGTTTCCGGGGCAAGGCGCCCAGACCATCGGCATGGGCCGCGAGCTGGCCGAAGCCTATCCGGCGGCGCGCGCCGTCTTCGACGAGGTCGACGAGGCATTGGGCGAACGCCTGTCCGCGCTGATCTGGGAGGGGGACGCCGACACGCTGACCCTGACGCAGAACGCCCAGCCCGCGCTGATGGCGACGTCCATCGCGGCGTTCCGCGCGATGGAGGCCGAGGGCCTGACCATCGCGGACGCCGATTTCGTGGCCGGGCATTCGCTTGGCGAATATTCCGCGCTGTGCGCGGCCGGGTCGCTGACCCTGGCCGACACCGCGCATCTGCTGCGCCTGCGCGGGCAGGCCATGCAGGAGGCCGTGCCGGTCGGCGTGGGCGCGATGGCCGCGATCCTGGGCCTGGACTTCGAGACCGTCGACCGCATCTGCCGCGAGATCGGCGGCGACGAGGTCGTGCAGGCGGCCAATGACAACGATCCGGCGCAGGTCGTGATCTCGGGGCACAAGGGCGCGGTCGAGGCTGCGGCCGAGGCGATGAAGGCCGCGGGCGCCAAGCGGGCGCTGATGCTGCCGGTGTCGGCGCCGTTCCATTCGGTGCTGATGCAGCCCGCCGCGGCGGTGATGGCCGACGCGCTGGCGGGCGTGGACATCCAGCCCCCCGCCGTGCCGCTGATCGCCAATGTCCGCGCCGAGGCCGTGACCGAGCCCGGCGCCATCCGCCGTCTGCTGGTCGAGCAGGTGACCGGCACCGTCCGCTGGCGCGAGTCGATCGCCACGATGGCCGAGGGCGGCGTGACCGAGTTCTGGGAGATCGGCGCGGGCAAGGCCCTGTCGGGCATGATCAGGCGCATCGCCAAGGATGTGACGGTGCGCAACGTGGGCGCCCCTGCAGACGTGGTGGCGCTGAAGGGCTGACGGGCGGACCGGGGCGCTGCCCCGGACCCCGGGGGTATTTGGACAACGAAGAAGAGGCTTGGGATGTTCGATCTGACGGGAAAGACCGCGCTGGTGACCGGCGCTTCGGGCGGGATCGGCGGCGCGATCGCCGAGGCGCTGCATGCGGCGGGCGCTGTGGTTGCGCTGTCCGGCACGCGCGAGGCGCCGCTGCGCGCGCTGGCCGAAAAGCTGGGCGACCGGGCGCATGTGGTGACCGCGAACCTGGGCGATGCGGAATCGGTTCTGGCGCTGCCCAAGGCGGCAGTCGAGGCGATGGGGTCGATCGACATTTTGGTCAACAATGCGGGCATCACCCGCGACAACCTGTTCATGCGCATGTCGGACGACGAATGGGCGCAGGTGCTGGACGTGAACCTGACCAGCACCTTCAAGCTGTCGCGCGCGGTGCTGCGCGGGATGATGAAGGCGCGGTGGGGGCGGATCGTCAACATCACGTCCGTCGTGGGGGCCACCGGCAATCCGGGGCAGGGCAATTATGCCGCCGCCAAGGCGGGCGTCGTGGGCATGTCGAAATCGCTGGCCTATGAGGTCGCCAGCCGCGGGATCACCGTGAACTGCGTGGCACCCGGTTTCATCGAGACGCCGATGACCGACAAGCTGACCGACGACCAGAAGGGCAAGATCCTGACCCAGATCCCCGCGGGCCGCATGGGCAGCGCAGAGGAGATCGCGGCCGCGGTCCTGTACCTGTCCAGCCCCGAGGCCAGCTATGTCACCGGGGCCACGCTGCACGTCAATGGCGGCATGGCGATGGTCTGATCCGGCGTCCGCGGCAGGGATTGCGCGCACGAAACCGTGCGAAATCGGTTGCATGAGGGTTCATGGGTGCTATATCCCCGCCTTTAGCAGCAGGGGAACCGCCCTGTGCTGAACCGGACCCCGTGTCCGTGCAAAACTTGGGCGGATGCCCGCGAGAATGAGGATATGACATGAGCGATATCGCTGATCGCGTGAAGAAGATCGTGGTCGAGCATCTGGGTGTCGACGAGGACAAGGTGGTCGAATCCGCTTCGTTCATCGACGACTTGGGTGCCGACAGCCTCGACACCGTCGAGCTGGTCATGGCGTTCGAGGAAGAGTTCGGGATCGAGATCCCCGACGATGCCGCCGAAACCATCCAGACCGTCGGCGACGCGGTGACCTTCATCAAGGGCGCGGTCTGATCCACGCTTTTGGCTGCACTCCGGTGCGGCAGACTTGCGGCGCCCCCGAAAGGGAGGCGCCGTTTTTCATGGCCGGTTGCCGGATCAGCGGCCCAGCTTGGCGTGAACCTCGTCCAGGTCGACCTCGCCCAAGGGCATCTTGTTGTCCGGGTTGTCGAAGTCATAGCGGAACAGCCGGAAGTCGTCCTTGTAGATCTCCCAGATCAGGTGCCGCGACAGGTCGTCGAAATAGTCGCTGACCTTGTGCGCGCGTTTGGGGCCGTGACCTTCGGACTCGTTGAACCGGGGAACCTGGTCAAGGTCGATCGCGACCTTGGTGTCGGCGGCGGCCAGCACCTTGGCCATCCCGTCGTTGAACGCCTCGGTGAAGAAGATCTGGTCGTAGCGCCCGCCGTTCACGATGAAGGTCGAGATATGGCCGGACATGGCCGACCAGTGGATGTCGGGTTCCATTGGCTTGCGGAACCGGACGGTGTCGCGCGCGAACAGCAGAAATCGGCGAAAGCTGGCGATCTGGTCGAATTCGAAGCCGTTGTCCGGGCTGCCCACGTCGATGCCGTAACGCTGCACCAGCTGCGGGACCAGGTTGCCGCGGTAACGGCGGCCGTTGCGCTGGATGCCCGCGATCTTGTCGAAGAACGACGACAGCAGCCGGGCATAGGGGTTGCGCACGCAGGTGAAGGTCACGCCCGACCGCGCGCGGACCGCCCGTTCGATCGGGTCGTGGCTGTGGTCCTGGGCCCATTTGTGCAGCCCGTCGGTCGAATCGTGGATGTCCCCGTCGAAGAAGCGGCCATGGTCGGAATGGAACATGATCTGGCCGATCGTCGAACAGGCGCATTTCGGCACCACCCGATAGATCAGGCTTTCGCTTTCCGTCATCCAGACACCGGGGAAACCCATCGTGACATCCACTTCGCTTGCGTTCAACGGGTGACAGGCCGTGTCGTCGGGCCGTCCTGCTTGTCCCACCGACAAAAAAGGTTACACATTCAAACCAAAACCCGCAGACATATTCAACGCCTTACGTCGAAATGAACCTATTTGGCCCCGGGGGACCGCGCAACGCATGGCACGCATCGCCTTCATCCTGCTGATGCACAAGGACCCGCAGGGCGTCATCGATCAGGCCCGGCGCCTGACGGCGACGGGGGATTTCGTGTCGATCCATTTCGACAAGCGCGCACCGCGGGCGATGTTCCAGCAGATCCGCGATGCGCTGGACGACCATCCCCGCGTGACCTTTGCGGCACGCAGGCGCAAATGCGGATGGGGGGAATGGTCGCTGGTCGCGGCCACCCTTGAGGCCCTGCGCGCGGCCGAGGCGGCATTTCCGCAGGCCACGCATTTCTACATGCTGTCGGGCGACTGCATGCCGATCAAGTCGGCGGAATTCGCCTACAATTATCTGGATGCCGAAGATTGCGATTACATCGAAAGCTTCGACTTCTTCACCAGCGACTGGATCAAGACCGGCATCCGCAAGGAACGGCTGATCTATCGCCACTGGTTCAACGAACGCAGCCACAAGGCGCTGTTCTATGCCATCCTGCAGCTGCAGCAGCGGTTGGGGCTGACGCGGCGGGTGCCGGACGATCTGCAGGTGATGATCGGGTCGCAATGGTGGTGTCTGCGCCGCCAGACCGTCGAGGCGATCCTGGACCTGATCCGCGCCCGCCCCGAGATCGTGCGGTTCTTCAGCACCACCTGGATCCCGGACGAGACGTTCTTTCAGACGCTGGTGGCCCATGTCGTGCCGCGCCAGCAGATCCGCACCCGCACGCTGACCTTCCTGATCTTCAGCGATTACGGGATGCCGATCAATTTCCACAACGACCATTACGACCTGCTGCTGCGCCAGGACTATCTGTTCGCCCGCAAGATCAGCCCCGAGGCGCTGGAGCTGCGCGCCCGGCTTGGGGCGCTGTGGCAGGCCACGGGTCAAGACTTCACCATCGCGGCCGAAGGGCGGCGGCTGTTCAGCTTTCTGACGGGCCGGGGTCGCATCGGCCGTCGCTTTGCCCCGCGGTTCTGGGAGACGGACGGCAGTCTGGGTGCCGAACGCGTGGTCCAGATCGTCGTGGCCAAGAAATGGCACATCGCCAAGCGGCTGACCGCGGCGATCCGCGCCGCCACCGACATCCCGGCGGTCGATTACGTGTTCAACGAACAGGACGCGCACCTGCCCGACATGGGCGGCGTGGCATCCAGCGTGGACAAGCGCGAGCGGCATCGCCGGGCACTGGTCAAGCTGATGTTCGAACAGTTCGACAGCGACCGGCTGGTGTTCTGCGTCGATCCGTCCGCGGTCAGCCTGATCGCCGATTTCGACGCCGACCGGTCGCAGACGCGGGTGCTGTTCGTGGACAGCCGGTTCGACGATGATTACGTGCGCGGCCACATGGGCCGGGTCGGCTTGGTCAGCCCCGACGCCCCGCCCGAGATCGTGCACCGCCTGCTGCCCATCGTGCGCAACGACCTGGAGCACGAGGCCGACCGCCTGAAGGAGGCGGGGTTCCGCCATCTGGCCACCATTTCCGAATCCGCGGGGCCGGACCGCAACGCCGCGGCGCTGGCCGCGTTCCTGGGGGTGCCCGAGCCGCAGGCCCGCGCCCTTGCGGACACCCCGCATCTTTTTGCCGACTGAAGGAAGAGTTTCATGGCCTATGACGACAGCAACATTTTTGCCCGCATCCTGCGCGGAGAGATCCCGAACGACACCGTGGCCGAGAACGATCACGCGCTGGCATTCCGCGACATCGCGCCCAAGGCGCCCAGCCATGTCCTGGTGATTCCCAAAGGCCGCTATGTCGCCTTCGACGATTTCGCGGCCAACGCGTCAGAGGCCGAAATCGCGGGCTTCATGCGGCTGTGCGCGCAGGTCTGTGCGATGGAGGGGGTGGGCCTGGATCAGGGCAACGGCTTCCGCGCCATCACCAATGCCGGCCATGACGGCGTGCAGGAGGTGCCGCATTTTCACCTGCATATCATGGGCGGGTCGATCATGGGACCGATGATCGGCGCGCGCGGCTGACCTAGTCGCGGGTCAGTTCGACGAACACGTCCTCGAGGTCGGGCTGTTCGGCGGCCACGTCCAGGATGGGAACGCCCGCGGCGCGAACCGCGTCCAGGATCTGGTCGGCGCGCAGCCGCGACGGGGGATAGGTGATCGCCAGCCGCCCGTCGGGCCGCGTTTCCGGGCGCGCGCCCGCGGGCAGGGGCGGATGCGGGACGGCGCCGCCCGTGTCCAGCACCAGCGTCTTGCCGTCGGTGCGCGACAGCAGGTCCTGGGTCGACTGGCGGACCACCACCTGGCCGTGGTTGATGATGGCGATTTCGTCGCACATCTGTTCGGCTTCCTCCAGGTAATGCGTGGTCAGGATGATCGTCATGCCCTGTTCGTTCAGGCGGCGGACGTTCTTCCACAGCATCTCGCGCAGGGTGATGTCGACGCCCGCGGTGGGTTCGTCCAGCACCAGGATATGCGGGCGGTGGACCAGCGCCTTGGCCAGAAGCAGGCGCCGCTTCATGCCGCCCGACAGGCTGCGGGCATAGGAATTGGCCTGCGCGGTCAGGCCCACCAGCTCCAGCAGTTCGTCGGTCCAGCGTTCGGATTTTGGCACGCCATAGAGGCCCGCCTGGACCTCCAGGCTGGCGCGGGGCGAAAAGAACGGGTCCATGTTCAGTTCCTGGGGCATGACCCCGATGGCGGCCCGCGACTGGCGCGGGTTCACGTCCTGGTCGAAGCCCCAGATGGACACCTTGCCGGCGGTCTTGTTCACCAAGCCGGCCAGGATGTTGATCATCGTGGATTTGCCGGCCCCGTTCGGTCCCAGAAGGCCGAAGATGCTGCCGGCACGGATGGTCAGGTCGACGCCCTTGAGCGCGTCCTTGGCCGGGGCGTTGCCTTGGGCGGCATAGGTCTTGCGAAGACCGCTGATCTGGATGGCGTCGGGCATGGGGTGATCCTTGCAGAGCTTGCGAAGGCAGGCGGCGCTGCGCTAATGGGGTTAGACCAGATGATGCACGCCGCCACAAGAAGGCCAGCCATGACGCAGCACGTGACGCCCGAGACCCCCCTGTCGACCGAAACCGGGCCAGAGGCCACGACCCGCCCCGCCCCCGTGACCGAGGTGGTGACCCGCTGGCGCGTCAGCTGCGACGGCGACGACGGGGTGGGCCTAGGCCATCCGCGCGTCTGGCTGGCGATCAGCCCGGACATGGGCTTTGTCGATTGCGGCTATTGCGACAAGCGGTTCGTGATCGACCGCGATCACGCGCACGACGACCACTGACCAGCCAGGATCGTCCCGACCCGCGTCGGTTTGCCGCCCCCCATCGAGGGGGCCGTCAAACCGGGGCGGCCTTGCCGCCCGGCGCGTCCCCGCGGGTCTTGCCCTTGCCCCGGCAGCGGTCCGAGCAGTAGCGGACGTTGTCCCAATCGCGTTCCCATTTCTTGCGCCATGTGAAGGGCAGCCCGCAGGCGGCGCAGATCTTGGTCGGCAGGTCGGATTTGCGGCGCATCTTGGGCATGTGGGCATCCTGCTGGAAGATCGGTCCCGGTCGTGGCACAAGGCGGCCCTGACCAGCAAGGATAGGTGATCATGGGCGAGCGTTTCGGCAAGGGCTGTCATCTGCATCTGATCGACGGATCGGCCTTCATCTTTCGCGCCTATCACGCGCTGCCGCCGCTGACGCGGAAATCGGACGGGCTGCCGGTGGGCGCGGTCGCGGGGTTCTGCAACATGCTGTGGCGGTACGTACAGACCGATGACGGGCACACGGTGCCGACCCATGCGGCCGTGATCTTTGACCATTCGTCCAAGACCTTCCGCAACGAGATCTATCCTGCCTACAAGGCGCAGCGCCCCGAGCCGCCCGAAGATCTGCGCCCGCAATTCCCGCTGACCCGCGACGCGACCCGCGCCTTCAACATCGCCTGCATCGAGACGCAAGGCTATGAGGCCGACGACATCATCGCGGCCATGGCCTGTGCTGCCCGCAACGCCGGGGGCACGGCCACGATCATCAGCAGCGACAAGGACCTGATGCAGCTGATCGGCGACGGCGTCGACATGCTGGACCCGATCAAGAACAAGCTGATCGACCGCGACGAGGTGTTCGAGAAGTTCGGCGTCTATCCGGAACGCGTGGTCGATGTGCAGGCGCTGGCCGGCGATCCGGTCGACAACGTGCCGGGCGCGCCGGGCATCGGCATCAAGACCGCCGCCCTGCTGATCCAGGAATACGGTGACCTGGAGACGCTGCTGTCCCGCGCCGAGGAGATAAAGCAGCCCAAGCGCCGCCAGACCCTGATCGACCATGCCGACCAGATCCGCATCAGCAAGCGTCTGGTGCAGCTGGATTGCGACACGCCGCTGGACATGGCGCTGGAGGAGCTGGAGGTGAAGGCCCCCGATGCCGACCGCCTGCTGGCCTTCCTGTCCGAGATGGAGTTCCGCACCCTGACCAACCGCGTGGCCGAAAGCCTGGGCGCCGAGGCCCCGGCCGTGCAGGCGGCCCCGGCCAGCGATGCGCCCGCCGCGCCGGAACCGTCTGCGATCGACCGGTCGGTCTATGAGACCGTCACCGACATGGCCGCGCTGGAGGGCTGGATCGCCGCCATGCGCGACGCGGGCCAGGTGGCCATTGACACCGAGACCACTGGCCTGGACGAGATGCAGGCCGATCTGGTCGGCATCTGCCTGGCGGTCGCGCCGGGGCGAGCATGCTATGTCCCCATGGGCCATGTGGCCGGTGGCGACGATCTGTTCGGCCAGTCCGCGCGGGTCGAAGGACAGCTGGACCTTGCCGCCGTGCTAACCGCGCTGAAGCCGGTGCTGGAGGACATGTCGATCCTGAAGATCGGCCAGAACCTGAAATACGACTGGAAGATGCTGGCCCGCCACGGGATCCGCGTGGCCCCGGTCGCCGACACCATGCTGATGTCCTATGCCCTGAACGCGGGCACGCACAATCACGGCATGGACGAGCTGGCCGAACGCTATCTGGGCCATAAGTGCATTCCCATCAAGGAGCTGATCGGGTCCGGCAAAAGCCAGATCCATTTCGGCCAGGTCGCCATCGACAAGGCCGCGCCCTATGCCGCCGAGGATGCGGATGTCACGCTGCGCCTGTACCAGCATTTCGCGCCGATGCTGCCGGTGGAGAAGGTGTCCACCGTATACCACACGCTGGAACGCCCGATGATCCCGGTGCTGGCGCAGATGGAGATGACGGGCATCCGCATCGACACCGATGTGCTGAAACGCATGTCGAACGTGTTTGCGCAAAAGATGGCCCAGCTGGAGGATGAGATCCACGGGCTGGCCGGGCAAAGCTTCAACATCGGCAGCCCCAAGCAGTTGGGAGAGATCCTGTTCGACAAGATGGGTCTGGCAGGCGGCAAGCAGGGCAAGACCGGGGCATTTTCCACCAGTGCCGACGTGCTGGAGGATCTGGCCGCCGAAGGGCACGACCTGCCCGCGCGGGTGCTGGACTGGCGTCAGATCAGCAAGCTGAAATCGACCTATACCGACGCGCTGCCCACCTATGTGAATGCGGAAACGGGGCGGGTCCATACCAGCTATTCGATCACCGGGGCGCAGACGGGGCGGCTGTCCTCGACCGAGCCGAACCTGCAGAACATCCCGATCCGCACCGAGGAGGGCCGCCGCATCCGCCAGGCCTTCATCGCGCCGGAGGGCTACACGCTGGTCGCCTTGGACTATAGCCAGATCGAGCTGCGCATCCTGGCGCATGTGGCCGACATCCCGGCGCTGAAGCAGGCGTTCCGCGAGGGGATCGACATTCATGCCATGACGGCAAGCCAGATGTTCGGCGTCCCCGTCGAGGGGATGGACCCGATGATCCGCCGCCGTGCCAAGGCGATCAACTTCGGCGTGATCTACGGCATCTCGGGCTTCGGGCTGTCCCGGAACCTGCGCATCCCGCGGGCCGAGGCGCAGAGCTTCATCGACACCTATTTCGAACGCTTCCCGGAAATCCGCGCCTATATGGACAAGACGGTCGCGGATGCGAAGCAGGACGGCTATGTCACCACCCTGTTCGGTCGGCGCATCAACACGCCGGGCATCAACACCTCGGGGCCCGCGGCAGGGGGCGCGCGGCGCGCGGCGATCAACGCGCCGATCCAGGGGGCGGCCGCCGACATCATCCGTCGCGCGATGATCCGCATGCCGGACGCCATCGCCGACCTGCCCGCGCGGATGCTGCTGCAGGTGCATGACGAACTGGTGTTCGAGGTGCGCGACGACGCGGTGGACGACCTGATCGCCCGCGCGCGCGACATCATGGAGGCCGCGCCGGAGCCGTCCGTGCAGCTGTCGGTGCCGCTGGTCGTGGATGCGGGGCAGGGGATGAACTGGGCCGAGGCGCACTGACCGCGCAACGCCACCCGGTCGATCGGGTTGACGGATCGACCGGGTGGCGTGGCAGTTCGTCGAACTGTGTCGCTGCGGAAGGGCCAGTGTATCGACCGACCGGGTATCGAACGATCCGGTTCGTCTTGGTTGCGCAACAGGGTGCTTGCGCCTATCGTCGCACCATCATGCAGGCACCCCCTTCGACCCAGATCGAACCATCGACCGCGATGCATGGCGGCATGCGCTGCGGCGATTGCCCCATCCGCTATCGCGCGGTCTGCGCGCAATGCGAGGGCGAAGAGCTGGCCGTGCTGGAGCGGATGAAGTTCTATCGCAGCTTCGAAGCGGGACAGCCGATCGTCTGGGAAGGCGACCGGATGGATTTCGTGGCCTCGGTCGTGACCGGAGTTGCCACGCTGACCCATGTGCTGGAGGACGGGCGCACCCAGATGGTGGGCCTGCTGCTGCCAAGCGATTTCCTGGGCCGGCCGGGGCGCGACCAGGCGGCCTATAACGCCACCGCCGCGACGGGGGTGGTGCTGTGCTGTTTCCGGCGCGGGCCGTTCGACCAGATGATGCAGCGCACCCCGCATCTGGCGCACCGCCTGCTGGAGATGACCCTGGACGAGCTGGACGCGGCGCGCGAGTGGATGTTGCTGCTGGGGCGCAAGACGGCGCGGGAAAAGATCGCCTCGTTCATCGCCATCATCGCGCGGCGTCAGGCGGCGCTGCAGAAACGCCGCCCCGCGGGCCGTATCGCGCTGGAGCTGCCTCTGACGCGCGAGGCGATGGCCGTCTATCTTGGCCTGACCATCGAGACCGTCAGCCGCCAGATGACCGCCCTGCATCGCGACGGCGTCATCGAGATCGCCGGCAAGCGCGGCGTGACCCTGACCGATTACGCCCGCCTGATCCAGGAATCGGGCGGGTACAGCGACGGCGGCAAGGCCGCCTGAAGGCGGTGCTTTTCAACCCGCCCGGCCTCTGCTAACAGGCGCCTTCCCGGTCGCAGCCTACCCGGGTCACAAAAACAAGGGTTCAAACATGCACACTGCACTTGTCTGCTCGGGCGGGCTGGACTCCGTCTCGCTTGCCCATGTTCTGGCGTCCCAGGGGCGCCTGGCGCGCATCGTCAGCTTTGATTACGGCCAGCGCCACCGCAAGGAGCTGGATTTTGCCCGCGCCTGCGCCACGCGGCTTGGCGTGCCGTTTCACCTGGTGGACCTGTCGGGTCTGGGTGCGGCACTGTCCGGATCGGCTCTGACCGGTGATCTGGCCGTGCCAGACGGCCACTACGCCGAAGAGACCATGCGCGTGACCGTGGTCCCCAACCGCAATGCGATCATGCTGACGGTGGCCTTCGGCATCGCCGCGGCGAATGGCGACGCGGCGGTGGCGGCGGCGGTCCATGGGGGCGATCACTTCATCTATCCCGACTGCGGCCGGGGTTCACCGACGCGTTCGCGGCCATGCAGCGGGCGGCGCTGGAGGGCTATGCCGATGTCTCGCTGGACGTGCCCTTCGTCCACCGGACCAAGGCCGACATCGTGACGGCGGGCGCGGCGGCGGGCACGCCCTTTGCCCAGACCTGGTCCTGCTACAAGGGCGGGGCGCGCCATTGCGGGCGCTGCGGCACCTGCGTGGAACGGCGCGAGGCGTTCCACCTGGCGGGCGTCGCCGACCCGACCGATTATGACGATGCCGATTTCTGGCACGCGGCGGTGGCTGTCCATGCCGCGGGGGGTGCGTGATGTTCCGCATCAGCAAGGAGTTTCACTTCAGCGCCTCGCATCGCCTGGACCATCTGGCACCTGATCATCAATGCGCGCGGTTGCATGGGCACAATTACATCGTCGTGGTGGAATTGGCGGCGGCCGACCTGAACGCCGACGGCTTCGTGCGCGATTACCACGAACTGGCGCCGCTGAAGGCCTATGTCGACGGGACGTTCGACCACCGGCACCTGAACGACGTGCTGGACGTGCCCTCGACCGCCGAGAACCTGGCACGGCATTTCTTTGACTGGTGCCGGGCGCGCTGGCCGGAGACCAGCGCCGTCAAGGTCAGCGAGACGCCCAAGACCTGGGCGGAGTACCGGCCATGAAGCCGCTGCGCATCGCCGAGATCTTTGGCCCCACCATCCAGGGAGAGGGCGCGCTGATCGGCCAGCCGACGGTCTTTGTCCGGGCGGGGGGGTGCGATTACCGTTGTTCGTGGTGCGATTCGATGCATGCGGTGGACAGCGCCTATCGCGACACCTGGGCCGCGATGCAGACGGCCGAGGTCTGGGCGCAGGTGCGCGACCTGTCGGGCGGGCGGCCGTTGACGGTGTCGATTTCCGGCGGCAACCCGGCGATCCAGGATTTTGGGCCGCTGATCGCGATGGGTCGGGCCGAGGGTTACGGATTCGCGCTGGAGACGCAGGGGTCGGTGGCGCGCGACTGGTTCGCGGACCTGACGCTGCTGGTGCTGAGCCCCAAGCCGCCCTCCAGCGGCGAGACGCCGGACCCGGCGGCCTTCGAGGCCTGTCTGGCGGCGGCGGGGCGCGCGCGGACGGTGCTGAAGATCGTCGTGTTCGACGATGTCGACTACGCTTGGGCGCGCGATTGGGCAGGGCGGTATCCGGACCTGGACCTGGTCCTGCAGCCGGGAAACCCGGAGGTGGACCAG
Organism: Paracoccus sp. PAMC 22219; assembly: GCF_000787695.1. Classification (GTDB taxonomy): domain Bacteria; phylum Pseudomonadota; class Alphaproteobacteria; order Rhodobacterales; family Rhodobacteraceae; genus Paracoccus. The sequence continues at coordinate 188 of NZ_BBPH01000178.1, read as the reverse complement.
GACGTGGCCGTCGCGGCGCAGGACGTCGCCGACCGGCTGCTGTGGCTGGTCGACAAGGTGATGGCGGATGGCTGGTTCCGGCCCCGCCTGCTTCCGCAGCTGCATGTTCTGCTGTGGGGCAACAAGCGCGGCGTCTGAATTGCGTCCCGCGACGGCGGGGGACTGGCCGTCCCCCCGCACCCCCCTGC
>NZ_BBPH01000179.1 GCF_000787695.1 Paracoccus sp. PAMC 22219 | reverse complement strand
GGAAATGCTGGCGTGATCCTCCAGCGTCTCCTCGACGATCCGCAGCTTTTCGGCAGCAGTCCAGCGGCGCCGACGACCGCCATCGGTGATGATCTCAATCTCAGACATAAGCACGTGCTCAGGCATATACCTAAGCCTCCATGGCTATGCCCAAATGTCCGGTCGAAACGGGGGCCAGTTCAACCTCACAGTTCTGGGTGGAAATTAACAGTCTCTCGTCACAATGCCGTCGAAGAACGGCTACTCAAGTTCGATGGAAGCTGCGCTGGAGGCGGTTCGTGCGCGCGCGTCGGACAAGTGGGGTCACAAACCTCATGGCTGGCCGCTGCGGCAGGCTAGTCCCCGACCATGAACAGGATGATTGGTGTCAACATATCCGCGCAAGATCGCAGCAATGGAAGCAAGATAAGGATCAATGCGGCGGACCACGAGAAAGCCACAAAAATCTCTGCGGCTGTTCGCTTAATCATCGGTCTTATTGGCAGTCTTGAGGTGCGCCCAAAGAACAGCTTCCTTCTGAAGGTACCTCTTCATAATCTCCAGGTTACTTATCATCCTATCGATATGCATTGAGGCAAAGATACCCTCCCCGTCGTCGACCTCCGTGCGGACTATGCTCTTGCGGCAATTTTCCACTACCGAGTTTGCATGAGAGAGCTGTGCAACGAGCTCACGACTGCTGCGAATTCTAAGGTCCATAGCAACTCCTTTACGCAGAGGTTACGCGTGAGAGGTTAATGGATTGTTAGTCAGGCATTTGTCTTGATCAGATTTTCACTGAGACAGCTTGTTGGTTTGCTACGTCATGTACCTCGACCTCATGGTGGTGATTGACAAGCAGTTCCTCGAAACACCGTTTTACGGCTTGCAGCAGATGAAGTGGCACCTGCAGAACGAGGGCCATGTTGTGTACTACAAGCGCATCCGGCGATTAATGCGGCTGATGCGCTTGATGCGCTTGATGCCGATCTACCAGAAGCCCGATACCAGCAGGCCGGCCAAGGGCCACAAGACCTACCCCTATCTGCTGGGTGGGCTGCGGGTGGAGCGGCCCAACCAAGTCTGGTGCGTCGACATCACCTACATCCCGATGCGCCGCGGCTTTCTCTATCTGGTGGCTGTCATGGACTGGTTCACCCGGAAGGTTCTGGCTTGGCGCATCTCGAATACCCTGGAAGCCGACTTCTACGTCGAGGCCCTGAACGAGGCGATCCACAAGTTCGGCCCGCCCGAGATCATGAACTCCGATCATGGATCGCAGTTCACGTCCTTCGCCTGGACCGACCGCCTGAAACGGGTCGCACCCGGATCTCGATGGATGGCAAGGGCCCGTGAATCGACAACATCTTCATCGAACGCCTCTGGCGGTCCCTGAAGTATGAATGCGTCTACCTGCACGCTTGGGAGACCGGCTCTCAGGCCAAAGCTGGCATCGGGGCCTGGATCACCGTCTACAACCACCAGCGGCCTCACGCCGCCCATGGCGGTCAACCACCCGCCGTAGTCTACTTCAACACCATCGAAACCGATCAGCAGGTGCAGGCAGTAGCTTAAAGCTGCCGGAAATCTGTCCCAGAGTTGGGTAGTAGCTCAGTAGTGAGAAGTACCGAATGCACCTATGCTAAGTTTTGTGACAAACTTGCCAGACTTCGACCTCACAGCCGATTTGTGCAGCTGTATTATGGTTCCGTTAGTGAAATCGCGTTAAGCAGGAAGTTGCTCAAGATGGAGATTCTCGGCGGATGTGCGCTTACCGGTTCTGCGATGAATGTGGGAACGAACTCAATAAAATGAATCCGCATAAGTACGGGTGCCTGTCCTGCTACATCGCTTCCGGGCCGGACTGGCCGACGCGGTGGCTTGCGGACAGTGCTGTGAATACAGTCTGCAAAGTCGTAGCACTCGCCGAGTGGCGTGGGAAATTTGGTCGTTACTCGTCGCCATACCCATCGACTTTAAATCAGCGTGGGTCAAACCGACAGATTCAACAGGCCGCTATCAGGTAGAACGATGACCGAGATAGATCATGGGACCCTCGCGACCGACCCCATAGAACGCAAGCGGGACTGTATCGCATCAAAATGGTCTCATGTCGCTTCTGGGGTAAGTTTACAGCGCGCGCTGTTGTTTCCTACCGTGAAACTGCCCGGCTCATTGGTGTCGTAGAACAAGTGGGCCTATTATGCTGTCATCCGTCCGGCACGTAAAGCGCACCGTACTTGATCGAATTCTTGCCGAGCTCGTGCAGCAGCAGCGAGACTGACAGCGTTGCCCGGACGACGTCCTCGAGATCAGCAGAGGATCAGCGCTGTTTATAGAGCACGTCATGAGCACGCGACAGGGCACCGATCCGTTTCGTCAAGGCATCGACAGCCAACCGTTCGGAAACGCCGCGCAGCGTCCCGTTGGCGATCGCCTGAACAATGGACAGCGTTTTCTCCATTCTGTGGCTGAGTTTCTTGTTGAGGATCTGCTTCCACTCGGCTCTGGCGCGGGCGATCGCCATATGGGCCCTTCCTCCGACCTAGCGCACTAGCTCCATATCCTTCGCCGACCGCGTTCGAACGCGGTCGTTCAACAGGAGATGACCACCTCGCCGCGGATCAGATCGTCGACATAGGTACCTAATGATCTGAAATCATGAAGGCCGACCACGCTGATGCCGTTATCACTGCACCAGTCGATCGGCACGTCGATGGTCAAGGCTTCAGCATCCACCTTGCCAAATCCAACACAGGTTCCCCTAATGTCCTCTGCGAGGCATCGGACTGCCGCAGTTGCGATCTCGTCGGCTTGGCACATATCGCGCGGCTGCTCGCCCAAAGCCGCTAGGGCGGAGATCCTTGAGGTGCCTCGTCATCCACCATCGTATAAAATGTCCGGCATTATCAGTTTTGGTTAACGATCTTTCTTTAAATAGGAATGGGCATCATCAGAACTCTGCTCGGTGCTGCCCGGGCCTTAGGTGGGTGGACCCTAGACATGAACTCCTCGATCGTCACGATTAAGAAAATTGTGCAGGCGACCGCCCTGGCGGATTTGACTACTTCTGATCCTGCTATTGTTGACGCTTTGCAGGGAACGATTGCTCACTATCTTGAAGCTTGGATTGCCGGGAGGGAACGGGCTTACGGCGATCGCAAGGAGGCTCGGGAGAAGCTGTTCGACGCGGCGTCAAAGACCTTAGAAAAAGTTTTTGAAGCCGCGCAGAAAGCGCGCGAGGAGGCTTTTGAGCGGGTGCTGGAGGCCATCAGGAAGGAAGCCGAGACGGGCGGAAACGAGCATACTGTTGAAGAGACTATGGAAGCTTTGATAGCTGCCTTTGAAGATGCCCAAGAAGAACGGGAGACGGCTTTTGAACGCGCGCTTGAGACGACAGAGGCTAAGTTCGATAAGGCCTCTGACGCACTTAAAGACGCATTTGCAGATTATGAGGATCTTACTTTTGGCGGCCGTGGCAAGGATTTTCTGAAAGGCAGCGACCTGCGTGACGTCCTCGACGGGAGAGCAGGCGACGATGTTCTCAGCGGCTTTAGGGGGGCAGATTTGCTCAAGGGCGGCGAGGGCTGGGACCAACTCTTCGGCGGTGCGGGCGATGACAGACTTGAGGGCGGCATGGGAGAGGACATGCTGGATGGTGGTATTGGCAATGACAGTTTAAGCGGCGGAGAGAGGCAAGACCTTCTTCAGGGTGGGTATGGAGCTGACTTGCTTGCAGGAGGCGCGGGGAGCGACCAGTTGTTTGGTGGGTATGGTAATGACCACTTGGATGGCGGCCTCGACACTGATCGCCTCTTTGGAGGAAACGGCCATGATACACTTTCGGAGGGAACTGGAGACGATTGGCTGAACGGCTGCGGAGGGAGTGATCTTCTTAAGGGCGGTTCCGGCGGTGATCGCCTGTTCGGTGGCCAAGGCAATGATCTGCTCGTTGGCGAACTCGGTGATGACGAACTCATGGGTGGTGCTGGCATTGATCGCCTCGATGGGAGCGAGGGCAATGATATTCTTGCTGGCGGTGGCGGTGCTGATGTTTTCATATTCGGTGCCGGTCATGATAATGTGCGAGACTTTCAAAGCGACGACATCATCGACCTGACAGGGATCGCCAAATTTGAAGTCTTTGAAGGTCTGCTCGCAATTGCCACTACGCAGGGCGGGAGTGTGGTGCTCGACTTCGGCCTGAACTCCCTTACGCTGCAGGACACGGGAATAGCCGACTTGGCTCCAGAACAGTTCGTGTTCTAAACGCGAACCACACAGAATTTCTGCGGCAGTTCTTTTGTGAAGGTTCTCAGTGCAAGAAATGGGCGGTCTGAGCTGCTGTATCCCTCACGCGGTCGAAGGTGTCCATTTCAGACGGCTTTTACACAAGCCGTTAGCCAGATTGCCCAGTTTCCGAGCGACCGCCGTTATGATGGCCTTGTGCGGTTTCCCGGGTTCGCAAACGATCCGCAAAGGCCTTCATGGACGGGTTGTGATGCGAAGCGACCAGAGCAGCTTGGGATATTACATGCCTCAGGGCTCGGCGACCGGCTGCAATGTCCCGCTTCCCGCGCAGCGTTCCACTGTCATGCGCCACGGGGGCGAGCCCCACGAGAGCTGCAGCCTGTCCGCCGGTGATAGTGCCGAGTTCAGGCATTTCGGCGATCAGCATTGTGCTGGCCACGCGTCCGATGCTGTGGAGAAATCGCAAAAGACCAGCGGTCTCTGCGAGCAAGTCGTCGCTGCATATTGCGGCCCTAATCCTGTTTTCCAATTTTCTGATCAGGCAGTCAAGCCGAGCCTTCAGGTCGGTATCGACGCTGTCGAACATCCAGGCTGTACCAAGCTTCTGATGCGCGCGGATCTGAGCCAGCAGACGTTTCCGCATCTCGACGATCTTAGCCCGCTTAGAGGTGAAAGCTTTATGTAATCTTAGCTTTCTTGTGGGAAGGCGGCGACCCGCATCGGGTCGAAAGGCAAATAAGCTAGCAATAAGCTCCGCGTCAATTCGGTCGGTCTTTGCGCGTGTGCCACGGCTTCGTGCGGATGCCTTCACCTGAGCGGGCTGCACTTGTCGGGCAATGACGCTTTCTGCCTTGAGCGTTTCCCAGAGCTGCCATTCATGTCCGCCGGTCGACTCAAAGCAAACGACAGCATCTCGATCGTGGAAGATCCGCGACGACTGCGTGACCCGCAGGTCCGTTCGGCATTCGGCATTAGAGCCCGTCGGGCAGGCAATGAAGGTCCAGCCAGTCACGGCTGACGTCTATGCCGATAATGCGACCATGTGATAGATTGTCCATGCCCTCTTCCTTCTAGTGCGCAGCCTCGAGCAGCGGCAATCAGCTGTCCGAGACGATTAAGAAAGGCGGTTCCGACAGCCTAAAAGGCGTGGTCAAGTCACAAGGTCAGACGTCGCTCCGTCCCTAGCCAGGGACAGTGACGGGGTCAGTCTAGCAAAGCGCAGATATAGAAGGGTCAGGACTAATTTTCGATTACAGCCAGACCAGGACGGTCGTGGACAGAGCGATCGCGGAGAGGTAGGGCCAAACGTTATCTTGGTAGGGTTACGCGTTTTGCAACGCGGCCTATCATATTTGCCTGTCTTCTTGTGGGAATTTCGACCGGGAGTGCAGGCGCTGATACCTATGTCCTCCAGCGCTTCTCGCAACCAGTCGGCGTCATGTTCCCTATCAGCCAGAAGCCAGTCCACCTTCCGCAGGCGGCCCAACAGTGGATTTACCCGACTTCTGTGGAGAGCGTTTATCTCACTTCTCGGGCTTCGCTCTCGGAGGCGACGGGGCTCTGGAAGCCAAGCGACGAATGTCTCCTGACGGGGTTATAGAACCCGCCGATGTATCAGGCGACGGCGTTATCTGCCTGTTGGCAGGATTGCCCGGCGACCGGCCAGATCAGCTCCGATTTAATGGTCTTGAAGAAACGTCTTGACCATCGCATGGTCCTAACAGTTTCCAAGCCCGTCCATTGAGATCATAATGTCGCGTTTGCGGAGCAGGGCTTGATAGTCGACGGAGCAGTATTGCGATCCGCGATTGCAGTGGTGAAGCAGCCCCGGCGCGGAATAGCGAGCCGCGAGTGCACGGCGCGGAGCTTCGACTGCAACATAGCACTTTAGAATTCCACTCGTAGCCCACCCAACGACGCGGCGCGAGAACAGGTCCAAGACAACGGCTAGCTAGAGCCAGCCCTTTGTTGTCCAGGTCCAGGAGCTGATCACCGACATAAAGATAAATATGTATAGGCTGGCATTCGAAAAAGGGCATTGGTCCATGAGGTTTAGACCAATGCCCGATGCATGTCAGATAAAGTCAAATGTACCATTCAAGAGGACTGAATCGCCGTTACCGAAATTCAGGAACGTCCCCTCTCGGGTCTCGGCCGCGCTGTAACTTCTGCCACCGAGGTTCAGAACATCGCGGTTTGTCTCAAACCCGTAGACGATATCAGCATCGTCGCCGGCGCGGAAAATGAGCACGTCACTAGCCCCGTCACCCCTGTTCCCGTCGCCAATCCAGATGCGGTCGTCGCCCTGACCGCCCTGAACGGTATCACGGCCCATCGAGCCGTCCAACGTGTCGTTGCCGCGGCTGCCGACCAGACGATCGTGACCCCACCGCGTATTGAAGTTGATGCCGGCGCCAGAGCTGGAAATGGTGGCCTGCGACGCATCGATCACGTCGTTGCCGGCATGGGTCCAGCCAAGTTCGAAATTGTCAAAGCGCAGGGTGGCATTTCCGCCGATACTGGTGCTGGCATTGCCTGAGAACGATCCAGCAGACAGGACGCGATCAACAGTGACACTGACACCCTCAATGCCCACGGCGTCATTGTCAGAATAGATGTCGCCGCGCTTGATCCAGATGTTGATCAGATCGTTCCCGGAGCCGCCGTCGATCGTATCATTTCCGGGGTTGTGGCTGGCATCGCCGTTGCCCCACCGGATATTTTCGTCACCAGCGCCGCCATTGATAAGGTCGTTGCCTGTACTGGAGTGAATGAAGTCGTTTCCGCCCTCGCCATTGATCGTATCATTGCCCGAGCCACCATCAATGACATCGTCGAACTGTGAACCCGCGATCCGGTCATTGCCAGAACCCGTGAAGATGGACAGACCGTGGGCTGGTTTACCGCCACCGGCGATATTCATCGTGGCGTTTGTCGCCGAGACGATGTCGTCTCCTGTGGTACCAAAGATACGCTCGATGCCGGTAAATTCGAGACGATTGTTCCCGATCTGAACGCTTCCACTTTCAGTTGAACGCATGTCAATGCGGGCACCGACCGAGCCCTCCAGGATCAGCCTGTCGCCGCCGGGGTTGCCTGGCGTATATGGGTTCGCATCGTATCGCTCTGCACCGGCACCGCCATGGTAGATGTCGTTGCCCATGCCCGCCTGCCAGTAGAACGTATCCAGTCCGTCAAGGCCCCAGATCGTATCGGACTGCGTGGTGCCGCGCATTGTATCGTCGGCATTCGAACCTCGGATTTCGTTGCCGCCGATAACATCCGGAATGGGCGTGGGTAGGGGCGGAGGTGTGACAACAGGGGGAGAGACCACGGGCGGCTGCGCACCCACGAGTTCCCTCGGAACTGCGCCGTTGAAGAGGAAGTTTGCGGGCGTCAGGGTCGCCCTGTCGACACCTTGCAGAAAGATGCTGTCATTGGCACCCAGAACGATGCGGGTACCACCGTTCTCGCTGATCAGGGCGGTGACGTTGGCATATCCACGAATGTCGAGAAACTCTCCGCCACGTGCGTCGAAGTCGGTGACGATGTCGCGGCCGTCACCCGAGGTGAAGCGGAACGCGTCCCTGCCCGTGCCACCGGACAAGGTATCGTTTCCGGTTCCGCCGACCAGCGTGTCGTTGCCCTCGTTGCCAAAGATGGTGTCGTTCCCGGCCATGCCCAGCAGGCCGTTGTTACCGCTGTTTCCGGAGATCAGGTTATTAAGGCTGTTGCCTTCGCCGCGGCTGTTCGCCGCGTCCCGCAGATACAGATCCTCGATATTGGCGCCGAGCACCCAGTCCCGGGTCGAATGCACCGCGTCGCTTCCTTGGTCTGCCAGTTCGATCGTGCGATCGCCCGCGTTATCGACCCAGTAGACATCATTGCCGGTTCCGCCATGCATCTCGTCCGCGCCAGCCCTGCCGTCGAGGATGTCGTTGCCGCCGCGGCCATGGATCACGTCGTTGCCCGACGTGCCGTTCAGCGTGTTGTCGCTGTCATTTCCGAAGATGCCATCGGGCTCGACAACGGGACGTGGGAGCGAGACCACGGGCGGGGTCACCACCTCGATCGCAGTCCCGAACTCGCCGGGGCGGATATCGGCGCCCTCGACCACCGCCACGAGCGGACGGCCCGGGTCGGTCCATTTCCCGGCCCAACCCTCCTGGTCGGAGGAGACCGACCACAAATCTACGAAGCTTGTCATCGGGCCGATCTGCCAGACGTTGCCCTGCATGTCGGCCGCGCTGAACTTTGCGACCTGCTTGCCGTCAATATAGAAGGTCGCGTCCTTCTCGGTGACGGACACCTCATAGGTGTGCATTCCCTTGGAGGCGTCAAAGCCGAGGTCGATGATACCGCGCTTCTGGGCCTCCTGGTTGAGGACCATGTGCTCGCCCTTCGCATTCTCCATGTGGATCGCGAGCTGGACCTTGGTCGTGTCACCGCCGACGAATTCGAAGTCGAACTCGACCCAGGGATCGTTCTTCCAGTCCGCCTTATAGGTGAACATGCCGAAGACCGCGCCGGGCGCCATGACCGGCGCTTGTGCCGTCCAGCTCCAGGTTCCGGTTGTGGCGACCTCGTTCGACTGGATTTCCGCGCCTTGGTAAGGCTTGGATGATCCGGCGGGCGCCTTGGTCAGCGACAGGCTGATGTCGCCGTTCTCGGCAACTTTGACGTTGCTCGGTGACCACGCCATGTTGTTCGTCTGGCCTGCGCCCCAGTTGGAGATGAGCCAGCTGTCCGGACCGTTCTTCTGGCCGAGCTGGTAGAGTTCCAGATCGTATTCGTCAGACGAGGCCGGCGGGGTGGGAACCGGCGTCGGCGTCGGGGTCGGCACGGGGGTAGGCGTCGGGGTCGGGGTCGGCACGGGTGCCGCAACCGGACCGACATCGGCCAGGTTCTTGGGATAGACGCCGTTGAAGGTGAAGTTCACCCCCGCAAGCGCGGATTTCGCAACGCCCTGGAACAGGATGCTGTCGCCGCCCTCGAAGACCATGCGAGTGCCGCCGGCCTCCGAGACCAGGCTGGTATAGCCCGAGTAGCCGCGGACGTCGACCAGTTCACCGATCTTCGCGTCGAAGTCGGTGATCACGTCGCGACCCTCACCCTTCGAAAAACGGAACGCGTCCTTGCCGGATCCGCCGGTCAGGACGTCGTCGCCGGTGCCGCCGACGAGCGTGTCGTTACCCTCGTTGCCGAGGATCGTGTCGTTCCCGGCCATGCCCAGCAGGCCGTTGTTGCCGCTGCTCCCGGAGATCAGGTTGTTGAGGCTGTTGCCTTCGCCCCGGTTGCTACCCGAACCGCGCAGGTAGAGGTCCTCGATATTGGCGCCTAGCACCCAATCCCGGGTCGCGTTGACCACATCATGGCCTTGGCCGGCCAGTTCGATCGTGCGGTCGCCAGCGTCGTCGACCCAATAGATGTCGTTGCCGGTTCCGCCGTGCATCTCGTCCGCGCCGGCCTTGCCGTGGAGGATGTCATTGCCGCCGAAGCCGTAGAGCTTGTCGTTGCCAGAGGTGCCGTTCAGCGTGTTGGCTGAATCGTTGCCGTTGATCGCGCC
>NZ_BBPH01000180.1 GCF_000787695.1 Paracoccus sp. PAMC 22219 | reverse complement strand
TCTTCGACGATAAGAGCCTTCAGTGGTCTCGATGGGTCGCTTGTTGCCTTATGCTTGGGCGCATGGCCGACGTCTTTTTTCAATCCGCCACTATTGGACATTCGGACCTCCGCAGGGCGTAATGAGAGCGAAGGAGCTTTGTATACGGCTGTGTCCATGTTTCTCTCTCGGTCTTTGATCGTCATAAGCCCTTTGTTTCATCGCCCTCGCGAAAGCGGCTTTCCGTAAAGCTGCAAGACTGAAAAATCGCTCCCGTATATGAGTAGACATGATGTGAGTGATACTCAACCTGAGGATGCGACCAACTGACACTCGGAACAGGTTGCAGAGCGGCAAATATCATTTGATGAAGCCCGGGAACTGTCCGCTCTCGACCATGTTATTCCCTGCAACCACCTCAGGTTGTATTTTGGGGAGCTATCATGCGCCGGATCTTTCAGAACTCGACAGCCATCGCGGCTTGCCTTTCGCTCCTCGCACCGCACATGGTGGCAGCCCAAGCTGCGGTTGATGGCAATTCGCAGGTCGTGTCCCCGTCGGGAGAGGTCGTACCGCAGACCGATGCGGCTGCTGCACCCTCGCCGGAAGCCTCCCCTGTCGACAGCGATGCTGCCGCCGCTGCCGAGACTGGTCCTGATGCCTCAGCCGTACCCGTCGAGGCAGAAATGACCACGCCGGAGGCGGACGCAGGGGCCACCTCCGAAGCAGCGCCCGATGTGACTGCAGAGCCCGATGCCACCGATAATGACGCTGCCCTGGACGAAGCCATGGCGGCAGAGCAGGAGAGTGCTGAGGCGGAAGCCAATGAGGCGACCGGGGAAACGCTGGAAACTGCGCCTGTCGAAGGCGCTGACGCCGCCGAGGTGAGTCCTGATGCGGATGCCTCATCCGCCGAAACCGACGTGACGACGCCAGGGGTCGACGCACTCCCCGAGGCAGATGTTGAAGCAACGCCCGACACCAACATCACCGACCCTGAGGCGGCGCTGGATGACGCGATGGCGGCAGAGCAAGAGAGTGCTGAGACGGAAGCGACTGGCATGGCACCGGAGGCGGAAACGACCCCGGCGGGTACAGAAGACCTGACGGATGTGCTTGAGTCGACCGAGGGCAGCACCGCCCCGGCAAACCCGGCGGTACCCTTGCCTCTCGGAACGGAAGAGCCGTCGACAGTCGGCGCCGACGGACAGAGCGAAGCCCAAACCGACGCGAACGCTTCCGGCGCAGACATTCCGATGACGACTGCTGACGCGCCCGAGGCGACCGCTCAAACTGCCGAAGCGCCAGCCGCCGCCGCGCTGGATGACTCTGCTACTGCCGAGGTGACCGAAGAGGAAGTGACCGAGGAAAACAGCCGTTCCTCGAGCGAAGATTTTGCGACTACCCTGCAGCAAGCCACCTCGGCTGATGGCAATCAGGAACAGTCCAGCGACGACGATGATGACAATGATTTGGCCAAGGCCATCCTGCTGGGCCTGGGCGGAGTGGCCGTCGGCGCGATGCTCAGCAACAATCGCCAGGTCGCGCTGTCGACGCCCGACCGCATCGTTGTGACCCGTTCCGATGGCACCCAACAGCTGATCAAGGATGACGTCGCTCTTCTTCGCCAGCCTGGGTCGACTGTCGCGACAGAGAACTTCGATGATGGATCCTCGCGCACCATCGTGACGCGGTCGGATGGCAGCCGTATTGTCACGATCCGTGACGCCGATCTGCGGATCCTGCGCCGTACGCTCATTTCGGCTGATGGGGAGCAGACGATCCTGCTTGACGACACGTCGGTCGTGGAGCCCGTTGATGTCGCGAGCCTGCCCTCTCCAGCGCCGACGTTCGACGGGTCGGCAGCTGATCTGGACGAAACCGCGCTCCGTGAGGCCCTGATGGCTCGGTTGGCCGTTGATAGACGGTTCAGCCTGTCGCAGATCCGCGACATCTCGGAGGTTCGCTCGCTGGTCACCTCCGTTGACGTCAACGCTGTCACATTCCAGACGGACTCGGCGGCGATTGATGCTGACCAGGCGAAGAAACTCACTGCCTTGGGGAATGTCATCCGTGAAGCGATCGCGGACAATCCGAACGAAATCTTCCTGGTTGAGGGGCATACGGACACCGTGGGTGATCCTGCTGCAAACCTCGCCCTGTCGGACCGTCGCGCAGAGTCTGTGGCGCTGGCATTGAGCGAGTATTTTCAGGTTCCGCCGGAGAACATGGTTATCCAGGGTTATGGTGAACAGTTCCCACGGATCCAGCAGGAGGGCGATGTCCGCGAGAACCGTCGTGCGTCTGTCCGGCGCATCACCGACCTGCTTCAGACAGCGGCAACTGAATGATCTGAATAATGTCACCATCTGGCGGTCCCGTGTCGGGACCGCCTTTGTCGCGCAGCAGTGCGGTACCCTGCACTGATGTCTGTAGGACCACCTAAGATGCCCCCCTCACGGCTGGTGTTACGATAAAATGGGGTCCAGCGCAGCTCTGAAGATCAGATCAGGCAATTCGTATGGCGCACGCCTGCATCTACATGCCTATGAAAACCCCCGCAGCTCCATGCTGCGGGGGTTTCCTTACAGGAGAGCGGGTTGGAGAGGGATATCAGCCGTTGCTGTCTGATCCCCCATCTGAACCGCCTCCCTCGGAGCCACCGTCCGCGCCGCTGTCTGAATCGCTGCCGTCCGAGCCACCATCCGCGTCGCCACCGTCGGATCCATCCGAGCCACTGTCAGCCCCGCCATCGCCTGCATCTGACCCGCCATCGGCCCCGTCATCACCGGCGCTATCCTCACTCGCCCCGTCATCGCCACTCGGGGTATCTGGTGTATCACTATCATCGCCTGCATCCGATGCTCCGGCCTCTGCCTGGCCAACATCGTCACCTGCAGACGATCCTTCGGGATCCGCGCGGGTTTCGACCCCATCCACAGAAACAAGACGACCGTTGGCCGTGCTGTAGACCAGCTCGGTCGGCACACCGGCGCGCTGCGCGGTGACCGTCAGGATCGGGCCCTCGCGCTGGATGAAGATATCGGAATACCCCTGATCTGACAGGGTTTCTGCAATCGCCTCATAGTTCTCGATGCTGTCCAGACGGGGGTAGTCGCCCTCGGTGACGAAACCGCCGGATGGCTCCTCTTCCAGCGCATTGTCGGGAACAATCACCGTGGAACCCTGAGGGGTCTCGATCTGGGTGGTCTGCGCAATGGCGGTAGTTGCCATCAGGCTGGTCACGGCGATCTGGCTTCCCACCAATAGAGCCTTGAACGGAGTCTTCAACATCATGCGTCTCCCATTGACTGCCTGGAGCACCAACGCACGCCTACGGCAGCGAGGTTCCGCATCATTCAACTTATACGGGAATTAGATTGGCCCAAGATACGGAAGGCATTCTCGACGAAGAATTGGCTATCTCACGCCCCGTCACCGACATATGATCGCAACTGCAAGTTGCTTGAGCTAACCTCAGGGATCGCGTGGTGCCCGGTAAATTCAATTTCGGGTGGAAGCCAAACCCGAATGATCACGTCGCCAGATAGTTAGTTCATTGTCGAACAAGAGGTGTCCGCCATGACCAGGTTCTTCATAAATGCCGCTATTGCGTTTGCCTTATCGTCGACATCCTCGTTCGCTACCCCGATCCATGGAGAGGGCAACAGTGCGCACGCCGGAGGCGCGCCAAGCGAGCATATCTGGCTGGCCCAAGGCAACATCGGCAAGAACAAGGACAAGCCGCCCAAAAGGGGTCGGGGCAGTGCCGGCAATGATAATCCCGGCAACGGGAATGCCCACAGGGGCAATGGAAATGATCACGCTACCAGAGGAAACAGAAGCGCCGAGCGTGCCCGCGGACAGAACGGCAATGGCGCCCCAGGCCCGCAACGCTTCACGACGGGAGAGCGTGAAGAGGTATTGAATCGCCTCTTATCGACGGCAGCGCCCACAGATCGTGACATGAGGCGCGTGTTGGCCGCTACCGCGCTGGCTTTTTTGACTCCCCAGCTGCTTGTCGCGGATATTCCCGACGACGAGTTGATCACCTATCTCAATTGCCCGCCCGGCCTTGCCAAGAAGGATCCCCCCTGCGTTCCACCAGGCTTGGCGAAAAATGGTGTCACCTATGACGAATGGGCGTCCTATGATCAGGATAGGTACGACACGATCTGGGTCGAACGCCGTGACGAGTGGCTCAGCTCCCAAGCCGCGGTCGATCCGGACCCGGAGTCGATGCTGTTGCAGTCGGATCAGATCGCGACGCTCTTCGATCTTGATCCTGCCCCCGAAGGCCAACGGTATGCGTTGATCGACGGATTGCCTGTCCTGCTCGACAGGGAGGATTACAGGTCATTGCTTCTGGTAAATCAGATGGCAGATGTACCCGATCTCATGGCCGGGACGCCAATCGCTCCGACCGCCGCTCTGACGCAGGATGAGTTGATCAGCCTCTATCGCCTGCCACGATTGGGCAACGATGAAACTACGCTGTCGTGAATGGGCAACTCGTTCGATTGAATGATCCAAACTACGAGCTTCTTCAGATGATCCGCATTGCACGTGGGGTTCTGTAAACCTCCGGGTCACTATCCTGGAAGTCCAGACGTAGCTAGCGCTTCACGATGACAGATACAGCTGCCAGTCGGTTAGCGGGTCCAATACCGTTATGAAAACTGGTTGTCGCTGGCCGGCTCATGTCGCCAGACACGGCCTTCTCACTGCTCAGCCCCGGCCGCCGCCGTTGCCGCCGCCGTTTCCATTACCGCCGCCGTTTCCATTACCGCCGCCGTTTCCATTACCGCCGCCATTCCCATTGCCGCCGCCGTTCCCGTCGCTGCCGCCGTCTCCGTCGCTGCCGCC
>NZ_BBPH01000181.1 GCF_000787695.1 Paracoccus sp. PAMC 22219 | reverse complement strand
ACGCCCGGTTGAAATAGTCGGTCAGCGGTTTCATCAGATAGGCCATCGGGCTGCGGTCGCCGGTCTGGATATACACCTCGACCGGCATGCCGGGGACCAGTGCCAGCCCGCCCAGCTTTTCCAGCTGGTCGGGCGGGATCGACACCTCGGCCCGGTAGTAGGGCGTCTGCGTCGCCTCATCCAGCAGCGCGTCGGCTGAAATGCGGTCCAGCCGTCCGTCGATTTCGGGCGTGGTGCGCGACGAGAATGCGGAAAACCGCAGCACGACGGGCTGGCCAAGCTGGATCTCGTCGATGTTGATCGTGGCCACGCGGGCACCGATCACCAGGGGGCGGTCCTGCGGGATGATGTACAGCAGCGGGTCGGCGGGGCGGATCACCGACCGGGGGGTCGTGACCTGCATGTTGTAGACGACGCCCGACACGGGGGCGCGGATCTCCAGCCGCTCCAGCTGTTCGGTCAGGCTGCGGCGGCGTTCGGCCAGTTCCAGCTCTCGATAGCCCAGATCGCCCAGTTCGGTCTCGGCCACCTCGCGGCGTTCGGCGGCCAGGCGCAGGCGTTGGATCTGCAGTTCCGTCTGGCGGATCGCGGCAGAGGCGCTGCTGGCCTGCAGCGATCCCAGTTCGCCGTCGATGCGCGCGGCCTCGCGTTCCAGCGCCAGCACGCGGCTGGCCTGGGCCAGGCCCCGGTCCAGAAGGCTTTGCTGGTCGGTCAGTTCGCGCCCGATCAACTCGCGCTGCGTGGCCAGGGCGGCGATCTGGGCGTCGATGCCGTCGACCTCGGAATCGATCTGGTCGGATTGCTTGGCCAGCTGGTCCAGCGACTGGCGCAGGGTGTCCAGGCGGCTGCGGAACAGGCTGGTCTGTCCCGCGATCAGGTCCTGCAGGGCCGGCGATGCGGTCGCGGTCTGCACCAGTTCGTCGGGAAAGGCGATCGTGTCGGCATCGGCGCGTTCCGCCTCCAGCCGGCCGCGGCGGGCCAGGATCTCGAAATACTGGCCCTCGACGATGGTGTGTTCGGTGCGCAGCAGCGTGCCGTCCAGCGTCAGCAGCAGGTCGCCCGCGGCGACGGTGCTGCCCTCGGACACGGTAATGTCCTGGACGACGCCGCCATCTGGATGCTGGACGATCTGGCGCTGCTGTTCGACCTCGACCTGGCCGCCCGCCACCACCGCGCCGGAAATGCGCGTGGACATCGCCCAGACCGTGAAGCCGCCCACCAGCACCAGAACCGCCAGCACGCCGGCGACGATCGGGCCGCGCACAGGCCAGCGCCGGTCACCCGATGCCGCGCGTTTCGGACCCGCGCTCATGCGACGCCCCCGCCCTGGCCCGAGGTCTGAGCCTGACGGATCTGGGCCGAGTTCTGCACCATCTGTTCCAGCACCTTGTCACGCGGGCCAAAGGCGCGGCGGACGCCGCCCTCCAGCACCAGCAGGTTTTCGCATTCGTTGATCGCGGCGGGACGGTGGGCCATGATGATGACCGCGCCGCCCTGCGATTTCAGCCGCCGGATCGCGGCGTTCAGCGCCTCGGACCCCAGGTTGTCCAGGTTCGAGTTCGGCTCGTCCAGGACCAGCAGCACCGGGTCGGGATACAGCGCGCGGGCCAGCCCGATGCGCTGGATCTGGCCGCCCGACAGGCGACCCGCCGTCTGGCTGATGCGCGTGTCGTAACCCTGCGGCAGGTCCAGGATCATCTGATGCGCGGCCGCCGCCTGCGCGGCCCGCACAACCCGGTCGGGGTCTGGACGGTCGGACAAGCGGGCGATGTTTTCGGCGATGGTGCCGTCGAACAGCGTCACCTGCTGTGGCAGATAGCCGATCAACCCGCCCAGCACGTCGGGGTGGTACTGATCCAGCGTCGCGCCGCCAAGGCGGATGCTGCCCCCGCCCACGCGCCACGCCCCGATCAGCGCCCGAGCCAGTGTCGATTTTCCTGCGCCCGACGGGCCGATGACCCCCAGGGCCGTGCCGGGCGCCACGCCGAAGCTGACGGCGCGCAGGGTGGCCTGTCCCTCTCCCGGAGGGGCGACGGAGAGGTTGCGCACCTCCAGCCGGGCTTCGGGGCGGGGCAGGGGCGTGCGGGCCGGATCGGCAGGCTGGCGCGACAGCAGGCCCGCCAGGCGACCCCAACCGTCCTGTGCCGCCTGCACCGACGGCCAGCCGCCGACCAGCTGGTCCACCGGGGCCAGCGCGCGGCCCATCACGATGGAGCTGGCGATCATCGCGCCCGGCGTCAGTTCCTGGCGCAGCACCAGCCAGCGCCCGCCGCAAGCATCGCGCTTTGCAGAAACAGCCGGAAGGTCCGCGAAAACACGCTGAACCCGGCCGACAGGTCCCCCGCGCGGACCGAATTGTCCTGCGATTCCGATCGGGCCACGCGCCAGCGGGCAAAGGTCGCGCCGCGCATGCCCAGGGCGCCGATCACCTCGCCCTCGTCCCGGTACAGATCGGCCATGCGCTGCGCCTGCGCGCCAGCCTGGGCCGAGCCCTGCAGCGGCGCGCGGGTCAGCACGCGGTTCAGGATGGTGGTGCCCACCAGGATCGCGCCGCCGATGGTGGCCACGATCCCCAGGACCGGGTGAAAGACGAAGATCGCCGCCAGAAACAGGGGCGCCCAAGGCAGATCGAGAAATGCCAGCATCACCGGCGACCCGATCAGCCGCTGGACCGAATCCAGGTCACGCATCCCGCCGGCGGTGGCGGCAGATTCGTCGCCGCGCAACGCGCCTTCGCGCAGGGCGGCATCGAAGACGCGCCCCTCCATCCGGTCCTGGAACCGGGCGGCGATCCGCTGCATCACGCGGTTGCGGATGATGTCGATGGCGCCCATCAGCGCGAACAGGAACACCACCAGCACGAAAAGGGCGGTCAGGGTCTCCACGCT
>NZ_BBPH01000182.1 GCF_000787695.1 Paracoccus sp. PAMC 22219 | reverse complement strand
CCGAACGCCTGCGCGCGGCCCTGCTGTCCTCGGTCAGTCACGACCTGCGCACGCCGCTGGTGTCGATCATCGGGGCGGCCTCGTCGCTGGCCGACCCGGCGCTGGAGCTGTCAGCCACCGCCCGCGCCAGCATGGCCGCGACGATCCGCGAAGAGGGCGAGCGGCTGGACCGCTATATCCAGAACCTGCTGGACATGACCCGTCTTGGCCACGGCGCGCTTGTGCCCACGCGTGTCGCGGCAGACCTCAGGGAGATTGCCGGCAGCGCCCGCTATCGCCTGCGAAACGCGCTTGGCGCGCACCGGATCGATGTCAGCGTCCCCGCGGACATGCCCCCGGTGCTGGTGGACCCCCTGCTGATCGAACAGGTCGTGATGAACCTGCTGGACAATGCCGCCAAATATGCGCCGGATGGCAGCGCCATCCACGTCTCGGCGCGTGCCGCAGACGGGTGGGCCGAGCTGTCGGTCAGCGACGACGGGCCCGGCATTCCTGCGGATGCGCGCGAGAAGGTGTTTGACATGTTCTATCGCGTGGCCGAGGGCGACGGACAGCGCGCCGGCACCGGGCTTGGCCTTGCCATCGCAAGGGGTATCGTCGAGGCTCATGGCGGGCGGATCGCGGCGCATGCGGCCAAGGCGGACGGGGGCGGCACGCGCATCTCGCTGACCCTGCCCCTGTTTGCACCGGACGCGCCCGCATGACCCTTCCCGCCCGCATCCTGATCATCGACGACGAGGCCCCGATCCGCCGTTTCCTGCGCGTCGCGCTGGAGGCGCAGGGCCATCACGTGACCGAGGCAGCGACCGGCCGCGAGGGCATCGAGGCCTGCGCCCTGACGAGCCCCGAGGCGGTGATCCTGGACCTGGGCCTGCCCGACATGGACGGCGCGCGGTCCTGGCCCGGCTGCGAGAGTGGAGCCAGGTCCCGGTGCTGGTCCTGTCGGTCCGCGCGTCCGAGGCCGACAAGGTCGCCCTGCTGGACGCGGGTGCGCAGGATTACGTGACCAAGCCATTCGGGATCGGGGAACTGCTGGCCCGCCTGCGCGGCCTGCTGCGCGACCGGGCTGGCACGGCCCCGCAGGGGGCGGCCCTGCACGTGGCCGACCTGACCATCGACGCCTCGACCCGGACGGTGCTGAAGGGCGGGACCGACATCCACCTGACCCGAAAGGAGTTCGACCTGCTGTGGCTGCTGGCATCGAACGCGGGGCGGCTGGTGACCCAGGGCATGGCGCTGGAACATGTCTGGGGCCCCGCCCATCTGCAGGACAGCCAATATCTGCGCGTCTTCATCCGGCAACTGCGCGCCAAGATCGGCGACGATGCGGGAAATCCGCAATACATCTTCACCGAAGCCGGGGTCGGCTATCGCTTTGCATCCGGGGCATGACATCAGTGGCCGTGGCTGCGGCTTCGGGGCATCTTCACTTTGGTTTCCGGCTGCGCTATCGATGCCGCGCAGCCAGGAGACAGCGTTGATCCGTCGCAATTCCCAGAACGGCAGACCACCACGGGCACGGCTGACGCCGGGCCGCGCGCTGCGCTGGCTGTTGCTGGTGCCCTTCCTGATGCTGGCCACGATCAGCCAGGGCACGATGATCGAGGCCGCCCCCGCGGGCGGCATGCGGATCGTGCTGTGCACCGGCGACGGCATGGTCGATGCGATCATGACCCCCGACGGGCAGGTCCACCGGGCCGACGAACCGGGTCGCGGCGGCCATCCCGGCACCGCGCCCTGCGATTGGGCGCTGCACGGGCAATCGGTCCTGGCGTCCCCCGCGATCGACATGACCCCACCGCTTGTCCGTGAACTGGACGCCGATCACGGCATCGACATCCCCCTGCATGTCCGCCGGGCCGAGGTTCTGACCCCCGCCGCACGCGGACCACCCACACTCATCTGAGACCGACGCGACGACCCGGCCCCGCATGGCGCCCGGGGGCCGCGACCGTCCGGCAGCCGCATCGCGGCCGCCGCGCACAGTACCGTTCACAGATGAGACACAGACATGACCACATCCGGATTTCTGGCGGCGCTTGCTGCCGCGACCCTGCTGACCCCCGCCGCATGGGCCCATGGCGCCGGTGACGGCGCGGGCCATGCCGACCACGGCCCCGCGACCCAGGATGCCGCGCTGTCCCTGCCCGACCCGGACGCTGCGTGGCAGGCAGGCGATCTGACCGTCACCGCCCCCTATTCCCGCGCCACGCTGCCCAATGCCCCGGTGGCGGGCGGGTTTCTGACGATCACCAATGACGGCGAGGAGGACGACCGGCTGGTCGCCGCATCGTCGGACATGGCCGGTCGGATGGAGATCCACGAGATGGTCATGAACGGCGACATCATGACGATGGGTCCGCTGGACGACGGCCTGCCGATCCCCGCAGGCGCGACCGTGTCGCTGGAACCGGGCGGCTATCACCTGATGCTCATGCAGCTGGCTGGCCCGCTGGTCGAGGGCGACACGGTCGAGGTCACGCTGACCTTCGAGACCGCGGGCGATCTCACCGTGCCGCTGTCGATCCAAGCGTTCAACGCACGCGCGGCGGGCGACGCAGCGCACGGCACCGACCCGCACGCGGGGCACTGAACATGACGCATCAAAGCCTTCGCCTGATCCGGGTGCTGTCCTGGGCCGCGGTCGTCGTGGCCGGTGCCGCGCTGTTGTGGGCCACGGTCCTGCAGCCCGCGCCCACCGACCATCAGATCGCCATGCAGGAACTGGGCAAGGGCGATTACGCCCTGGTCACCGCCGACGGCCAGCCCTTTACCCAAGCCGACCTGGAGGGTCAGCCGACGGCGGTCTTCTTCGGCTTTACCCATTGCCCGGACATCTGCCCCACCACCCTGGGAGAGGTCACCGCCTGGCAGGAGGATCTGGCCCAGGACGGGCAGGAGCTGCGCACGCTGTTCATCACCGTGGACCCCGAACGCGACACGCGCGAGATCCTTGGCGAATACGTGTCCTGGGCACCCGGCGTGACCGGCATCACCGGCGATCCGGCCGAGGTCGACAAGGCCGTGGCCGCCTTCCGCGCCTTTGCGCAGAAGGTGCCGCTGGAGGGTGGGGACTATACCGTCAATCACTCGACCCAGGTGCTGCTGTTCGATGATCGCGGCGATTTCTTCGGCCTCGTCTCCTATCAGGAGCCGCATGAGCGCGCGATGGGCACCATCCGCCGCCTGATGGCCAGCTGACCCCCTGGGCGGCGCGGGGGTCGCGCCGCCACACCGACATCGAAATCGACAGGGAAACCCATGTCCGACACGACCATGGACGCCACGACCCGCCCGCGCGCGGCAGCGTCCGACCTGTACCGCGCCGTCTGGCGCTGGCATTTCTATGCGGGACTGTTCGTCCTGCCCTTTCTGATCACGCTGGCCATCACCGGCGCGGCCTATCTGTTCCGCGACGAGATCGACATGATCGTCCATTCCGACATCAAGCGGGTCGAGGTCGCCCAGACCGGCGCGCTCAGCGCCGAGGCGCTGGTCGCCTCGGCCGTCACCGCGGTGCCCGGACGCGCGGTCAAGTACACCGACCCGCCCGCGCCCCATGTCTCGGCCGAGGTGACGGTGGCCACCGACGACGGCCGCCGCATGTCGGTCTTCGTGAACCCCTACGAGGGCTATGTCCTGGGCGCGCGCCCCGAACGCAGCACGGTCATGTGGACGGTGCGTTACCTGCACAGCCTGCGCTATTTCGGCCCCGTCGCGCGCGGCGTGATCGAGATCGTGGGCGGCTGGACCATCCTGCTGGTCGCCACCGGCATCTTCCTGTGGTGGCCCCGCGGCCAGTCGGGCGGCGTCATGTCGGTCCTGGGCGACCGGAAAAAGCGCGTGTTCTGGCGCGACACCCATGCGGTCACCGGCATCGTGGTCGGCGGCTTCATCGTGTTCCTGGCGGTGACGGGCATGCCCTGGTCGCAGGTCTGGGGCGGCAAGGTCAACGAATGGGCCAATGGTCACAACTTCGGCTATCCGGCGGGCGTGCGGGTCGACGTGCCCATGTCGGACCAGCGCCTGACCGACACCGCGCAGACATCATGGTCGCTGGAACAGGCGCGCGTTCCCGAAACCCTGCCCCCTGCGGACGGGGCGGCCCCCATCGGGCTGAACGCCGCGGTGGCGGAGCTGGAACGGCTTGGCCTGCATCAGGGCTATTCGGTGTCGCTGCCCTCGTCGCCGACGGGCGTCTACAGCGGATCGGTCTATCCCGACGACCTGGCCCAGCAGCGGGTGGTCCATCTGGACCAGTACAGCGGCCAACCCCTGGTCGACATGAGCTATGCCGATTACGGGCCGATGGGCCGCTGGCTGGAATTCGGGATCAACACGCATATGGGCCAGCAGTTCGGGCTGGCGAACCAGATCCTGCTGCTGGCGGTCTGTGCGGGCGTGATCCTGCTGGCGGTGTCGGCAGGCGTGATGTGGTGGAAGCGCCGCCCGTCGCGCGCGATGGGCGTGCCGCCGATGCCCGCCGACCGCCGGGTGTTCCGCGGCCTGCTGGCCATCCTGGCGGTGGGGGGCATCCTGTTCCCGCTGACCGGGGCGTCGCTCTTGGTGATGCTGGGCCTGGACATCGCGGTCCGCCGCCTGCGCGGCACCGGGTCGCGCGCCGCAGCCTGACCAGGCAGGGGCCGCGCCCGGTTCGGGTGCGGCCCCGACGCGATCGCTGTGCGTCATGGTGGAACATCGCGGGGGTTTGTCCGTTCTATTGGTCATAACGCATTTCACGAAAGCGATCCCATGGCCGCAACCGCCTATTCCCCGCACCCCCTTGGCGCGCGGCGCCCCGTTCCGGGCCTGTCGGTCCTGACCCACATATCGGCGGGCTTTCTGGCCCTGCCTCTGGTGACCGATCTGGCCTATCTTCAGACCACCGTCCTGATGTGGAAAGATTTTTCGTCTTGGCTGCTGTTTTTGGCATGATCGTGGCCGGCATCGGCTGCGTGCTGTGGTTGGTCGGCCTGCTGACCCGCCGGCCCGGTCCGTCCTGGGGCGCGGTCGGAATGTACGTGCTGGTCATGCTGGCCGCATTCGCCAACAACCTGCTGCATGCGGGCGACGGCTGGACCGCCATCATGCCCTGGGGTGTCGCGCTGTCCGCAGTGACCTGCGTGCTGATGCTGCTGGCTGCGATGTTGAACCGTCGTGCCACCGCCCCCCTGACCCTGCGCACCGCCTGAAAAGGACGCCCCATCATGACGACCCATAATTCCATTCTGCGGCGCAGGCTGATGCTGTCCGGTTCCACCGTTCTGGCCTTGGGCCTTGCCGTGCCGCTGGCCGCCACCGCGCAGGCCACCGACGGTTTCGACATCACCAGCCAGATCGGCCCCGACCCCGTTCTGCCCGAGCCCAAATTCGTCAACCCCCTGCCAAGCGTGAACGTGGCCGAGGTCGTGG
>NZ_BBPH01000183.1 GCF_000787695.1 Paracoccus sp. PAMC 22219 | reverse complement strand
CCCGCGCCGATCTGCCGCAGCCGCGTCCCGCGCCGGTCTATCTGCGCCCCGCCGATGCCGCGCCCGCGCGCGATGCGCCGCCGGTGATCCTGGCGTGACGCCGGACGCGCTGGCCGCGCTGCATGCGCGATGCTTTCGGAACCCCCGCCCCTGGACAGCCGAGGAGTTCGCAGGCCTGCTGGACACGCGGGGCACGTTTCTGCTGGAGGCGCCGCAGGGGTTCCTGATGGGGCGCGCCATCGCCGGCGAGGCCGAACTGCTGACCGTGGCCGTGGAGCCGCAGGCGCGGCGG
Organism: Paracoccus sp. PAMC 22219; assembly: GCF_000787695.1. GTDB lineage: Bacteria > Pseudomonadota > Alphaproteobacteria > Rhodobacterales > Rhodobacteraceae > Paracoccus. The sequence continues at coordinate 8,668 of NZ_BBPH01000183.1, read as the reverse complement.
GCAGGCACCGGGCGCACGCTGATTGCCGCGTTCGCGGGCAGGGCCGCATCGATGGGGGCCGAGGAGGCCTTTCTGGAGGTCGCCGATGACAACCTTGCGGCACGCGGGCTGTATTCGGCCACGGGGTGGCTGGAATCGGGCGTCAGGCGGCGATATTACGGGCCTGCGACGGATGCGATCGTGATGCGTCTGACGCTGCGTGCGACCCAAGAAGGCGGTTGACCGGCCCCATGCGATGCGCCCTAATCGGGCGATCAGCGGGCCCGTTGAATCGCCCGCGAAAAACAGGATGAGGTTCCTTTATGTCCCTGATGAAATCGCTTCTGGCGGGTGCGGCCATGACCGGTCTGACGGCCGGCGTCGCGCTGGCGGACCCTGCGCTGATCTATGACCTGGGCGGCAAGTTCGACAAGTCGTTCAACGAGGCGGCCTTTGGCGGCGCGCAGCGTTGGGTCGAGGAGACCGGCGGCACCTATCGCGAGCTGGAGATGCAGTCCGAGGCACAGCGCGAACAGGCCCTGCGCCGTCTGGCCGAAAGCGGTTCGAACCCCATCGTCATGACCGGCTTTGCCTTTGGCGACGTGCTGACCAAGGTCGCGGGCGATTACCCGGACACGAAATTCGCCATCATCGACATGGTGGTCGAGGCCCCGAACGTGCAGTCGGTCGTCTTCACCGAGGAGCAGGGCAGCTATCTGGCCGGCGTCATGGCCGGGATGGCGTCTGAATCGGGCACCGTCGGGTTCATCGGCGGCATGGACATCCCGCTGATCCGCAAGTTCGAATGCGGCTTTGCGCAAGGCTTCAAGTCGGTGCAGCCCGAAGGGTCGCTGGTCAGCAACTATACCGGCACGACGCCCGCGGCCTGGAACGACCCCGTCAAGGGTGGCGAACTGGCCCGTGCGCAGAAATCGCAGGGCGCCGACGTGATCTATGCCGCCGCCGGCGGCACCGGCATCGGCGTGCTGCAGGCCAGCGCCGACGAGGGCATCCTGGCCATCGGCGTGGACAGCAACCAGAACGCCCTCCATCCGGGGCAGATCCTGACCTCGATGGTCAAGCGCGTCGACAACGCGGTCTTTGATGCGTTCACGGCGGGCGCCGACCTGGAGCCGGGCGTCAAGGTCATGGACCTGGCCGCAGGCGGCGTGGACGTCGCGGTCGATGACAGCAACGCCGAGCTGGTCACCGCCGAGATGCAGACTGCCGTGGACGAGGCCAAGGCGGCCATCGCCTCGGGCGAGGTCGCGGTGCATGACTTCATGACCGACAACGCCTGCCCGGCGTCGTAATGACCACTGCGGGCGACATGCTGGGGGGGCGGTCGGACACGGCCGCCCCCGCTGCCATCGAGCTGCGCGGCATCTCGAAGGCGTTCGGGGCCGTGCAGGCGAACCGCGACATCAGCCTGGCCGTGCCCAAGGGCACGATCCACGGTATCATCGGAGAGAACGGCGCCGGGAAATCGACGCTGATGTCGATCCTGTACGGCTTTTACAAGCCGGACCAGGGACAGATCCTGGTGGGAGGTCAGCCGATCAGCATCAGCGACAGCCAGACCGCGATCCGCGCGGGCATCGGCATGGTGTTCCAGCACTTCAAGCTGGTGCAGAACTTTACCGTGCTGGAGAACATCATTCTGGGGGTCGAGGACGGCGCCCTGCTGCGCCCGTCGCTGTCCAAGGCGCGCGGCGTGCTGAAGCGTCTGGCGGCGGAATACCAGCTGAACGTGGACCCCGACGAGGTGGTGGAAAACCTTTCCGTCGGTCACCAGCAGCGGGTCGAGATCCTGAAAGCCCTGTACCGGCAGGCCGACATCCTGATCCTGGACGAACCCACGGGCGTCCTGACGCCTGCCGAGGCCGATCACCTGTTCCGCATCCTGCAGGGCCTGCGCGACGAGGGGAAGACGATCATCCTGATCACCCACAAGTTGCGCGAGATCATGGAGATCACCGACAACGTGTCGGTCATGCGCCGCGGCGAGATGGTCGCGTCGGTCAAGACCGCCGAGACCAGCCCCGAACAGCTGGCCGAACTGATGGTCGGCCGCAAGGTGCTGCTGAACGTGGACAAGCAACCGGCGCGGCCCCAGGCCCCGGTCCTCGAGGTGCGCGGGCTGACCATGGTCGATGTCGACGGCGTCGAACGCCTGCGCGGGATCGACCTGGACATCCGCGCGGGAGAGATCCTGGGCATCGCGGGGGTCAGCGGCAACGGCCAGACCCAGCTGCTGGAGATCCTGGGCGGATACCCGGAAAAGGGCGCCAAGGTCGGCGGCACGGTCCGCATGAACGACGCCGCCCTGCCCCTGTCGGGATCGGGCTGCGACGCGGGTCAGCGCCGCCGCGACGGCGTGGGCCACATCCCCGAGGACCGTCAGGTCGAGGGGCTGATCATGGATTTCACCGCCTGGGAGAACGTGGCCTTTGGCTGGCAGGACGCGCCCGAATTCAACAAGGGCTGGCTGATGGACAACGACGCCATCCGCCGCGACGCGCAGGCCAAGATGGAGCGGTTCGACGTGCGCCCGCGCGACTGCCACCTGGCGGCGCGTAACTTTTCGGGCGGCAACCAGCAGAAGATCGTCGTCGCGCGGGAAATTGAGCGTAACCCCGACCTGCTGCTGATCGGGCAACCGACACGCGGCGTGGACATCGGCGCGATCGAGTTCATCCACAAGCAGATCGTGGCCCTGCGCGACGCGGGCAAGGCGATCCTGCTGGTCAGCGTGGAGCTGGACGAGATCCTGGCCCTGTCGGACCGCGTGGCCGTGATGTTCGACGGCCGCATCATGGGCGAACGCCTGCCCGGCCAGACGACCACAGGCGAACTTGGCCTGCTGATGGCGGGCATCACCGATACCAGGAACGTCCCCGATGATGCGGGCATCCCGCCGGGAACCGCCATGCCGGGCGCGACGCAGGGGGCGCATTGATGGACAAGATGCCGAAATGGGCGGACGTCATCCTGACGCCGCTGATCTCTCTGGTGCTGGCGATGGGGATCTCCGCGCTGGTGATCCTGGCCATCGGGGAAAGCCCCTGGATGGCGCTGACCACGATGGTGCAGGGCGCCTTGGGCTCCAGCTATGGCTGGGGCTTCACGCTGTATTACGCGACGAACTTCATCTTTACCGGGCTGGCGGTGATGGTCGCCTATCACGCGGCCCTGTTCAACATCGGCGGCGAGGGTCAGGCGGCGATGGGCGGCCTGGGGGTCGCGCTGGTGCTGCTGTTCCTGCCGCTGCCGCATTGGGCGATCGCCCTGCCGGTGGCGATGCTGGGTGCGGCGGCCTTTGGTGCGGCCTGGGCGTTCATTCCCGCGATCCTGCAGGCGAAACGCGGCAGCCACATCGTGATCACCACGATCATGTTCAACTTCATCGCCGCGGCCACGCTGAACTATGTGCTGGTGAACCAGCTGCGCCCGACGGGCAGCATGGACCCGGCCTCGGCCCGCTTCCCCGAGGCCACGAACCTGCCCGCGCTGACCGACATCGCGGCGGGGCTGGGCTTTGAATGGGGCCGCAACACGCCGGTCAACGTGACCTTCCTGGTCGCACTGGCGGCGTGCTTCCTGATCTGGGTGCTGATCTGGCGCACGCGGTTGGGCTATCAGATCCGCGCCTTTGGCAAATCAGAACCCGGCGCGGTCTATGCGGGAATCAACCCGGTACGCATCACGGTCATCGCCATGATGATCTCTGGCGGGTTGGCGGGCATGATGGCCATCAACAACGTCATGGGCGAATCCGAACGCCTGGTCCTGAACGCGGTCGAGGGGGCGGGGTTCATCGGCATCGCGGTCGCGCTGATGGGCCGCAACCACCCCCTGGGCATCCTGCTGGCGGCGCTGCTGTTCGGCTTCCTGTACCAGGGCGGCGGAGAGCTGGCTCTGTGGACCACCATCCCGCGTGAACTGATCATCGTGATCCAGGCGCTGGTGATCCTGTTCACGGGCGCGCTGGACAACATGGTCCGGATGCCGCTGGAACGGCTGTTCCTGACCATGAAACGGACCAGCCGGGGGGCGGTGAAATGAACATCCGCGAATCGCTGATCGCGATCATCGTCCTGGCCATCTGCCTTGTCTGGGCCTTTGCCGACGGTGCCGCCGCCCAGCAGGGCATCGGCAGCGCGCTGCGCCTGATGACGCCGCTGCTGCTGGCCTGTCTGGCGGGGCTGTATTCCGAACGCGCCGGGGTCTTTGACATCGGGCTGGAGGGCAAGATGCTGATGGCGGCCTTTACCGCCGCATCGGTCGCCTACATCACCGGCAGCGCGTGGCTGGGCCTGGCCGCGGGCATCGCGGGGTCGCTGGCCCTGTCGCTGATCCACGGGCTGGCCTCGATCACCTTCATGGGCAACCAGCTGATTTCCGGCGTCGCGATCAACTTCCTGGCCTCGGGGCTGACGGTGCTGATCGGGCAGAACGCCTTTGGCCTGGGCGGGCGCACGCCGGCGCTGACCGGTGCGGGGCGGTTCAACCCGATCACCCTGCCGGGCGCCGAGGCTGTGCGCGACGTACCCGTGCTGGGCCCGATCTATTCCGGGCTGATCTCGGGGCAGACGATCCTGGTCTATGTGGCCTTCGCGCTGGTGCCGATCACCTGGTGGGTGCTCTACCGCACCCGGTTCGGGCTGCGCCTGCGCGCGGTGGGGGAAAACCCCGCTTCGGTGGACACGGCCGGCGTGTCGGTCACCCGGCTGCGCTATACCGCGGTGGCCATCGCCGGGGTGCTGTGCGGCATCGCGGGCGCTATCTGGCGACCGGCCTGTCCGCGGGCTTCGTCAAGGAGATGACCGCCGGGCGCGGCTTCATCGCGCTGGCGGCGCTGATCTTTGCCAAGTGGCGCCCGTGGCAGGCGCTGTTCGCGACCTTCCTGTTCGGCCTGCTGGAGGCGATCGCGAACCTCTATCCGAACCTGGACCTGGGGGTCGTGGTGGTGCCGTCGATGTTCATGAACGCGCTGCCCTATATCCTGACGGTGGTGATCCTGGCCGGTTTCGTCGGCCGCGCCATCCCGCCCCGCGCCGGAGGAGAGCCCTATGTCAAAGAGCGCTGAGCTGGCCGCCCTGATCCGCGACCGCGCGGGTCCGGAGGCCCCGGAATACGGGCTGATCCTGGGGTCCGGCCTGGGCCACCTGTCGTCCAAGGTCGATGGCGTGGCGATCCCCTATGACGACCTGCCGGGCTTTCCCCATGCGGGCGTGTCGGGCCATGTCCCCCAGCTGGTCATCGGCCAGCTGGAGGGAGTTCGGGTCGCGGTGTTCGGTGGCCGCTCGCATTACTACGAATCCGGGCGGGCGGACGCGATGCGCCTGCCGCTGGAGGTGCTGGCGGCACTGGGGTGCCAAAAGCTGATCCTGACCAATGCAGCAGGCTCACTGCGCCCCGACATCCCGACCGGCGGGCTGATGCTGCTGAACGACCACATCGCATTCGCCGGCACCAACCCCCTGATCGGAGAGGCGACCGACGCGCGCTTCGTGCCGATGACCGACGCGCATGACGTGGCGATCCGCGAAGCCCTGCTGGAGGCTGCGGCGGCCGAGAGGGTCGAGCTGCCTCAAGGCGTCTATTGCTGGTTTTCCGGCCCCAGCTTCGAGACCCCGGCCGAGATCCGCGCCGCGCGCACGCTTGGCGCGGATGCGGTGGGCATGTCGACGGTGCCGGAAATCATCCTGGCGCGGTTCCTGGGCCTCAGGGCGGCGGCCATTTCGGTGATCACCAACATGGGGGCCGGGCTGTCCGACGAATCGATCAGCCACGACCACACCAAGGCGATGGCCCCCCTGGGGGCGGCCAAGCTGGAAACGGTGCTGCGCCGGTTCCTGCAGGATCAGGCCAGGTAGCGGGCGAACCAGTCCAGCGTCCGCTGCCACGCCAGTTCCGCGGCCTCGGGGTCGTAACGCGGCGTTGAATCGTTGTGGAAGCCATGGTTGGTGCCCGGATAGACATGCGCCTCGAATGTCTTGCCGGCCTCGGTCAGCGCGGCCTCATAGGCGGGCCAGGTGGCGTTGACGTTCTCGTCGATCTCGGCGAACTGGAACAGCAGCGGCACCTCGATCTTGGGAACGTCCGCGACGGGGGCCTGCCGGCCGTAGAACGGCACCGACGCGCCCAGCTCCGGATAGGCCACCGCCAGCGCGTTGCACACGCCCCCGCCATAGCAGAAGCCCACGGCACCGACCTTTCCGGTCGACTGCTCATGCGCCATCAGGTGTTCGGCGCCCGCGAAAAAATCGTTCATCAGCATGGTCGGGTCGACCTCGGCCTGCAGGGCGCGGCCTTCCTCGTCATTGCCGGGATAGCCGCCCTTGGAGGTCAGCCCGTCCGGCGCCAGCGCCAGATAGCCCGCCTTGGCCAGCCTGCGCGCGACATCCTCGATATAGGGGTTCAGGCCGCGGTTCTCATGGATCACCAGCACCGCGGGCCAAGGCCCCTCGCCCGCCGGGCTCACCTGATAGGCGCGCACGTCGCCATGCCCCTCGGGCGAGGGATAGGTCACGTATTCCGGCAGGATGTCGGGGTCGGTAAAGCTGACCTGCTGGGCCAGCGCATAGTTCGGGCGCAGCATGTTCAGCAGCGCCAGCGCGGTGACGCCGCCGACCGCGAACTTGCCCGCCCGGTCCAGGAACTGCCGCTTGGTGATGCGGCCGTGGGCATAGAAATCGTACAGCTCCAGCAGCTCCTGCGGGAAATCCTTGGCACTCATCCGGGTCATCGCGCTCTCCTGACATGGGGTCGCGGTCAGACTAGGCCAGCCCGCGCCCCTGCCCGATCACAAATCAGAGACCGCCGCGCGGATGTCGCCCGGATCCGCCGCCGGGCGCGCACCGCCCGCGGTCATGCGGGCCAGCGCGGCCTCGACCCGGCCGGTGGCGGCGTCCAGGTCGGACAGCCCGTCCAGTGCGACGATCTGTCCGCGCCCGTCATCGTGACGCGACCGGTGCTTGTCATAGCGGGGGTCGTAATGGTCGCGCAGCAGCCCTTCGGACAAATGCTGCCACTCGCCTTGGGCCAGCGCCTGCCGCCAGCCCTCCACGCGCTCTGCGGGGTGCAGGGGTGCCATCAGGTCCAGGATCGCCGACACGCGCGCCGGGTCGTCGACCATGTCGCCATAGGTGGCGGCGGTAAAGGCCGCGCGAGCCGCGACCGGTACCCGCAGCTGCAGGCGGGGCGCGGCGCAGATCGCCTGCACATGGCCTTGGGGACGGTGATCTGGCCGATGCGGCTGCTTTCCGCCTCGACCAGCAGGGGGCGGGTGGGGTCCAGCCCCTCCAGCGCGACGGCCAGACGGCCTTCGAACATCTTCTGGCTGGGCTGGCCATCAGGATGGCCGCCGAACAGGCTGCCGCGGTGATGGGCCAGCCCCTCGAGGTCGATGACCTGATGACCGCGCAGGGCCAGCCGCTGCAGGATCGCGGTCTTGGCGCTGCCCGTGTTGCCGTCCAGCACGATCACGGGGGCCGCGATCGGCCCGTTCTGCACCCGGTCGACAACCAGCGTCCGCCACGTCTTGTAGCCGCCCTGCACCCGCGCCACGCGCCAGCCGATCTGCGACAGGATCGTGGCAAAGCTGCCCGACCGCTGACCGCCGCGCCAGCAATAGATCAGCGGCTGCCACGCGCCGCCCCGGTCTGCCAGCGCGCCCTGCAGGTGCCGCGCGGCATTGGCCGCGACCAGCGCCGCGCCCAGCTTGCGGGCATCGAATGGCGACACCTGCTTGTAGATCGTGCCCACGCGGGCGCGTTCCGCATCCGTCAGGACGGGCAGGTTGATCGCACCGGGCAGGTGATCTTCCGCGAATTCCGCAGGCGCGCGGACATCGATGATGTCGTCGAACCCGGCCAATGCCGGGTCCGCCGCGCTGGCAAGCGTCAGGTCCAAGATCAGAAGACGTAGACGGGCGTGCCGATCGGCACCTGGTCGAACAGGCTGATCACGGCCTCGTTGCGCATGCGCAGGCAGCCGTTGGAGACCGCGCTGCCGATGGATCCGGGCTGGGTCGTGCCGTGGATGCGTATGGCGGTGTCGTTGCCGCGGTCGTCGTACAGGTACAGCGCCCGCGCCCCCAGGGGGTTCTGCGGTCCGCCCGGCATGCCGTCGGCGTATTTGGCATAGGCGTCGGGATTGCGTTCGATCATGTCGTTGGTCGGGCGCCAGCTGGGCCATTCGACCTTGCGGCCGATCGTGGCCTTGCCCTTCCAGACCAGCTCGGCGGTGCCGACGGCCACGCCGTACCGGATCGCCTTGCCCGGTGCGACCACGTGATACAGGTAGAAATCGCGGCTGACGACGACGATGCTGCCGGTCTCGAAATCGTCACGGATGGCGACCTCGGTCGGGGCAAAGCGGTCGACCGCCGCCTCCTGCGCGCCGGCAAGCGTCGGAGCCAAGGGTGCGGCCACCAGCAGGGCGGCCAGAGAGATCATCTGACGACGGTTCATGGCGCAGTTCCAATCGGTTTGCTTTCCCACCGGATACCGCGAAACACCCCCGCCCCGCAACTCACGAGGGCGTTCGGCCCCCTCGCGGCCTTGACCCCGCGTCCCCCGGGCCACATCTGTCACCCATGACCCAGACCGCCGCCCCCCCGACCGCCCTGCCCGTGACCCGGCTGGCCATCCGCGGGATGAGCTGTGCGGCCTGTTCGGCCGGT
>NZ_BBPH01000184.1 GCF_000787695.1 Paracoccus sp. PAMC 22219 | reverse complement strand
CACGGCACCGCCCCGCCGACCCCCGCGACGGCAACCAGCGCCAGTCCGGGCAGCAATCCGATGGCGCCCGCCCCCACGGCGGGGCCAAGCGAGTTCGCGACGTCGTTCGCCCCGATCGCCATGCCCAGCCAAGCCGCGACCACCAGCCCCGCCCCGATGGCCAGCACGCCGGGGGCCGCGCCCGACAGGGCCATGACCATCAGCAGCCCGCCGACCAGCGCCAGCACCGCCAGACCCAACCGCCAGACGGGGCGAAACGCGTGCATCTGTGCGACCTCGGCATGGCCGATGCGGCCCAGATCCTTGTCCAGCGCGCGGAAACCGGGGCGGTGGGTCATGCCGGGTCAGGCGGCATCGGGACGGTCCAGCGCGGCCAGGATCTGTTTCAGGCCCGGTTCGACCACCATGCGGGCGGCCTCGACCGGGGCGAACCAGCGGCGCTTGCGCTGCCGGTCTTCGGGGAAATGATCGGACAGGCTGTCGACGGACAGCAGATAGACCCGCATCTCGACCGGGACGGCATAGCCCTGGTCCTGTTTCTTGCGGTACCGGAACCGGCCCAGTTCGGACGGGCGGATGCTGCCGCGGACACCGGCTTCCTCCCACGCCTCCTGGGCGGCGGCTCCGGACAGGGTGCGCCCCTCCATCGGCCAGCCCTTGGGGATGACCCATCGCCCGGTGTCGCGGCTGGTGATCAGCAGGACGTTGCCGCTGGCCGGGTCGCGGCAAACCGCGCCGACCTGCATCAACACCGGCCGCCGCCCCAGCAGCAGATCGAGGGTCCGGCGCCAGATGCTCATTCCTCCTCCACCTTGCCGCGCAGCGACTTGACCTCTCCGCGCACGGTCTTGGCCTTCAGGCGGCGGCGCTGGCTGCCCAGGGTGGGGCGGGTGGCGATGCGGCGCTTGGGGGCGACCAGGGCCTGGCGGATCAGGTCAGCCAGCCGTTCGCGGGCCAGTTCGCGGTTGCGCGCCTGGCTGCGGGTTTCCTGGGACAGGATCAGGATCGCCCCGTCCTGCGTCCAGCGTCGCCCGGCCAGCCGCTGCAGCCGGCGCTTGACCGGGTCGGCCAGGCTGGGGGATGTCGCGGCCTCGAACCGCAACTCGACCGCGGTTTCCACCTTGTTCACGTTCTGCCCGCCCGGTCCCTGAGACCGGGTGAACTGTTCGGACAGTTCCCATTCCTGGATGGCGATGGCTTCGGTGACATGCAGCATGACCTTCAGGATATGGCGCGATCCGGGGTCAGTTAAAGCGCAAACCGGTTAATACAGTGTAAATTCCGACCGCTGTCGTCAGATCAGGCGACAAATTTCCTGTTCCGGCCAATGCGCAAAGGGCAGGACCGCGCCGTCCTGGCGGCTGGCGTCCACGCGGGACAGATCGACGGTCGCGCGCACCCATCCCGGCGCGTCCATTTCGCCTTCGGCGATGATCCCGGTTTCCGGCCAGAACCCGTCGGGCGGGCCATAGATCGCGGCGCGGCCCCGATTTTCGTCCAGCGCGGGCATCCAGTCGCAGGGGCCGACGGTGGGTGCCTGGACCACGACGCACTGGCTTTCCAGCGCGCGGGCCATCGCGCCAATGCGCACCCGGCTGAACCCCGCGACCGTATCGGTACAGCTGGGCACCAGCAGGATCTGCGCCCCGGCCTGCGCCAGCACCCGCCCCAACAGCGGAAATTCGCAGTCATAGCAGATCAGGATGCCAATCCGCCCCAGCGCCGTGTCCAGGATCCGCAGGCCGGGGGCGCCGGTGACGTGCCATTCCTCGCGTTCGAACCGGGTCATGATCTGCTTGTCCTGGTGGCCGATCACCCCGCCGGGGCCGTACAGGACCGCGCGGTTGGTCGGGCGCGCGCCGTCGAAGACCGGCCCCGACGCGCCAAGGATGTGACAGCCGTGCCGCGCCGCCAGATCGACATGCAGCGCCCGGACCCGCGGGCCCAGCGCCGCCACGGCATGCAGGCTGGCCTCCAGATCGCCGGCGACGTTGCGCCCGGACAGGGATGCCAGCTCCATCGCGCCGTATTCGGGGAAGACCAACAGATCGGCATCAGCATCGGAGACCCACCGTGCCAGCTTGGCGGCATAGGCGTCGAAGCTGTCGAACCAGTCGATCGGATAGGCGGCGGCGGCGATCTTCACAGCGGTTTCATCCAGAATTGCAGGGTCTTTTCGGTCTCGGTGGCCTGGCCCAGGTCCTTCCAGGCGAACTGCGCGACGACGCCCGGCAGGGGCGCATAGCCGCGCTTGCGCCAGAACGCGTCCAGCGGCCAGTAATCCGCGGGGCGCATCGGGTGGTCCGCGGGGCGGATCACGCTGCAGAAGGCCGACCAGCGTGCCCCCAAAGCGCGGGCGTGATCCTCGCGCGCGTCAAAGAACGCGTGTCCCAGACCGTGCCCGCGATAGGTGCGCAGCAGCACCGATTCGGCGCAGTAGAAGATGTCGGACAGCGGTTCGGGGCGATCCGCAAAGGCCGCGCCGAAATCGGCGGCATGGTCGGACATCGGCGCGCCGGTCGCGGCGCCCACGATCCGGTCCCCGTCCACCGCGGCGACCACGACCGCGCCCGGCGACTGATACGCGCGCAGATAGTCGCGTTCATAATCGGCATCCCCGTCATACAGGTACGGCCAGTCGCGGAACACATCGATGCGCAGGCGCGCCACGTCGGGCAGCGCGTCAGCCAGCGCATCGCCGGTCAGGACGCGGACCGCGACGCTCATGCGCCGACCTGGGCCATCCAGTCGGCCAGGTTGTAATAGGTGGTGACCCGCGCAATGCGGCCGTCGCGGATGGTGAAGAACGCGCCCGCGGGCAGGCGATAGGTCTGGCCGTTGGCCGGCGGCAGGCCGGGATCGGTCTTCAGATAGGTGCCGTTCACCACGAATTCCGCCGCGGCGCGGTCGCCCGCGTCATTGGCCATGATGACCATGTCGGTCAGGTTTTCGCGATAGCTTTCGGTCATGTGGGCGTTGAATTCCGCAAACAGCGCGCGGCCGCGGCGGATCTTGCCCTCGTTCACGTGGTGCTCGACGTCGTCATGCAGCAGCGCCAGCATGTCGTCGGTGCGCCCTGCGTTGAAGGCGTCGTAATAGGCGGCGATCAGGGCCTTGGCATCCATCGGGCTGTCCTTGCTTTTGCGCAAGGCTAGCGTGCCGGACGCGCGCCGTCACCTGATCCCAAGGTCCGAGGGAACCAATCCGGCCCCGGCGGCCTTGAAAAACGGTTTGAACCTGTTAGCGCTGATGCAGACAGGAACCGGAGGACTTCATGGACAATCGCGATCAGCTGGGCAAGCGCGAGATCACCTGCTTCAAGGCTTATGACGTGCGCGGAGAGCTGGGCAAGAACCTGGACGCGGACGTCGCCTATCGCATCGGTCGCGCCTTTGCGCAGGCGCGCGGCGCCAAGCGCGTGGTCGTGGGTCGCGACAGCCGCGAGACCTCGCCCGAACTGGCCGCGGCGCTGATCGAGGGCCTGACCGACGGCGGCGCCGACGTGCTGGACCTGGGGCTGGCCGGCACCGAGGAGGTGTATTTCCACACCGGCAACCAGGACACCGACGGCGGGATCGAGGTCACGGCCTCGCACAATCCGATCAACTACAACGGCATGAAGATCGTGGGTCGCGGCTCGGCGCCGCTGGACCCGGCGACCGAACTGCCGCCGATCATCGATCTGGCGACCAACGGCGAATTCGCCCCGGCGACCAAGGGCACCGTCACCGATTTCAGCCATGCCCGCGCGGAGTACGCGTCCCGCATGGCCGATTTCGTCGATGTGGCCGCCCTGCGCCCGATGAAGATCGTGGTGAATGCCGGCAACGGCACCGCCGGCCCGACCTTTGACGCCATCGCCGCGGAGCTGGAACGTCGCGGCGCGCCGCTGACCTTCGTGCGCATGCACCACAACGTCGACAGCAGCTTCCCGAACGGCATCCCCAATCCGCTGCTGGACGAGAACCAGCCCCCCACCGTCGCCAAGATGGTCGAGGAGAAGGCCGATCTGGGCGTCGCTTGGGACGGCGATTTCGATCGCTGCTTCTTCTTCGACGAGAACGGGCGCTTCATTCCCGGCGAATACATCGTCGGCCTGCTGGGCGCGGCCTTCCTTGAGAAATCGCCCGGCGAGAAGATCGTGCACGACCCCCGCGTGATCATGAACACCCGCGCGATGATCCAGGAAGCCGGTGGAGAGGCCGTGGTGTCCAAGACCGGCCACGCCTTCATCAAGCGCAAGATGCGCGATGTCAGCGCGATCTATGGCGGAGAGATGTCGGCGCACCATTACTTCCGCGATTTCTATTACTGCGACAGCGGCATGATCCCGTGGCTGCTGATGATCGAACTGCTGTCCCGCAAGGGCATGACCCTGGCCGAGATGCTGGAGGAGCGGATGCGCCTGTATCCGTCGTCCGGAGAGACGAACTATACCATCTCGGACCCCGATGCGGCGATCGCGCGCCTGATCGACACCTACGAGCCGCAGGCCGACAGCCGTGACGATCTGGACGGGGTGTCGCTGGATTTCGGAAAATGGCGGTTCAACCTGCGCAAGTCGAACACCGAACCGGTGGTGCGCCTGAACGTCGAATCCGACGGCGACGCGGCGCTGGTGCGCGAAAAGCAGGCCGAACTGGCGGCCCTGCTGAAGGCATAATGGGTTGGCGGGCCGAAAGGCCCGCCAATCTCAGTCCGAAAACCCGAAGGCGATGTAATCGCGCAGATATGCTTGCCGCGCGGCCTGCAACAGCGCCTTGTCGCGCAGGAAATCGGGCATCGGCTGGACCTTCAGGTCCGACAGACGCGCGTCGTCGACGCCAGCCGCGCGGGCCAGGGCGGGCAGTTCCTCGGCAATGCGGTCCTCGCGGATCAGCATGTCGGGGCTGGCCACGCGGCTGAACCCGGCGATCACCTCGGACTGGCTGGCCCATCCGGCATGGGTCGGCAACGTCGTCTGGCCGTTCAGGTTGCGTTTCAGGAACGCCAGGAACTGCGCGAACAGGTCAAGCTGCGCCTGACGGTCCAGCCCCGCCAGCGCCGCGTCGGCGGGCAGCGCGACGCGATGCACGTCGCGCATCAACTGGCGCAGTTCGGGGCGGCTGTCGGTCAGCAGCTGGCGGAACGCCGTCCAGGCGCGGTGCAGCGGGTGGCGTAGCACCGCAAAGCTGCGATGGCCAGGATGCTGGCGTTTCCACTGGCGCAGGCTGGTCTGGGTGAAATCCCCCGACACCGCACCCAGCGTCGCCATCCAGTCGCGCACCGCATCGCCCGGCCCGCAGCGGACCGGCATGAAGATCAGCCCGTGCCCAGCCTCGGCCGCCGAAAAGCTGGGCACGGACGGGCCGCGGCGCGGTTCGAAATTCGGGATGCGACGCAGCATGAACGGATCGATCTGCGCCAGATCCGCCTGCATGTCGTCGAAATTGCGCACCTTATCGGCCAGTTCGCGTGGGTTCTGGGGCACCTGGTCGCTGGCGGGTTCGACCCGCGCGATGTCGGTGCGGCCCAGCCAGTGGACCAGCCCGGTCATCACCTCGGCGTCGCGCAGATCCTCGTATCCCAGCCAGAAGGCGGTCTGTCCGGTCACCTGCAGCCGGTGCATCACGCGCAGCTGGAACCGTTCGACCGCCGCGATCATGTCGCGGAATAGCGGCCCGTCATAGGTGATGGCGGCGGGGATCGGGGTCTCCGTCTCGTTCAGCTTCCACTGGTTCGTCTCGCGCGCGAGCTGGGTCGAGACATAGCTGTCCAGCGGGTTGCGCGTCAGCACGATCTTGGCGCATTCGGGGTCGTGCATGATCGCGTCAAAGACCCGCGGATCGTGGTCGTGGAAATAGCGGAACCCCGGCAGGTGGCCGGGCCTGTCGAACAGCTTGTCCAGCAGGACCATCGGATCGGCCTCGCGCGCCGCGCGGGTGACGCCCTGCAATTCGTCCTTGTCAGGCCAGCCCATCATGTAGGGGTTGAACGCCTCGCCAAAGCAGGTGACGCCCCGCAGCGCGTTCAGCGTCGCCTCCAGCAGGTTCGAGCCCGTGCGCATCTCGGCGAAGATGACAAAGCGGCGGAACGGAACGGTCATTCGGCGGCGGTCCTTTCAGGCAGGGGGATTTCCGGCATGGGCAGGCCGTCGCCGGACATGCGCGGACGCAGCCCGGAATTGCGCAGCCGCCGCAGCAGTTCGGGCAACCCGTGCAGGTCGCGCATCTGCGGCATGTCGGTGGGCGCGTCCGCCAGGCGCGGCAGATGGGCCAGCGACTGGAACAGCATCTCCTGGGGGCGGGCCAGGAAATCGGTCAGTTCGTGAACATGCACGCGCGCCTTGACCCAGACCGAATTCAGCACGTCCATCTGCTTGATCTCGGCCCGCTGCAGCAGGGCTGTGACGCGGCGGATATCGTCGAACGGCATGTCGGAGGCCAGCAACGGCAGCATCCAGGCCCCGGTGACCACGTGGATATGCGCGTTCGGATCGGTGGCGATGAACCAGTTCAGCGCCTGATTGTCGCGCGGGCTGAACTGGAACGCCTGCATCCGCGTGGTGATGCGGATCAGCGCGGTCAGAAACCCGTGCGGGTCGCGGTCGCGGATCAGCGTGCTGGACGAGATCGCCCCCGGCCCGATCTGGGGGCGGCCGCCAAACTCGACCGTCTCGGGGCCCAGCAGGTGGCCGTGGACATCGGCGTCGACCTGCGCGGTCAGCCATCTCTCGAAGCCGGGAAAGATGTCGGAGAAGCCCTGGAACACCGCATAGGGGGCCGATGTCTTGCCGTTTTCGGCGTCCTTGCGCGGAAAGCGTGACTGCATGTACAGGCCCGGCCGGCCCAGCAGGCGGCGGCGGACGGTGCGGTTGATCAGGCGCTCGATCCGCTGGGGCTGGGGCGCGGACAGGTCGGGACGCGCGCCGGCCGGACGCGGGAAATGCGCCAACAGACGCGCCGCCTCGGGCCAGACCTTGCGCGCCACGAAGCAGCGCGATTCCTCCAACATCAGGGCGTGGTCGTCGTACAGCTGATAGGGTCGCCCGTCATGGTCGAACTTGGCCAAGGTCAGCGAATGGCTTTCGATGCGGGTCGCATGGCGCCGGGCCAGTGTCTGGAAATAGCTTTCGTCCGGGATCCAGACCATGCGGAAATAGCGGTCGAATTCGGCCCGGCGCGGATCGTCCAGGATGGCGCGCAGCGTGACCGCCGTCAGGCACCACCATTGCGCACCCAGATGCGGGGTCAGCCCCTTGGGCAGCCTGCGACGGATGCCCAGACGGCGTTGCCAGTCGGTCAGGCGGTCGAACAGCCAGCGCCGCCTGCGCCAGTCCAGCGGGTAGAACAGGGTAAAGCGTTCCTCGTTCAGCCCGCCGACGGTCCAGCCGACATCGATGGCGCTGACGCTTTCGATATGGTCGCGGTCGGGATCCTGCGCCAGGAACGCCGTCAGGTCGCGCACCGGGCGCAGCGGCAGGCAGGCCCCGGACGCCAGATAGACATGGGTGATGTCGGCAAAGCTGTCCAGCAGCAGCCGGGCCGCGTCCTGGGTGGCGCGCACCAGGCTGAAGCCGCCCCAGGCGCAGGTGTGGCGGTGCGACCAGACGATGCCGGGCAGATCGGACAGTTCGACCTGCATCCGCGCCACCGACCGGGCCGAGGCCTTGGCATCGACATGGATCGCCACCCGCGCGCCGCCCTGGACCCAGATCCGCGCCATGTGGGCCGCCACGTCCAGACGCGCATGGCACAGCAGCACGACCCCCAGCCTGACGCGGCGCACCTCCACCGGGCCCGTCACGCCCAGTTCCCCCGAGAGATCAGCCCCAGATCCTCCAACTGGCGCCAGTCGGCATATTCGCGCGATTCGCTGCACCACAGGTCGGTGCCGCCGCGCAGCCCGGCATGGTAGGCCTTGTATTCCTTGCTGTTGGCGTAGTGCTGGCGGCGGTCCAGTTCCTCGGCGGACTTGTCGGCAAAGGTGGACAGGAACTTGGCGTGCAGCAGGCAGCCGGACGCCATCTCTCCGCCGCCCTCGTCATAGACCATGTTCAGATGGCGCGGCAGCAGCATGTGGGTGGAACTGACATAGGCATAGCGCCAGTCCCACTTGACCAGCGGCGTCTTGTTCAGCGCCGGGCCGGACAGGGGGTCGGCGGTAAAGAACTTGCGCGTGCGCGGGCCGCCCTGGATCCACAGGTTGCCGTAATAGGGGTTCTTGCTGATCGTATAGTTCGCCGGATCGAACCAGCGGGCGATGGAGAACGGGTCCGTCCCCTCCTCATAGGGTTCGTCCTCGATATGGCCGCGGGGGTACATGTCCAGCAGCATGGCCGGAAAGCTGCGCCGGCCCGACGCCTCCAACCAGTCGGTCAGGGCGGGCAGCGGGCGCGAATCGCAATGCGGATAGATCAGGAACTCGTCCGGGTCGATGGTCAGGCACCAATGCCCGTGGCCGTATTTCGCCAGCAGCCGGTTGATCCAGTCCATCCCGAACCGCGACCGCTTGTAGCCGGCATTGGTCCACCACAGCGACACGTCGGGCTGTTCGGCCAGGTAATTGCCGCTGCCGTCATCGCTGTCGTTGTTCACGAACAGAAAATGATTCACGCCCAGGTTGCGGTAATAGTTCAGGAAGAACGGCAGCCGCACCCGTTCGTTGCGCATGGTCACCAGCGCCAGGATGTCGTTCTTGCGGATCTGGGCGGTGCGGTTGACAACGGGCCGCAAGGCGCGCCGCCTGTTGAAGGCGCGCGCGATCAGATACTGCCGTTCGGCCCTGCGGCGCAGGCGGTCGGGGATCGGGATCCGGCCCATGCGCATCACGCGGACCGGGGATCGGCAGGAAATGTGCGGCGCGACGTCATGCCCTAGCAATGTGCAGGACGCCCCGTTTTGGCAAGCCCATTCAACGCCTGGATGAATGCGGCCAGTCGCCTGTGCCCATCAGGCCAAGGTCGACCAGCTGCCGCCACCCTGCATATCGCACCGATTCCGGGCCGTGCATCCGTGGCCCCGCGGCCACCGCGCGGTGATAGGCGGCATAGGCGTCGGGGTCCGCGAAATGCTGGCGGCGGCCCAACTCCTCGTGCGACTTGGCGACGATGTCGGGCAGGAACTTGCCGTGCAGCAGCGCCCCCGACAACCGCGCGTCGCCCGGCCCGTCATAGATCAGGTTCAACCGCGGCGGCAGGACCGAATGGGTCGAATTCACATAGACCTGTCGCCCGGTCCAGCGCATCAGCGGCAGCTTGTTCATCGTGGGCGCGCGGCGCGGGACGTCGGCAAAGAACACCCGGTCGCGCACACCGCCCTGCAACCACAGGTTCTGGCGCGGCATCATCCGGCTGGACCGCCACGGCCCGGCGTCGAACCACGGCAGGCGGTCGGTCAGGGGTGCCCCCTCGGGCGCATCGGCGGTGCCCAGCGGCCCCGACGGGTACAGGTCCAGCATCACCGCCCCCAGCCCCGGTTGTTTGATGCGGTCCAGATGGGCCGTCAGATCGGGCAGCGGCCGGGTGTCGTGATGGGGATAGACCAGCAGCTCGTCCGCATCGACGGTCGCGCACCAATGCCCCCGCCCGAACCGCCACAGCAGCGCGCCCGCCCAGTCCAGCCCGAACCGCGCTTCGCGATAGCTGGCATCGCAGCGCCACAGCGACACGTCGGACTGGGCGGCCAAAAGACGATTCGACCCGTCCGTGCCGGCATTGTCGACGATCAGGAAATGCGCGACCCCCAGGCGACGGTAGTGGTCCAGAAACCCCGGCAGATGCGCGATCTCGTTGCGCAGGGTGGTCACGGCCAGAATGTCGGCGGGGCGGATGGCGCCGGTGCGATCGGCCACCGGTTGCAGCAGATGGCGCGCCCTGAGGGCGCGCCAGATCAGTTCACGGCGTTTCCAGCGCAGGCGATAGGCCTGCCACGCCGCGCGCGGGGTCACCGCTTGTAATCGCCCGTCTGGTGCCAGCGCCAAGCATCGGCGATCATCTGCGGCATGGTCGAGCGGTCGGGCGACCAGCCCAGCTCGGCCTTGGCCCGCGTGCTGCCGCAGACCAGCTTGACCGCGTCGCCGCCCCGGCGCGGACCGTCCAGCATCGGCACCTCGCGGTTGGTGATGGCGCGCGTGGCATTGACGACCTCACGGACCGAGAAACCGTCCCCGGTGCCCAGGCAGAACACCCGGCTTTCGCGCCCCGCCCGCAGCCACTCCAGACCCTTCACATGCGCATCGACCAGATCCATCACGTGGACATAGTCGCGGATGCAGGTGCCGTCGGCGGTGGGATAGTCGGTGCCGTGGATGGTCAGCGCCGCGCGCTTGCCATCGACCGCATCCAGGATCAGCGGAATCAAATGCGTCTCGGGCCGGTGGAATTCACCGACCTGGCCATCGGGATCGGCGCCCGCCACGTTGAAATACCGAAAGATCACCGAACGCAGCCCGTGGGCCGCGCCGAAATCCGTCAGCATGTCTTCGATCGCGCGCTTCGATGCGCCATAGGCGTTCAGCGGCGCCTGCGGGGTGTCCTCGTCCAAGATCTCTCCGTCGCGGTCGCCATAGGTCGCGCAGGTCGAGCTGAAGACGAAATCCAGACAGCCTGCAGCCACCGCCGCCTCGATCAGGTTCAGCGACCCGGCGACGTTGTTGCGCCAGTAAAGGCCCGGTTCGGCCATCGCCTCTCCGACCTGCGACAGGGCCGCGAAATGCAGAACCGCCACCGGGCGGTGTTCGGCAAAGGCCGCGTCAAGGGCAGCGCGGTCCATCAGGTCGGCCTCGACCACCGGACCGAACTTGACAGCATCGCGCCAGCCGGTGGAGAAATTGTCCAGCGTGACGGGGGTGAACCCCGCCGCCGCCAATGCCTTGCAGGCGTGCGAGCCGATATAGCCCGCGCCGCCCGTCACCAGAACCGTGTCCGACATGAATTATTCGGCCGCCCGGCGCATGGACATCACCTCGTGCAGGTATTCGGCGAACTCGTCCTTCAGCTCGTCGCGCTCCAGGCCAAAGGCCACGGTCGCCTGCAGGAAGCCCGCCTTGGAA
Source organism: Paracoccus sp. PAMC 22219 (assembly GCF_000787695.1). Lineage (GTDB taxonomy): Bacteria > Pseudomonadota > Alphaproteobacteria > Rhodobacterales > Rhodobacteraceae > Paracoccus. The sequence continues at coordinate 5,108 of NZ_BBPH01000184.1, read as the reverse complement.
CCGCAATCGAAGCGCTGGCCGCGGAAGCGCAGGCCGAACACGTCGCGTCCCGCCTGGATCTCCTCGGCGATGGCGTCGGTCAGCTGGATCTCGCCACCGGCGCCCTGCTTCAGCTTGTTCAGGTTCTTCATGACCGTCGGCGCCAGGATATAGCGGCCGATCACCGCCAGGTTCGACGGTTGCGTGCCGGTGGCGGGTTTCTCGACCATGCCCTTGGCACGGACGATCGCGCCCATGTCCTCGGCCACGTCCAGAACGCCATAGGCCTTGGCCTTGTCGGGCGCGACCTCCATCGTGGCGACCATGCTGCCGCCGGTCTCGCCATAGGCTTCGATCATCTGCTGCAGGCAGGGGGGCTCGCCCTGGATGACGTCGTCTGTCAGCACCACGGCAAAGGGTTCATCGTCGGACAGCAGGCGACGCGCACACCAGACCGCATGGCCCAGGCCCAACGCCTTGTGCTGGCGGATATAGGCGATGGCACCCGAATCCATGTTGGTGGCGCGCAGAATCTCCAGCAGCTCGGTCTTGCCGGCTTTCTTCAGGCTGGATTCCAGCTCGTGCGCGTGGTCGAAGTAATCCTCAAGCGAGCCCTTGCCGCGCGAGGTCACGAAGATGAATTCCTTGATCCCGGCCGCACGCGCCTCGTCGATGGCGTACTGGATCAGCGGCTTGTCGACCAGCGACAGCATTTCCTTGGGGATGCTTTTGGTGGTGGGCAGAAATCGTGTCCCCAAACCGGCGACTGGAAAAATGGCTTTCGTGACCTTGCGACCCATGACGGATACCTTTTGTATGGTTCGGTGGGCGCAGACCCACCGCAATGGCGTCGATGCCTAGTGCAGCAGCGACATTGACTTCAATGGGCAGGTTATTCCCTCGGCAGCTTGTCGCCAAGCAATTGTCGGGGATTTGCTGCATATTCACAAAGATTAAGCGCTGCTCGGGCAGCCGATCACATCATCGCCATGTCCTGCATCATCTGTTCCAGACGCGGAACATCCTGCGGATTGTTTAGTTCCCAGAACTGCCGTCCGCCGGCCTCGACCTCGACGCAGCGGACGTGGCGGCCGCGTTCCAGGAACCGCAACTGCTCCAGCCCCTCCAGCCGTTCCAGCGCGCCTTCGGGCCAGGTGGCGTATTCCGCCAGCGCCGCGGGGCGATAGGCATAGACGCCTACATGATGAAAAACCGGGCTGGGTGCGTCGGGGGCCACGTCGCCCGGAACGAACGGGATGACCTCCTTGGAGAAGTACAGCGCCCGCCCCTCATGGCCGAACACCGCCGTGGTCCCGCCCACGCGGCCCGCATGGCGATCGGCGATCAGGTCGGCCCGCATCGCCCCGGTGCAGCGCAGGACGGGCGTCGCCACCTGCGCATCCGGGTCCGCCCGCAGACCCGCGACCAGATCCTCGACGAACCAGGCGGGCGTCAGCGGCGCGTCGCCCTGCAGGTTCACGACGATTTCGGGGGTCAGGCCAAGGGTGGCGACCGCCTCGGCGCAGCGTTCGGTGCCGTTGCGGCAATCGGGGCTGGTCATCGCGACCTCGGCGCCAAAGGCGCGCGCGTGGTCGCGGATGCGGTCGTCGTCGGTGGCCACGATCACCCGGTCGATGCCCCGCACGCCGATGGCCGCGTCCCAGCTGCGCCGGATCAGGCTGCGTGCCTGACCGCCCGCGCCGCGCAGTTCGACCAGCGGCTTGCCCGGAAAGCGGGTCGAGGCAAAGCGGGCGGGAATGACGATGACGACCGACATGTTATTCCTTCACCAGCAGGACGCCCGGCGCATAGGCGATGAAGAACGGGTTCTCGAACCCCGGCTTGCCATAGGCCAGCGGGCTGTGATCGTCGAACCGCACGACCTCTCCGCCGGCACCGCGCAGCACGGCGTCGCCCGCCGCGGTGTCCCATTCCATCGTCCGGCCCAGGCGCGGATACAGATCCGCCTCGCCCGTGGCGACCAGACAGAATTTCAGCGAGCTGCCCGCGCTGGTCATGTCGCGCACGCCATAGCGGTCGATATAGGCGTCGGTGGCCGCGTCGCGATGCGACTTGGACGCCACGACCATCAGGCCGCGGTTGTCGGGCATCGGGTTCACGCCGATGGGGCGGGTTTCTCCGGGCGCCTCGCCAAAGGGGCCCGTCTCCTCGACCGACCGCCCGTCGGCGGTGGTATAGAACAGCCGCCCCTTGGCCGGGGCATAGACGATGCCGCGCACCGGCACGCCGTCCTGGACATAGGCGATGTTGACGGTGAAATCGCCGCGCCGCTGCACGAATTCCTTGGTCCCGTCCAGCGGGTCCACGATCAGGAAGGTCCGCAGGGTCTGGCCATGCGTGTCGGCCTGTTCCTCGGTCACCAGCGGGATGTCCGGGAACGCCTCGCGCAGCCCGGCCGAGATCAGCGCATCGGCGGCCTCGTCCGCGGCGGTGACGGGCGAATCATCGGACTTTGACCGGACGTCGAAATCGTCGGCCTGATAGATCTGCATGATCCGGTCGCCCGCCTGCAGGGCCAGGCGCCGCATTTCGGTGATCAGTCGGTCGAATTGCATTCACTTTCCTTTCCCTGCCAGAGGCCTGCGGCCGCTGCCCGATTGTGCGGGGGTCCTGCGCCTCTTATGATGCGCCAAGGGTCCATCGGCAAGCGCCGGGCCGCCAGTGACGGAGCATCGCCCCTTGTTCAAGCAGCGCCAGAACCGCAACCTGTTCCAGGCCGCCTTCACCACCTTCGCGCTGATCTATCACCAGACGGTGTACAATCTGCGCACCGAACACCGCAACGCGGTGCTGGGCCTGGTCATGACGATGATGCAAAGCGTCGTCTTCGTGGTGGTGTTTTTGGGCATGTACACCCTGATCGGCATCGGCGGGTCGCAGATCCGCGGGGATTTCCTGCTGTACATCATGTCGGGGATCTTCATCTTCATGCTGCACGTGCAGGCCGTGGGCGCGGTCGCGGGCAGCCATTCGGTGTCGTCGGGCATCATCAAGCACGAACCGCTGAACGCGGCTGTGCTGATCTCAGGGGCGGCGCTGGCGGTGCTGTACCGCCAGACGATCAGCTGCCTGGTGATCCTGTCGGTCTATCACATGGTGTTCCAGCCGATCACGATCGAAAGTCCCGTGGGCGCGGGGTCGCTGTTCCTGCTGTCATGGTTCACCGGCTGCGCCATCGGGTTGATCTTCCTGGGAATCCGGCCCTGGTCGCCGCAGGCCTGCAAGGTGCTGACGATGATCTATCAGCGCGTGAACATGTTCGCGTCGGGCAAGTTCTTCGTCGCCAACATGATCCCCAGCTTCATCCTGCCGTGGTTCGCGTGGAACCCGCTGTTCCACCTGATCGACCAGGAACGCGGCTTTCTGTTCATCAACTATTCGCCCCACCGCACGATGCTGCTCTACCCGCTGTGGTTCGCGATCGCGGCGCTGATGGTCGGGCTGCTGATCAACTTCACCACCCGCAAGTACGAATCCATCAGCTGGAGCGCCGCGCAGTAGCGCCATCGCCCCGGTTTCGCGGGCCAGAACCACCGATTTTGCGCTGCGGCAGTGCTTGCGGGGCTGAATTGCATCCCTATATACACCCCCGAAGCGGTCCGGAGGTTCCGGCCCGTTCGTCAAGGGATCGGGCCTCGGGGGCCGCAACGGACCCGCAGTCCAAGATATCGCCGCAAGAGAAGGTTACACACATATGTCAAAAGTCATCGGCATCGACCTCGGCACCACCAACAGCTGCGTCGCCATCATGGACGGCAGCCAGCCGAAGGTCATCGAGAACAGCGAAGGCGCCCGCACCACGCCCTCGATCGTGGGCTTCAAGGATGGTGAACGCCTGGTCGGCCAGCCCGCCAAGCGCCAGGCCGTGACCAACCCGACCAACACCGTCTTTGCCGTGAAACGCCTGATCGGGCGCCGCATGGGCGACGAGGCCGTCGAAAAGGACCGCAAGATGGTCCCGTTCACCATCGCGGATGGTGGCAACGGCGACGCCTGGGTCGAAGTGCAGGGTGAGAAATACTCCCCCGCGCAGGTCAGCGCGATGATCCTTCAGAAGATGAAGGAAACCGCGGAATCCTATCTGGGCGAGCCCGTGACCCAGGCTGTGATCACCGTTCCGGCCTATTTCAACGACGCCCAGCGCCAGGCCACCAAGGATGCGGGCAAGATCGCCGGCCTTGAAGTGCTGCGCATCATCAACGAGCCGACCGCGGCAGCCCTGGCCTATGGCCTGGACAAGAAGGAAACCAAGACGATCGCGGTCTATGACCTCGGCGGCGGTACCTTCGACATCACCATCCTGGAGATCGACGACGGCCTGTTCGAGGTGAAGTCGACGAACGGCGACACCTTCCTGGGTGGCGAAGATTTCGACATGCGGATCGTGAACTATCTGGCCGACGAGTTCAAAAAGGAACACGGCGTCGATCTGTCCAAGGACAAGATGGCCCTGCAGCGCCTGAAGGAAGCTGCGGAAAAGGCCAAGATCGAGCTGTCGTCGTCCAGCCAGACCGAGATCAACCAGCCGTTCATCAGCATGGACAAGGACAGCGGCACGCCCCTGCACCTGGTCGTCAAGCTGACGCGCTCCAAGCTGGAAAGCCTGGTCGCCGACCTGATCAAGCGCACCATCAAGCCGTTGCAGGACGCGCTGAAGGATGCAGGCTGCTCGAAATCCGACATCGACGAAGTCGTTCTGGTCGGCGGCATGACCCGCATGCCCAAGGTCGTGGCCGAGGTCACCGACTTCTTCGGCAAAGAGCCCCACAAGGGCGTGAACCCCGACGAGGTCGTGGCCCTGGGCGCCGCCATCCAGGCCGGCGTGCTGCAGGGTGACGTCAAGGACGTCGTGCTGCTGGACGTGACGCCGCTGTCGCTGGGCATCGAGACGCTGGGTGGCGTGTTCACCCGCCTGATCGACCGCAACACGACCATCCCGACCAAGAAGAGCCAGATCTTCTCGACCGCCGAGGACAACCAGGGCGCCGTGACGATCCGCGTGTTCCAGGGCGAGCGCGAGATGGCCGCGGACAACAAGATGCTGGGCCAGTTCAACCTGGAGCACATCCCGCCGGCGCCGCGTGGCATGCCCCAGATCGAGGTGACCT
>NZ_BBPH01000185.1 GCF_000787695.1 Paracoccus sp. PAMC 22219 | reverse complement strand
GCGCGGCTATCCCGTGAATCAGCGATCGCGGTACCCGCGATCACCATATCTCTGAAAATGCAGCCTCTCGACTGCCGGGCGGCATCGACGCGAAGAGCCCTTTGCCGCCGTTCGTGTCGATGCCAGCGAATGCAGGTTCAGCAAAAGCACTATTGCCCCATTTGTGTGATAAGTCCTGCGCTGCAGCTGACGCAAAGCAGACAGTGATAACCACAGCCTTAGTCCCTAACCAGCCTGGGCGATAGAAAACGGCCGCAGGAGTGCTTCTGCGGCCGTTTTGGTGGGGTGGTGATCGATGCTTCTTACGGGAAGAACGGGAAGAGGATCGGCAGAAGGGTCATGCTGACGATGGTCGACACGAGGATCAGCGGCAAGCCCGCTTTGGCGTAGTCTTTGAAGGTGTAGCCCCCCTGGTCCAAGAACCATAACATTCGCAGGCATGCCGATAGGCGTGGCATAGGCAAGCGAACCGCCAATGACGATGGCCATCAGAACCGCACGCGGGTCGGCCCCGATCGTGGTCGAGATCGACAGGCCGATTGGCACCAGCAGAGCGGTGGTGGCGGTGTTCGACATGAAGTTCGTCAACGCTACCGCGATCAGGAAGATCGTCAGCATGATGAGGAACATCGGCGTGTCAGGTCCGAGAAGCCCCAGGACCGCGTTGGCGACTGCTGTTCCCGCCCCTGTCGTCTCCATTGCAGTAGCCAGGGAAAGTATGCCTCCAAACAGGAAGATCGTCCGAGCGTCGATTGACTGATATGCCTGCTTTTCAGTTATGACGCCGAACAAAATCAGGGCGATCGCGCCTATTGCGCCGGTCACGTGCAGGCGGATGCCGATCTGGCTTTCGAACACCATGCCTACGACAGTGATGATGAGAACGGCCAATGCCATGTTCTTTTTCCACTGTGGTATCTCGGGCTTAGAATGGCTGTCGGATGCCGTCGACAGGTCCTCGCCCTCCACCCTATGATCGGGAAGGAGCTTAAGGCCAATCGTGGCCATGAACAGAATCCCGGCCAGAAGCATCTGTAGCCCGATGTAACCGTATTCGAAGAAGCCGAACCGAAGGCCCTGCGGCTCAAGGGCGGCTTGAGCGATGAGGTTGCCTGGTGCCCCTATAAGGCTCAGGTTACCGCCCATTGCGGCCGCGAAAACAATGGGCAGCAACAACTTCGAGCGAGCGAAGCCTGACCGTGCGGCAATGCCGATCACGACCGGGATCAGCACTGCTGCGGTTCCGGTGTTCGAAAGCAGACCCGACATTAGCCCGGTGATGAGCATGATCGCCACGACAAGCTGGCGCTCCGTTCGCGCGAACCTTGTGACAAGACCGCCAATCTCGCTGGCCATTCCGGTCTGGAACAGCGCGCCGCCAATAATAAACATAGACACGAAGAGGATGACGTTGCTGTTAACAAAGCCCTCGAAGGCTTCAGCGGGGGTGAGAACACCCGTGATCGCCAGAGCGACGCAGACGATCATCGCCGTCAACGCCAAGGGGATACGTTCCCAGATGAACATGACGATTGCGAAGGCAAGAAGCAGAAGAGTGATGGTTGTCGGACTCATGGTTTCCTCCCGAAATCGCAAGCGGTTCTTTGACCTCATGCGGATAGAGGCCACTGGAGCGGTGGCGCGAGCTGGTATCTCGTTGCTTGCAGATGATCAGCAGGCAGCATCGGACGCGCTATGCGTCCGATGCGTCTTCAGATCATGCGTGCAGCACCGTCAAAATGATCATGGAAATCCTCCTCCCAAGGCTCCCTGACAGCTTGTCCTGAGAACAAGCCCTAGCTCCGCAGCATCTGGGCAGACCTGAAGAATTCCTACTTTAGTGAGATTATATAAATTTCTGCAACATTTGCTCAGGCGCTGCTTTCAATCTCCGACAGGTTCTGAGCCAGCACCGCCAGAAACGCGTCGCGGCGTGGATCGCGCGCGCCTCGGGCCCAAGCTGCTGCAAGGACCAGCTTGTTGCGGGTGGATCCATCTGGGACGGATAACGGAACAAAGGCGACGCCGGATACCGCGATGCGAGACACCCACCGCGGAACGATGGCCAGCCCCGCACCGGTTGCGACAAGGTTGACGATCGTGTGCTTCTCCTCAGCCACCTGGGCGATGCGCGCACCAAGGCCCGCATCAGTGAAGAGCTTGATTGTCAGGTCGTGCGAATGCGGCCTTGAACGTCGGTCCGGCACGATGAGCGGGGCATTGGAAAGATCCTGGATGGACAGCATCGACCGACCTGACAGCGGGTGGTCGTCTGGCAACGCGACGACGGCACTTTCGTAAAACAGGGTCTGAAACTGGATCTTCGGATCGCGGATGTCCGGCGGTCGGCAAAAGGCAATGTCGATACTGCCACTCAAAATCTTTGGTAGCAGATGGATTGTCTTCTGCTCGATCAACTGGATTTCGATCTCGGGGTGATGAACGCGCATGAGTTGGATGAGCTGCGGCATCAATCCGTTCGCTGCACTGTCGATGGCACCGACCTTCAGCAGTGGGCTTTCGCTGCGCCGCATTCCACGCAGCCGCTCCTCGAAACGATCGGCCTGGGCCACGAGGGCACGCGCATCCTCGAGAATGGCCTGTCCAGCTTCCGTCAGCGAAACGCTTCTTGTCGTGCGCAGGAAAAGCCGTGCCTCGAAACGATCCTCCAACAGCTTGATGTGGCGGCCAAGGGAGGCTGGCAGCATGTCGAGTGACTTGGCCGCTCTGCCGAAGTGCATCTCGTCGGCTGCTGCCAGAAAACATCGTAGCTGCAGAATATCCACGCCTCACCCCCATTATTGCACGTCTTTATATAATTCAGTGAAAATTGCTTCGCAGTCCATGAGCTTTGTAACCTGCCCACAGTGGACGCTGCAGAGCGCCGCGAATGGGAGGACTGCACGATGATGGATGATCACTCCGGCGACGCATTCGGCCAACAGCAACCGAATGTGGACGAGACCATGAAAACCTACAAGATTGCTGCCATACCCGCCGACGGCATCGGCCCCGAGGTCATCGCCGCCGGGCTCCAGGCCCTTGAAGTGCTGGCCCGTCGCGACGGGGGATTCACCTTTGACGTCACCGAGTTCGACTGGAGCTCAGAACGCTACAAGAAGACCGGTGCGCTGATGCCCGACGATGGGCCTGAGCAGCTCAAGGCCTTCGATGCGATCTTCTTTGGCGCGGTCGGTGCGCCGGACGTGCCGGACCACATCACTCTGTGGGGGCTGCGCCTTCCGATCTGCCAGGGCTTCGATCAATACGCAAACGTGCGGCCCACCAAGATCCTGCCGGGTATTCAGTCGCCGCTAGCCAATGTCGGACCGGGCGATCTTGACTGGGTCATCGTGCGCGAAAACTCCGAGGGCGAGTATTCCGGCCATGGCGGCCGTGCCCACAAAGGTCTGCCCGAAGAGGTCGGCACCGAGGTCTCGATCTTTACCCGCGTGGGCGTCACGCGGATCATGCGCTACGCCTTCAAGTTGGCGCAGTCCCGCCCGCGCAAGTTCCTGACGGTTGTCACCAAGTCGAACGCGCAGCGCTTCGGCATGGTCATGTGGGACGAGATTGCAGCCGAAGTGTCCAAGGAGTTCCCGGACGTGACGTGGGACAAGATGCTGGTCGATGCGATGACCGTGCGGATGGTCAAGAATCCGAAAAGCCTCGACACCATCGTCGCCACGAACCTCCATGCCGACATCCTGTCGGATCTGGCAGGAGCACTGGCCGGTTCCCTCGGTGTCGCGCCAACCGCCAACATCGACCCGGAGCGGCGCTACCCCTCGATGTTCGAGCCGATCCACGGCTCGGCCTTCGACATCACCGGCAAAGGGATCGCTAATCCGGTGGCCACCTTCTGGACCGCCGCCCAGATGCTGGAGCATCTTGGCGAGGCCAATGCCGCAACCCGCCTGATGCGCGCCGTCGAGAAGGTTTGCGCCGATGGTGTAATGACGCCGGATGTCGGCGGCACCGCCAATACTCAGCAGGTCACGGATGCCGTCTGCGACGCCATCCGCGGCGACAACATCTGAGGCCAAAGATGCGGGAGGAGGATGCAAAGGCTCTGCTGTTGCGGATGATGGACGCCGCGATCGCGGCGGCGGACCCGGCCACGGTCCTCCCCCGCCACCTGCCGGAGAAGCCGAGGGGTCGGTGCATCGTGGTGGGGGCGGGAAAATCCGCCGCCGCCATGGCTCGTGCCGTGGAAAAGGCCTGGCCAGATGTCAATTTGTCGGGCGTCGTCGTGACGCGCTACGGTCATGCGGTGCCAACGGATCGGATCGTGGTGCGTGAGGCGGCGCACCCGGTTCCAGATCAGGCGGGGATGGATGCCGCCGCCGAGATCCTGCGAACTGTCCAGCGGGCGGGGCCGGACGATCTGGTGCTGGCTCTGATCTCGGGAGGCGGATCAGCCCTCATGAGCCTCCCCGCAGCACCTTTGACATTGGACGACAAGATCGCTGTCAACCGCCTGCTGCTGGCCTCTGGTCTCGCCATCGATGACATGAATCGCATCCGCAGGCGCTTGTCGCTGGTGAAAGGAGGCGGCCTTGCACGCGCGGCCACACCGGCGCGGCTCGTGACGCTGGCGATCTCTGACGTGCCAGGGGATGACCCGGCCGCGATCGCCTCGGGACCGACTGTGCCTGACCCGATCAGCGCAGAGGACCTGTCGCATCTGGTCCGCAAGCTCGGCCCGTCCCTGCCCGAAGCCGCGCGCGCCATCCTGATGCGTGCGGCGGAGCCGCAGCCGGATTTCCCAGTGGACTACCGCCTGATCGCGACGCCCCTGATGTCGCTGGAGGCTGCGGCAGAAGTGGCCCGAGACGCTGGTGTCACCCCGGTGCTGCTTGGCGATGCCCTTGAGGGCGAAGCCGCACAAATGGGGACGGTGATGGCAGGGATTGCCCGCGCCATAGCCGCCTACGGCACGCCTATGAAGGCCCCTGCCGTTCTGTTGTCTGGCGGTGAAGCGACTGTAACCATAGGCGAGACGCCGCCGGGTCGCGGTGGGCGGAACACCGAGTTCCTCCTGGCGCTGGCCCAGGCTCTGAACGGCCACGCTGGTATCCATGCCCTCGCCGTCGACACCGACGGCATAGACGGAACGGAAGACGCAGCCGGCGCTATCATCTCGCCCCGAACACTCGGTGAGGCCAGACGCAAAGGCCTCACAGCCCACGACTTCCTCGCAAGGCACGACAGCTACAGCTTCTTCGATGCCCTCTGCGCGCTGCTGCGCACCGGCCCAACCATGACGAACGTCAACGACTTCAGAGCGATCCTCGTCGCCTGACCCATAAGGAAGAGCTCCATGATCCGTAACAGACGCGCCAAGATCGTGGCGACCGTCGGTCCCGCCAGTGCCGCCCCGGCCATGCTGCGCCAGCTCTTCGAGGCCGGGGTCGACACGTTTCGCCTCAACTTCAGCCACGGCGAGCACCAGAGCCATGCGGAGGTCGTCGCCGCGATCCGCGCGCTTGAGGCAGAGGTTGGCTTGCCAATCGGCATCCACCAGGACCTGCAGGGCCCGAAGATCCGCCTTGGCCGGCTGAAAGATGGTCGGCAGTCGCTCTCCCGGGGGGAGAAAGTCAGTTTCCTGCCGGACGCCACCTCTGCAGGGCCGGGTCCGCTGCCGCTGCCCCATCCCGAGATGTTTACGGCCATCCAGCTTGGCCACCGGCTGTTTATCGACGACGGACGGGTGCGTCTTCGTGTCCTCTCCGTCCGCCCCGACCAGATAGATGCAGAAGTGTTGGAAGGTGGGACCGTCAGCGACCGCAAGGGTGTCAATCTGCCAGACACAGTTCTTGATCTGCCGGTGCTGACGGCAAAGGACCGCAGCGACCTGGAGTTCGGTTTATCTCAGGGGGTAGATTGGGTCGCGCTGTCGTTCGTCCAGAAGGCTAGCGATCTGGACGAAATCACTCAGCTCGTGGACGGCCGGGCGGGATTGATCGCAAAGATCGAGAAGCCATCGGCTCTCAACGACATCGATGCGATTGTCCCCAGAGCCGATGCCGTGATGATTGCCCGGGGTGATCTCGGTGTCGAGATCCCGCCTGAGGACGTCCCCGCGCGGCAGAAGGGAATTATTGCGCTCTGCCGTCGCCACAGCCGCCCGGTCATTGTGGCCACCCAGATGCTCGAATCCATGACCTCCTCGCCCGCACCCACTCGGGCCGGAGCCTCGGACGTTGCGACCGCAATCTATGACGGAGCCGATGCCGTGATGCTGTCGGCTGAGAGCGCGACGGGGCCCTATCCGGTCGAGGCGAGTCGCGATCAGCCGGCCACGTCGGCGGACGTTATCGCCGATCATGGTGCGATGCTCGGCATCTCGCTCGGTGCCTCGGCGATTGTAGCCTACTCGCTGACAGGAACCACCGCAGCGCGTGTCGCCGCGCGGCGTCCATCGCTGCCGTTGCTGGCCCTGACGCGTGATGCTGCAGTTTCGCGGCGCATGGCACTTCTCTGGGGTGCCAGGGCGGTGACTGAGGATAGCGTCGTCGACTATGAAAGCATGGTCGACATAGCCATCACGATCTGCCGGGACGAGCTGAAGATCAGGCCGGCGGCCGTATCGTCGTGCTCTCCGGTGTGCCCTTCGGCCAATCCGGTAGCACGAACAATATTCGTGTCGCCACGCTTTCCTGAGCTCAGCCCAACGGAGGCGCCTTCATGACTGAAATTGCTATGATGCATGCACCGCGAGTGACCGCTTTGTCCCGCACGGCAGACCGTTGACCGCCATCCTGGTTCGTCCGCTAACAGCCAGCACTCTCCTTGACCGTAACCTTGTCATTCTAGGTGTAGCTCGATGAGTATGAAGCCGATTTTCTGCTAGGGCCTTGCACAGATCTTCGATGTCTGGCTGAGACAAGAGAGCAGGGTCGAATTTTCCGTCAATCAGGTAGTGCGATAAGATCTTTTTATACACAGTAGACGATTTGATGCAGTGCATGTCCCACCCTGAGAAAAGTCGAACCTCGGTTTCACAGGCCATCAGCACCCTAATATCCGTGTGTCGATAGTCATTTATGATGCGCGTAAGACATGCGGCAACGACTTCTCGGCCTCCTTCAAGAATTTGCAAAAAGTCTTCCGGTCCGCATACCAGCACACCGGTGATTTCATCACGCTTGTTATTGACGCAGGAGGTAAGCTGAATGTCGTCGCAAGCACTGGCGCTTAGGCCGCCATGGCGCGAGGTATAAACAAGTTTGGTAAGCAGTACTGCTTTATGAGCCATTCGGGATCCTCTCGTTTTTCATGAGATTTTCTTCGGAATCACGCCCTCGAATGCTGTATGAGTGACAACCTAAAACCACTTGTGGTTGCGATACTTATACGGCCCCGTCATATAGCGTAAAGAATTTCAGTGTCTTTCATCTATATAGAAGGCCTTACCGAATTAAAAATTAGTAGCGGCAAATGGATATATCAATTAAAGCGGGTCTAAGCCGTTTACCTCGGGTTAGAGCGGTAGCCATCAGGCGACTCGGCAGTCACCGGTAGGTCTGGGCCGCGTGGCGTGTCGGAGGCTGACTCGAACTGCCCTTCATCACAGGCCAAAGATCAACGTAAAGAGCCATTTTCGTCGATCCTGCCAAGTTCCCGAAAGGCTGCCAGGCAGCATCGACGCGAAGAGTCTAAAGGCTGTTCGCGTTGGCCGCTTGCTGTTGCTAGGGTCATGACCCGTTGATCTTGCGTCTGAGCTGCTCTGCCCCCTGAGAACTGGACCGTTTGAAGCTGGAGTTTTCGGCTAACCTTCCCTGGCTGGGAGAGGAGCGGAGAACGATGAAGGCATCGAAGTTCACGGAAGCGCAGAAGGCGTTCATCCTGAAGCAAGGCGAGGAAGGCACGCCGGTGGCCGAGGTCTGCCGCAAGGCGGGTATCAGCCAGGCGACCTACTTCAACTGGAAGAAG
>NZ_BBPH01000186.1 GCF_000787695.1 Paracoccus sp. PAMC 22219 | reverse complement strand
CGATGAAAAAACCCGATCAGGACAATCTTGGCGCGGGGTAGAGCAGCCCGGTAGCTCGTCAGGCTCATAACCTGAAGGTCACAGGTTCAAATCCTGTCCCCGCAACCAAAATATATCCCCACTATCATCACCACCGCCCGAACGCGCAATCGCGGGTCTTTGGAATTTAGGCATACGGCCATGGCCAGCGACCGCGACCGGGCGGCCTGTGGCTAGGCGCAGCAGGCCCGCCAATGCGTCGTGCAGGTGGATCGACAGGGCACGTTTGCCGTCCTGACCTGCCACTGGTCTTTCATCTGACTATGACCGGAGCCGGTAGTTGATTTACGCCTTTTGGCGCGAGTGGTCTGCCCCTGAAAAGTGGTCCTCCCTGAGGTATGGCTTTTGAGCCATTTGGAGGATACAGGAATGCCCCAGAAGAAGCACAAGCCGGAGAAGATCGTCGTCAAGCTTCGGCAGGTTGACGCATTGGTGTCGCAAGGCCAGTCGGTGGCCGAACCTGTGCGGTCGTTCAGCGTGACACAGTTCACCATAACCGGCGGCGCAAGGAGTTCGGTGAGCTGAACACCGACCAAGTGAAGTGACTGAAGGCTTTGGAGAAAAATCGAGCCATTGGAGCGCCATTGGTTTAAGCCCAATTGCGAGGGAGCGGCTCCGGAAGGCCGTCTCTGACCTGACGCTCGATAAGCTCATCCTTCGGGGTGAGGCCAATGGGCCGAACGCATCGGGAAACTTCTGAGCCCCGCCCGCCGCCGTGCTTGCATCAAGCATGTCAGACAGAAGCTCCGGATCTCGGAACGGCTCGCCTGTCGCGTGCTCGGGCAGCATCGCTCGACACAGCGGAAAGTGCCGAGCGGACGGGCCGATGAAGACGCCCTGACGGCCGACATCATTGCGCTCGCCTCGCAATATGGGCGCTACGGATACCGCCGGATCACCGCCCTTATGGGCGAGGCCGGTTGGGCGGTGAACGTGAAACGGGTCAAGCGGTCGAACGCATGCGTCCGACGGCGGCGGGACTGAGGGGGATCAGGAAAGGCCCCGGTGGGACGTTTTCCCGACGAAGCTGAAGGTCCCACGAAAGCAACCAAAGAAGGGTCGGCTCTGGCTGAACGACGGGTCATGCATCCGTCTGCGGCCAGAGCGTTCGAACCATGTCTGGTCCTACGACGTCGTCGAAGCCCGGCCCCACGATGGAAGGAAGTTCCGCATGCTCAATCTCATCGACGAGTTCAGCCGGGAGTGCCTGGCTATCCGGGTCGACCGGAGGCTCCTATCGACCGACGTCATCGACGTCTTGTCCGATCTCTTCATCCTGCACAGCGTGCCGGATCACATACGGTCCGACAATGGCCCGGAGTTCATCGCCAAGGCGGTGCGGGAATGGATCGTCGCCGTCGGGGCGAAGACCGCCTAAATCGAGCCGGGGTCCCCTTGGGAGAACGGTTACTGTGAGAGCTTCAATTCCAAGCTCCGCGACGAGCTGCTGAACGGGAAGGTCTTCTACAGCCTCACTGAGGCGAAGATTATCATCGAGAGCTGGCGCCGCCATTGCAACACCAAGCGCCCGCACTCATCACTGGGGTATCGCCCGCCAGCTCCAGAGACTATCCAGTGGCAGGCTTCGCCATCCGGAGCCGCTTCGCCGGCCACCCCAGCTGTAGCGCCAAGACCCGTAATGCACTAAGACTGAAACCGGACCACCCGATAGGGGCAGGCCACTGCACCTGCACGGCTGTAATGCGCTGCAGGCAGGCGTCGAGGTTCCGCCTTGCGAAAACAAGTCGACGGAAATCACCTTCCTCTTTTGCCGGAAAGAGTCGCTGGAGGATGTCTGCACGATACGGCAGAGATGCCGTGGAACGTCGGGTCCGACATGGGCCGGGACGACGTCACCCATAGGATCTTCAGGAGCGAGACATGGATGAGACGGCGATAGCCGGTTTTGCAGCAGACCCGGTGGCGACCTGGGTCTGGCTGGC
>NZ_BBPH01000187.1 GCF_000787695.1 Paracoccus sp. PAMC 22219 | reverse complement strand
CGCGCGCCCCGCGCCCGTGGCCGAGGATGGTGCACCCGCCGCGCCGACCCGCAGCCGCCGCAAGCCAGCGGTCGAGGCCGAGCGCCCCGCCCCGGTGCGCCCCGAGGGCGATCAGGACTGATCGGGTCCGCTTACCGGTTCCAAAGCAAAGGGGCGCGCCAGATCGGCGCGCCCCTTTTGCATGGCCGGTCTTGTTACCCGGCTTGTTTGTCCGGCGCCCCAGAGGTGAAGCCGGCCGGGTCGCGGTTGCGCGGGATCAGCCTGCCGGGCCGCCTGCAAGGCGCGGGCCAGCGCGCAAAAGCGTTCCAGCTCGATCTCCTCGGCGCGGGCGGTGGGGGGGATGCCGACGCTGTCCAGCAGCGCCTCGATCTGCGGATGCAGGCCTTTCAGACTGGCGCGCAGCATCTTGCGGCGCTGGTTGAACCCCGCGCCGGTGATCTGCGACAGCACCGCCGCATCGGCGGGAAAGCGCGGCTCGGGCAGGGCGGTCAGGTGGACCACCGCCGAATGGACCTTGGGCGCGGGGACAAACGCCTCGGGCGGCAGGGACATCACGATCTGCGCGTCCGCCCGCCACTGCGCCAGCAGCGCCAGCCGGCCATAGGCCTTGGAGCCGGGGCGGGCGACGATGCGTTCGGCCACCTCGCGCTGGAACATCAGCGTCAGCGATTGCCAGAAGGGCGGCCAGTCCTTGGGCGTCAGCCAGCGGATCAGCAGCTCGGTCCCGACATTGTAGGGCAGGTTCGCGGCCACCCGGATCGGCGGCGTCAGATGCGCCAGCGGGTCGATCTGCAGCGCGTCGCCGGTGATGACCGTCAGGCGGCCCGGATAGGCATCGGCGATCTGTTCCAGCGCGGGCAGGGCGCGCGGGTCCTTTTCGATGGCGAGCACATGGCGCGCCCCGCAGGCCAGAAGGCCGCGGGTCAGCCCGCCGGGGCCGGGCCCGACCTCCAGCACGTCGCAACCGGTCAGGTCGCCCGCATGCCGCGCGATCTTGTGCGTCAGGTTCAGGTCCAGAAGGAAGTTCTGGCCCAGCTGCTTTTTCGCGCGCAGGTCATGGGTCGCGATCACCTCGCGCAAGGGGGGTAGGTTGTCGATCATCGCGGGGTCCTGGGGGCGGGGGCGCGCCATTGGGTATTTGGGCAACGGAGAGATCTCATGCCCGGCTGTCCGCCATGGACCGGGCCAGGCGCAACGCCGCGATGGTCGAGGAGGGGTCGGCCAGCCCGCGCCCCGCGATGTCGAAGGCGGTGCCGTGGTCCGGAGAGGTGCGGATGAAGG
The DNA here is from genome assembly GCF_000787695.1 of Paracoccus sp. PAMC 22219. GTDB lineage: Bacteria > Pseudomonadota > Alphaproteobacteria > Rhodobacterales > Rhodobacteraceae > Paracoccus. The sequence goes on along the minus strand of NZ_BBPH01000187.1, from coordinate 22,947 downwards.
GCAGGCCCAGGGTCACATTCACGCCGCCGTCGAAATCCAGTGTCTTGATGGGGATCAGCCCCTGGTCGTGATAGCAGGCGACCGCCGCGTCGTAACGCGCCCGCGCCGGGGCGTGGAACAGCGTGTCGGCGGGATGCGGGCCGGTGACGTGCAGGCCCTGGTCGCGCAGGCGGGCGATCAGCGGTGCGATCATGTCGCGATCCTGGGTGCCCATCATCCCGCCTTCGCCCGCATGGGGGTTCAGGCCCGCGACCGCGATACGGGGGGCGGGCAGGCCGAAATCGCGGATCAGGGCGGCATGGGTCAGGCGGATCGCCTGTTCCAGCGCCTGTTCAGTCAGCGCCGCAGGCACGTCGGCCAGGGGGATGTGGATCGTCGCGGGCACCACCCGGCAGGGCGGCGTGACCGTGGTCGAGGCCAGCATCATCGCCACGGGCACGTCGCCCGCCAGATGCGCCAGGAACTCGGTATGGCCGGGAAAGGCGAAGCCCGCGCCGCGGATCAGGGCCTCCTTGCTGATCGGGGCGGTGCAGATCGCGGCCACGCGGCCCGCCATCGCCATGTCCACCGCATGGGCGATGACCGCGATGACATCAGCGGCATGGGCGGGGTCGGGGCGGCCCGGCACCGCGGGGCCGGTGAAATCATGGCGCAGGACGGGCAGGTGGCCGGGTGGAACCGGGTCGTCGGGGTCCGTCACCTCGGTCCAGGCGGCGGTTGCCGGCAGGTGGCGCGGATCGCCCATCCAGACCAGATCGATCCCCGCGGCCAGCGCCAGGGGCGCCAGTTCGGGGCCGACACCCGCGGGTTCGCCGCAGGTCAGCAGGATGCGTGCCATCAGGGGCGCCGGATGATCGCGTCGGCCCGCAGATCGGCCAGCAGCCCTTCGGCGGCGGTGTTGATCTTGGCGTTGAACAGCCGGTCGCGGACCGCGTCGCGCGACGGGATGCCGTCGGCCTGCGGCTGCGGGATCGCGGCCTCGACCCCGTCATCGGGCAGGGCGGTGGTGGCGACCTGGGACTGGGCGGCCAGTGCGGGCTGGCGCGAGCACAGCATCACCAGATCGGCCCCCGCACCCGACGGGACCACCCCGGCCTCGTTCGCGTCCAGCGATGCCAGCCGCGCGGCGATCATCTGCGGGATCGCACCTTGGGACACGGTCTGGCGCTGGACCTGGGGGGCGACCTCGGGGCCGGCCTGCACGTACAGATCGTCGCAGCTGGTGGCGCGCGCCGCCAGGCTGGCGGCATCGTCGACCGACGCCAGGCGCAGCGTCATGTAGTCCAGCACCTGTTCCTGGGCGCCGGGGCGCATGGTGCCCTGGACGTCGCGCAGGAAGAACAGGACCACCGCGCCCTCGACCGGCAGGGCCGGCGTGGTCTGGCCGGGCTGCAGGCCCGCGATGATCGGGCGCAGGCTGGGCGGCAGGTTGTCCAGCGCCAGCATCTCGAGCCGCCCGCCCGCCTCGGACGACGGGGTGGCCGAATACTGCCGCGCGGCTTCGGCGAACTGGGCCTCGGTCGGGCGCGATGCGGCGATGCGTTCGCCCAGCTGCAGGGCCTGCGCCTCCTGGCCCGGAGGCGCGGGGATGATCAGCTCGGACAGCAGCACGCGGTCGATGATCGGCGTCTCGATCACGCGCTGCAGCTCCTGGTCGATCTCGGCGTCCGAGATGTCAACGCGTGACAGCAGGCGGGCGCGCACGACCTCGCGCCAGACGGTGCCGGCCTCGACGAAATCGCGGAACACGCCCTCCTCGATGCCGTTGCTTTCCAGCTGGGCGATGAAGCCCGCCGCATCCAGGCCCGCGCGGCCGGCGAATTCGTCCAGACCCTCCTGCAGGCCCTCGGGGGTGATCTCGACGCCGATCTCTCGTGCGGCCTGGATGCGCAGGCGGTCGTCGATCAGCGCCTGTTCGGCGGCGGCGGCACCGGCATCGGGCGCGCCGATCACCTGCATGAACCGCATCCGCTGGTCGACCTCAAAGCGGGTGACGGCGCTGTCGTTCACATAGACGACGGGCGCGAACAGGTTCTGCGCCGCCGCTGGCGCCACGGCACCCGTGGCGATCACCGCCGCCAGGGCGATACCCGAAAGAAATTGCCGCATGTCTGCCCTCATCTGGTCCTTGGCCCGCAGGTTAGCGCATGCAGTTGCGGCGCGCCACCGTGCCGGGGCCGTCTTCTTGTGCGCCGAACCCGCCAAGGCGGACCGACAGGTCAAAGCTGGTTTCCGCCCGCAGCAGGTCGCTGCTGCTGAAGCGCCGCGACAGGCCGGTTTCCAGCGTGATGCATTCGTTGCGATAGGCCACGCGCAGCGCGGCGCGCTGTGCCCGGTCGGCGGCGAAATCATAGCGGGTTTCCGCCTCGCCCCACCAGCCGTCGGCGATCTGCCAGCCGACATTGGCGGCCAGCTCGCTGGCGTTCACGACGCGGCCCTCGTCCTCGTCCCGGTCGATCCAGATATAGCCCGCCGACAGGTTCAGGTCCGGGCGCAGCCAGCCCACCCGCAATTCGTTGCGCGACACGCGGGCCTCGTCGTCGAACAGCGCGCGGTTGGCCACGGCCAGCCCGCGGCCACTGTCGAAATTCGCCGCCAGCAGCCAGTCGGAACTGCGCCCGCCCAAGGGGCTGTCGGGGGCGAAATTGTCGGCGTCGCGCGCGCGCAGCACGCGCCCGCCGGTCACCCCGATCGACCAGCCGGTCGGGTCGATCCGCGTCCAGGTGGCGCCGATATTGGCGCGCAGCCCGGTCTCGCGCACGTCCCAGCCCGGAAAGCGGTTGTCGGAAAACAGATTGCCCTCGTCGAACTCGATCAGGCGGCTGTCCTCGTTGGGAATGTCCTCGTCGCGGCCGCGCGGCGAATACAGGACCTGCACGACAGGCTCGACGATATGGGTGGCGCCGCCCGCGCCGCCCGCCAGGGGCCAGCGCAGCTCGACCCCGACCTGCGGATCGACGCGGGTCACGATGTCGTCGAACCGGTCGTCCTGGGCGATGCGGTACAGGTCGGCGTCCAGGCCTGCCAGCGCGGCGGCCACGACCCCGCCCGGCAGGATCTGATTGCGCCGCCAGTCCACGCCCACCGATGCACGCGCCACGTCGCGTCCGACCACGTCCAGGTCCGACGGGCGGCGATGCGCATGGGCCGACCATTCCAGCAACGCCTCGCCGCCGATCAGGCGCGGGGTCATGCGGCGCATCCAGATCGCATCCGCCACCTGCGCCGGAGAGGTCGCGTTGTCCTCGTCCTCGCGCAGCGTCTCATAGTTGCCGACCCGGCCCCAGAACAGCTTGTCGCGGCGCACGCGTTCGACGCTGACGCCGCTCCACAGGCGGTCGGCATCGGTGATGCCGTAATCCAGCAGATAGGCGCGGTCGCTGGCCTGCTGGACCTGCAGCGCCAGGCGATAGTCGCGCGGCAGCAGGAACTGTGCCGCGCCGAACAGATAGCCGCGGGTCTCTCCCTCGCGCAGGTCGTCGCGGCTGATCGCGCCGTTCCATTCGGTCGCGCCGTTGGTGAACGCCTGGCGATAGCGCAGTTCCAGCGTGCGGGTCCGGCTCTCGCTGACATAGGGGGTGAAGGTCACGTCGGCGCTGTCGCCCAGGGTCTGGAAATAGGGCAGCTTGACCCCGAACCCCAGCCCCGATGTCGTGCGGATCTCGGGGCGCAGGAACCCCGAGCGCCGTTCCACCGACGGGTCGGGCGCGGTCACGCGGAACGGCACATAGGCCAGCGGCACGCCCAACGCGCGCAGCTGCGGGCGGTCAAAGGTGATCAGCCGCGTGTCGGCATCGTGGATGATGCTGCGGGCGCGGATCTCCCACAGGGGCGTCGGATCAGTCGCGCAGATCTGGCAGCTGGAGGCCACGACATTGTCCAGCTGGCTGATGCGACCATCCTCGCGCCGTTCCAGCCGGGTCGATGCCAGCTGCAGTTCCCGCGCCAGCACCAGCCGCGCGCCCATCACGATGCCGTCCTGCAATGCGCTGTCCAGCTGGGCGCTGTCGGCGATCAGGATGGCGTCGGTCTCGGGGTCGGGGGCGTTCGGGCGGGACAGGTGGATCGGCCCCTCGATGGTCAGATCGCCGGTCTCGCCGTCGACGACGATCCGGTCCGCGACCAGCCGCGCGCCCTGGTGCCAGACCACGACGCCGCCGGATGCGGTCAGGGTCTGGTCGCCCGCCACGTCGATCCGGTCGGCCAGCAGCGTGGCGGCCCCGGCCTGCGGATCGCGCGGCCCGTTGCCGGGCAGGGTCACGTCGGCATCGGGGCCCACGACCATCGGGTTCTGCGGCGTGGGCGTGCGGTCGGCCACGGGCGCACTGCCCAGGGCCACCGATTCGGGGGCAAGCGCGGTCACGCCGCTGTCTGCGGCCATGCCGCCCGGCATGCCCGTCAGCGGCGGCATGCCCATGCCGTCGTCGGTGTCAAAGATCGACTGTGCGGCCAACGGACCGGACAGCGCGATCAGCGCCACCCCCGCCCGCAGCAGGCCCCGGCTTACCATGCGCGCGCTCATCCGTCCTCCCGTTTCAGGATCAGCCCCAGGGCCAGCATCGCGCCGACAAGGGGTGGCGTCCAGGCCGCCATCGCGGGCGGGATCTGCCCGTTATCCCCCAGAACCTGCGCCAGGTTGCGCAGAAAGAACAGCGCGATCCCCGCGCCGAACGCCATCAGCACCGCGCCGCCGGTGTTGCGGCCCCGCACATGCTGCATGGTGAAGGCCGCGGCGATCAGCACCATCGCGGCCATCAGAAACGGGCGCGCCAGTTCGGTCTGGAACCAGACCTTGTGGCGGGCGGCGGAAAAGCCCGCGCGCTCCAGCCCGGCGATGAACTGCGGCAATTGCCAGACGGGGACCGATTCGGGGCGCCCGAACCCCTCGCGGATGCGCTGGGCGGTCAGGTCCGACGCCAGGGTCATCGCGGCGCTGCGGGTCACGGCGGCCTGCGGGTTGGGCTGGTCCAGGGGGAAATCGCTGACGTCGCGCAGATCCCACGCACCGGGGGTCAGGCGCGCCTCGCGGGCCTCGATGCGGCGGATCGGACCGGCCTCGGCGCCAAAGACCAGAAAGCTGGCGTCATACAGCGTCACGGCATCGGGGCTGGCGCGGCTGGCACGGATCACGATCTGGCCGGCCTCCTGCCCGTCCTGCTGGACGGCCTGGCGCAGCCAGACGGCGCTGTCGCCCAGGCTGACGGTCTGGCTTCCGGCGCGGTCGATATCGGCCACGGCCTCGTCGTAAAGCGACCCGGTGGCGGCGACCAGCGGGTTCAGCAGGCCCACGGTCAGCACCCCCAGCAGGATCGCGGCCATCACCGGCGCGCGCACCACGCGCAGCCCCGACCGCCCCGATGCGCGGATCGCCACCATCTCCGAACTGCGCGCCAAGCCCAGAAAAAGCGTGATCCCCGCCAGCACGGTCATCAGCGGCAGGATGGCATAGAAGCTGCCGGCGATGTTCAGCCCGGCCAGCCGCGCCGCGCCGCCAAGACCGATGTCGCGGCCCGAAAACCGGCGGATGATCTCGATCATGTCGATCAGGAACAGGATCAGCAGGAACACCCCCGCGATCATCAGAAACGCGCGCAGAAAGCGGCGCGCGACATACAGGGCCAGGATCATCGGACGGCCCCCCTTGGCCCGCGCGGTCGGGCGGCCAGCCACAGGAAGGCCAGGCACAGGCCCGCGCCCACCGTCGCGGGCAGATACAGCAGCGGCCACAGCGCGGCGTCGCGGCCCACCTGGTTGGCGGCGGCATTGGTCAGGAACTGCACCGCGATCAGCGATCCGATGGCCCAGCCGACCTGCCGCCACACCCCGAACCGCGAAAACCCGCCGATCAGCAGCGTGGCAAAGCCCAGCATCGCGGCGATCGGCGACAGCAGCGGCTGGGCCAGCCGCTCATGCGCCTCGCGCTGAGCGGCGGCGGGCGTGGCGCCGGTGGCCTCCAGCAGGGCGGGGTCGGCCTGCAACAGCGCCAGCGTGCCGAAATCGCGCAGGTCGCGCCCCCGGCTGCCGCCGCCCGAAAACATCGCCCCCACGTCATAGCTGAACTCGTCGAACCGGGTGACGGACAGGACCGGACCGTCCTGGCCGGGGCGCAGGTTCTGCGCCATGCCCTCCAGCAGGATCAGCACCGGGCCGGTGTCGTTGCGGACCACCAGCGCCTCCTGCGCGGTATAGGTGACCTGGTCCGTGGGGTCGCGCGAATCCTCGATGAACAGGTCCAGCAGGCGGCCGTCGCCCGCCACGTCGCGGATGAACAGCGTCACCCCCTGGGCCGGGTACTGAAAGCTGCCGGGGCGCAGGAACTGCGCGGTCACGTTTTCGGCAATCTCGGCGCTGCGGTCGGCCAGGCGGGCGCGGGCCATTGGCACCAGCCCGTGGACCAGCACCGCCACCATCACCCCCACGAACACGCCAAAGATCAGCACGGGCCGCGCCAGCCGCCAGGGCCCCAGGCCCGCCGACTGCATCGCCACCAGCTCGGATTCGCCGGCCAGGCGGTTGGTGCCATAGGCGGTCGCGGCAAAGGCCGCCACCGGCAGCACCACGGAAATCACCAAGGGCAGCGTCAGCGCCGTGAATTCCAGCACCACCAGCGCGGTCTGGCCGTCGTTCAGCAGGTCGTCGAACAGGCTGACCGCCCGGTTGATCCAGTAGACGGACACCAGCACCAGGGCAAAGAACCCGAACAGCGTCAGCAGCTGTCCCAGGATGTATCGGTCGATGCGCGGCATGGATGGTCCTTGGCGTGACGTTCCGTCCTGCTTAGCGGCAAGGGCGGCTCTGGAAAAGGGCCGGGCGGGGGTCTAGGGTCGGCGCAACCAGACGTGAGGACCGTTTTGCAATGACCCAACCTGTCGAAATCAACTTCACCGAGGTCGCGCTGGACAAGCTGGCCGATCACCAGGGCCGCGTGGCCCTGATCATGACCGACGCGTCCAAGCTGCCGGGCAAGCTGCCCCGCGTGATCCGTGACGCCGCGACACGCGCGCTGGCCTCCAAGGCGGGCCGCGCGCTCAAGCCCGGTCAGGCGCTGGAACTGGCCTTTCCCGCCGGGATGGCCGCCGATGCGCTGATCCTGATCCTGCTGCCCAATTCCGCCACCCAGGCCGAGGCACGCCGTGCGGGCGCCGCGCTGGGTGCGAAACTGGGCACCGGCCACACGCTGGTCCTGGCCGGCAACCACAAGCTGGCCGCCGACATCGCCTTCGGGCTGGCGCTGCGCGGCTATGACTTCTCGGTCTACAAGACCAAGCCCGCGACCCCCGACGACACCCCGGCCCAGACCGAGGGGCTGATCCCCGAACAGCAGACCGCGCAGGACGACGCCGTCCTTGGCGACGCCCAGGCGACCGAGACGCCCGACAGCGCCGACGCGCCCATCGGCGACAAGGCCCGCGTCACCGTGATGGTCAAGGAGCCCGAGGCCCTGGCAAAGTCTGCCCATGACGCGGCGGCGGTGGCCGAGGGCGTGTTCTTCACCCGCGATCTGGTCAACGAACCCGCCAACGTCCTGACCACCAGCGATTTCGCCGACCGCCTGCTGGCCATGCAGGAGATCGGCCTGGAGGTCGAGGTCCTGGACGAGGATCAGCTGGCCAAGCTGGGCATGCGCGCCCTGCTGGCCGTGGGCCAGGGCAGCGAATCGCCCTCCAAGGTCGTGGTGATGCGCTGGAACGGCGGCGGCGATGAACAGCCGCTGGCGCTGGTCGGCAAGGGCGTCGTCTTCGACACCGGCGGCATCTCGATCAAGCCGGGCGCCGGCATGGAGGAGATGACGATGGACATGGGCGGCGCGGGCGTCGTCGCGGGCGTGATGCGCGCCCTGGCCCTGCGCCGGGCCAAGGCCAATGTCGTGGGCCTGGTCGGTCTGGTCGAGAACATGCCCGACGGCCGCGCCTATCGCCCCGGCGACATCCTCAAGTCGATGAAGGGCGACACGATCGAGGTCGTGAACACCGACGCCGAGGGCCGCCTGGTCCTGGCCGACGTCCTCTGGTACGCGCAGGAGACCTTCAAGCCCCGCGCCATGATCGACCTGGCCACCCTGACCGGCGCGGTCATCATCGCGCTGGGCCATGACAACGCAGGCGTCTTTTCCAACGACGACATGCTGGCGGCCCAGATCCTGTCCGCCGCCACCGCGGAGGGAGAGGGTGCGTGGCGCCTGCCCTTGGGCAAGTCCTATGACAGCCTGATCAACTGCCGTCTGGCCGACATGAAGAACTCGGGCGGCCGCGCGGCAGGCTCGATCACGGCGGCGCAGTTCCTGCAGCGCTTCGTGCGTGACGGCCAGCCTTGGGCGCATATCGACATCGCGGGCGTGGCCCTGCCGCCGGGTGGCACCGATCTTGCCCCCAAGGGCGCGTCGGGCTGGGGCGTGATGACCCTGGACCGCCTGGTGCGCGACGGCTTCGAGGACGCGTGATCCTAGCAACGCCCGCAACCTGTGTACGCGCTGTGCACGCCCCGTGCACCGCTCGTGCGCGCCCTGTGCGCCCCGATCGCCAGCAATCGCTGGCGTTCGGGGCCACGTCGCAGCATGCCCCTCACCGCGCAACGCGCGCCGCCGTTGCCGGGGTGCTGCACTGACATGGGCAAGGCGCTCTTCTACCACCTGACCCGCTCGCCGGCCGAGGCGCTTCTGCCGGTCCTTCTGACCAAGGCGCTGTCCGCCGGCTGGCGGGTCGAGGTCTCCGCCCCCGACTTCGACCGCCTGGACCGTCTGGACGGTCAGCTGTGGCAGGGCGACGGCTTCCTGCCGCACGGCGTCGCGGGCGGCCCCCATGACGCGCGCCAGCCGATCCTTCTGACCCTGCCGGATCGGCCCGCCGCCAACGACCCGTCCTGCCTGATGGCGCTGGACGGCGCCCAGGTCGCGGCTGAGCGTGCGCAGGCCGTTCAGCGGACCTGCATCCTCTTCGACGGCAATGACGCGCAGGCGCTGGACCGCGCCCGCGCCCAGTGGCGCGAACTGACCGCCGCGGGGGTCGAGGCCGAATACTGGTCCGAGGAATCGGGCAAGTGGGAACGCAAACGCTAGGTACGCCGATCGTGCCTTGGTGCAGGTCTTCCGGGGGGTCAGGGGGGCTGGCAGCCCCCCTGCCACCGTCCGCGACAACGACCGTCAGGCGCTGGCATGCCCCGCCAGCCGCGCATGCAGATCCTCGCGCGCCAGCCCCGCCTTGGGCCCCTGCAGCACGGCGCGCCCGCGTTCCATCACCAGGAACTGATCGCCCAGATCCCAAGCAAAATCAAAGAACTGCTCGACCAATACGATCGCCATGTCGCCCCGGTCGCGCAAGGCGGCGATCACCCGCCCGATCTGGGCGATGATGTTGGGCTGGATCCCCTCGGTCGGCTCGTCCAGCAGCAGGACGCGGGGCTTGGTGATCAGCGCCCGCGCGATGGCCAGCTGCTGCTGCTGCCCGCCCGACAGATCGCCGCCCCGCCGGTGCCCCATCTCGGCCAGCACCGGAAAGCTGTCAAAGATCGCATCCGGAATGCGCCGTTCGCCGCGGGGCAGGCAGGCGAATCCCGTCTCCATGTTCTCGCGCACCGTCAGCATCGGAAAGATCGCGCGTCCCTGAGGCACATAGCCCACGCCCATCCGCGCCATCTTCTGCGCCGACAGCCGCCCCAACGCCTTGCCGTCGAACGAAATCTCGCCGCCCGACCGGGGGTGCCTGCCGGCCAGCAGGTTCATCAGGCTGGTCTTGCCCACGCCATTGTTGCCCATCACGCAGGTGACCTCTCCGGGGCGCGCCGCGATGTCGATCCCGTGGAGGATCTGGCTGCCGCCGTAATGCAGGGTCAGGTCTTTGGCCTCGATCATCTCATCGCCCCAGATAGACGTCGATGACGTCGGGATTGCGGGTCACATGGTCCAACGACCCCTCGGCCAGCACGGACCCCTGATGCAGCACGGTCACCTTGCAGTTCAGGCGGCGCACGAAATCCATGTCGTGTTCCACCACCACCACCGCGCGCGTTTCCGCCAGCCGGCACAGCAGCGTCGTGGTCTGTTCACGTTCCGCAAGCGTCATGCCGGCGGCGGGTTCGTCGACCAGCAGCAGCCGCGGGTCGGAGGCCAGCAGCATCCCGATCTCCAGCCACTGCTTCTGGCCGTGGCTCAGCTCTCCGGCCAGGCGGGGCAGCTGGTCGGCCAGTCCGACCTCGGTCGCCAGCTCAATGACGCGGTCCTGCGATGCCGCCGTGGGCCGCCAGCCCAGCACGGCAAAGGGGCTGCGGTCGGCCTTCAGCGCCATGATCAGGTTGTCGGCAACCGACTGATCCTCGAACACGGTGGGGCGCTGGAACTTGCGGCCGATCCCCTCGCGGGCGATCTGCGCCTCGGACAGCTTCAGCAGCGATTTCGACGTGGTGCCCCACAGAACCTCGCCCGAATCCGGGCGCGTCTTGCCGGTCACGATGTCCATGAATGTGGTCTTGCCCGCGCCGTTCGGCCCGATCACCGCGCGCAATTCGACCGCGTTGATGGAAAAGGACAGGTTGTTGATTGCCTTGAACCCGTCGAACGACTTGCTGATCCCGCTGACCTCCAGAAGCGCGCTCATGCCCGGTCTCCCTTGCGGCCGATCAGGTCGAACACCCCGGCGATCCCCTTGGGCGCGAACAGCGTGACCAGAACAAAGGACAGGCCCAGCAGCACCTGCCACCAGTCGACCCAGTTGACCACGTATCCCGGCAGGTGGATCGACGCGCCCGCCCGCCCGTGAACCAGCTGGACAGCAGCGACACGACCACCGCGCCGATGACCGCGCCGTACAGCCGCCCCCGCCCGCCGATGGCCACCCAGACCGCCAGATAGATCGAGGCGATGGGCATCATCTCGGCCGGGTTGATGATCCCGGCCTGGGGGTAATACAGCGCGCCCGCGATGGCGGTGATCATCGCGGCCAAGGTGAAGACGACCAGCTTGAACCCCTCGACCGGGTAGCCCAGGAACCGCACGCGCGTCTCGTCGTCGCGGATGGCGCGGGTGACGCTGCCGAACTTGCCGCTGACCAGCCAGGCGGCCAGCACATAGAACAGCGCCAGCGCCGCGGCCGATGCCCACAGGAACCACACCGACAGCGTGGCCTGATCGACCCCTTCCATCCCCGGCAGGTTCTGCAGCCCCGACAGCCCGTTGTTGCCCCGGAACCCGCTGTCGTTCTGAAACAGCCACAGCGCCAGCGCCAGCGTCATGGCCTGCGTCAGGATCGACAGATAGACCCCGTTCACCCGGCTGCGGAACGCCAGCCAGCCGAACACCAGCGCCAGCAGGCCCGGCACCGCCACCACCAGCAACAGTTGCAGCGGCAGTGAATGCGCGAAGGACCACGCCATCGGCAGGTCGGACGACCCGACCACGCCGAAGATCTGGTTCGTGACCGCGTCCTGGACCTCCTGCGGCGTGGCGGGGATGGGCGATTGCGCCAGCTGCGCGGCCACGATGGTCTCGGTCCGCGCATACATCAGCCACTGTCCGATCATGTAGCCGCCAAGCGCAAAGAATGCCATCTGGCCCAGGGACAGGATGCCCAGGTATCCCCAGACCAGGTCCATCGCGACCGCCGCCAGCGCCAGGCACAGCGTCATGCCCAGGATCTTGACCGTCGATGTCGGCAGCGCGCCGGTGCCATAGGCCTGGCTGGTCAGCGTGACCGCCAGCGTCAGCACCGCCAGCACGGCCAGCATCGCCAGGACCGAGGGGTTCCGCAGGATGAAGGGGGTTCGAGTCATGTCTTACGCCTCGGCCGCGCGACCGCGCTGCGGGATGATCCCGCGCGGCCGGAACTGGATGAAGATGATGATGAACAGGATCATGAAGGTCTGTGCCGCCAGCGTGTTGGCGGGGTTCATGAACTCGATCACCTTGGACAGCCCGCCGATCAGCGCGGCGCCGGCCAGCGTGCCCCAGATGTTGCCCACGCCGCCCACGACCACGGTCATGAAGCTTTGGACGATGTATTGCTGGCCGATTTCCGACGTGACCTGCGCGAACAGGCCGATGGCCACCCCCGCGATGCCCGCGATGCCGGACCCCAGTCCAAAGGTCATCATGGCGATGCGGTCGGGGTTGATGCCCATGCTGGCCGCCATGCCGGGGTTCTGGGTGACCGCGCGGACCTCAAGGCCCAAGCGGGTGCGCTTCATGATGAACAGGAACAGCCCCAGGAACAGCAGGGCCAGCACAAAGATCGCAACCCGGATCGAACTGATGCCGATCACATCGTTGATGGTGATCGACCCTTCCAGCCAGGCGGGGGCGGTCAGGGGCCGGGCCTGCGTGCCAAAGATGTTCTTGGCCAGCTGCTGCAGCGCGATGGACACGCCGAACGTCGCCAGCAGCGTCTCCAGCGGGCGGTTCGCCAGATGCCGGATGACCAGGCGGTACAGCACCACCCCCGCCAGCGCGGTCACCGCGAAGGCCAGCGGCAGCGCCACCACCAGCGACAGCGTGCGATCAGCAATGACCGTCTGGACCGTATAGGCGGTATAGGCGCCCATCATGATGAATTCGCCATGCGCCATGTTGATGACCCGCATGACGCCAAAGGTGACGGCCAGTCCGATCGCCGCCAGGAAATAGATCGAGGCCAGCGACAGCGCGTCCAGTCCCAGATCGATCCCGGTCATCGCGCCAAGGCGGACCTGCGCGCGGATCTGGGCGGCCTTGGCCGCGTCGGTCACGGCCGGATCAGGTTCGGCATAGACCTCGAAAAAACGGCTGGCATCCAGGGCGGCCTGAATCTCGGTCTCGGTCGCGGCGGGGGGGACGATGCCCGCGGCCTCCAGCGCCTGATAGGCGCGGTCGCGGGCCGCTTGGTCGGACAGGTCGGCCACTGGGATGCCCGCCACCGCCCCGTCGGTAATGTTGGCCGCCAGCGCCGCGCGCTGATCAGCGCCCGACAAGGGCGGCTGCAACAGGTCCTGCTGGACCAGCTGGGCCAGCGCCGCGTCGCGCGGCAGGGCATCGTCGCCGGGGTCAGTTCGCGGGCGACGTTGGCGCCCGGCGGGGTGTCGGGCGCACGACCGCGCGGGTCACCAGCAGCAGGGTTCAGGGCGGCGCGGAAATCGAGGCCCACGTCGCCGGCAAGTTCCTCGATGGCGGCCACGCGGGCGGCGCTGTCGGGTCGTGCTGGATGGTCAGCAGGCGTTCCAGCCGCGCCTTGCGCGCGGCCAGCACCGGGTCGGGATCGTCCAGCGCCGCGCGCAGCAGGGGCAGCTGGTCGGGTGCGGCGCCGCGTTCCAGCGACTGCAGGGCGGCGGCGCGCCGGGCGGGGTCGGGGTCGGTCAGCGCGCCTGCGGCCAGCGCCGCCTCGATCACGCCGCGCACGCCGGAATTGGGGCGCAGCATCCGCGGATCGGCCCCCGCGACCGCATCGCCCGTCACCGCGTCGGTGGCCGCGTCGTCGTCCATGATCAGAACCTGGCCCGTCTCCGTCAGTCCCAGGCTGCGGTCGGCCCAGGCCTGCAGCATCGCCAGCCCTTCGGGACCGGTTGCGGCGATCTGATCGACCAGAGGTCCGACCGTCTGGCGCGAAGGGCGTTCGATCTGGTCCAGGTTCGCGTCGATGACGGCCTGCAGGGCCGGATTGGCCTGTGCCGACCAAGGCAGGATCAGCGCAAGCGCGCAGGCAAGAAGACGATGGCGGATCACGGAGGCTTCCTTCGCAAGAAGGGCCGGGCGGCGCGGGGCCGCCCGACCGTCATGTCAGTAGTTCGACTGGACCTGGACGCAGCTGTCCGTTTCCGTGTTGAACATGCCGCATTCCTTGCCCGGCCAGTCGGCGTCCAGCACCGCCGATTCCGGCAGGAAATCGGTCCAGGCGTCGCCCGGCACGGGTTCGGTCTGGCTGACGATGTCGAACTGGCCGTCCTCGCGGATCTCTCCGATCAGGACGGGCTTGGTGATGTGGTGGTTGGGCAGGACGGTCGCGGTGCCGCCGGTCAGGTTCGGAACCTCGACGCCCACGATGGCATCAAGGACCGGGTCCACATCGGTGGTGCCCGCGGCCTCGACCGCCGCGACCCATGCGTTGAAGCCGATGACGGTGGCCTCCATCGGGTCGTTGGTCACGCGGTTCTCGTCGCCGGTGAAGGCCTTCCATTCCTCGATGAAGGCGGTGTTCACGTCCGATTCCGCCGTCTGGAAGTAATTCCAGGCCGCCAGATGGCCGACCAGGTTGGCGGTATCCAGACCCGACAGCTCCTCCTCGCCCACGGAAAACGCCATGACCGGGATGTCGTCCGCCGACACGCCCGCCGCCGCCAGCTCCTTGTAAAAGCCCACGTTCGCGTCGCCGTTGATGGTCGACACGACGCCGACCTTCTTGCCGCCCGCGCCAAGCGCCACGACATCGGCCACGATCTTGGACCAGTCGGAATGCCCGAACGGGGTATAGTTGACGAAGATGTCCTCGGGCGCGGTGCCGTTATCCTTCAGATAGGCGTCCAGGATGTTGTTCGTGGTGCGCGGATAGACATAGTCGGTGCCCAGCAGCGCCCAGCTTTCCACGCCCAGCTCGTCGCGCATGTAGTCGACGGCGGGGATCGCCTGCTGGTTCGGGGCGGCACCGGTATAGATGACGTTCTTGGACGATTCCTCGCCCTCGTACTGGACGGGATAGAACAGCAGGCCGTTCAGCTCCTCGATCACCGGCAGGACCGACTTGCGGCTGACGCTGGTCCAGCAGCCGAAGATCGCATCGACCTCGGACACGGTCAGCAGCTCGCGCGCCTTTTCGGCAAACAGCGGCCAGTCGGAGGCCGGATCGACCACGACCGCCTCCAGCGGGCGGCCCAGCACGCCGCCCTTGGCATTCTGCTGTTCGACCAGCATCAGGACGGTGTCCTTCAGCGTGGTTTCCGAAATCGCCATCGTGCCCGACAGCGAATGCAGCACGCCGATCTTGATCGGCTCGCCGTCCGGTGTCTGGGCCTGGGCATGGGCGGTGTGGGCCAGCGTCAGGGCGCTGGTCAGCATCAGCATCTTGGTCAACTTGGTCATCGTTACCCTTTTCCCCCCGGCACGTTGGCCGGTGTCCCTGTTGTCCTTGGGAAGGCACGCAGCCTTCGCATGTGCAGAAAGAGGGGAAAATCGGGCAGTTGGACAGGATTTCAGCAGTTTACGCGCGCCCCGCGCAGGCAGTGGCGCGGGTCCGGGCAGCAGGCGGGGCAAATGCCCGCCCGCCGGGCATAGTTACGCTGCACGGGGCGTCAGGCCGCCCTGTTCGACCAGGAAATCGACGATGGCCTGCACGCCGTGGCCGTGGCGCAGCTGGGCCATGACCACCGGGCGCGTCCCCCGCGCCTCATGTGCATCCTTTTCCAGCAGAACCGCATCGACGCCGACATGCGGCGCAAGGTCGGTCTTGTTCACCACCAGCAGGTCGGACCGCGCCAGACCCGGCCCCCGCTTGCGCGGAATGTCCTGTCCCGCCGCCGTGTCGATCACATAGATCGTCAGGTCGGCCAGTTCAGGGCTGAACGTCGCGGCCAGGTTGTCGCCGCCCGATTCGATCAGGATCAGCTCCAGGTCCGGAAAGGCCGCGTTCAGGTCGGCGATGGCGGCCAGGTTGATGCTGGCATCCTCGCGGATGGCCGTATGGGGGCAGCCGCCGGTTTCCACGCCGCGAATCCGTTCCACGGGCAGGACCTGGGCACGCATCAGCGCCTCGGCATCCTCCCGGGTATAGATGTCGTTGGTGATCACCGCCATCGACAGGCGGGGGGCCAGCGCACGGGCGATCTGTTCGGTCAGCGTCGTCTTGCCGGCGCCGACGGGACCGCCGATGCCGACGCGGAGGGGGCCATTATGGCTCATGAGCGGAAGATCCTTGTGGTCATGGTTTCATGGGCCATCGCGGCGATATCGGCGCCCCAGGTGGCACTGGTCAGGTCGTCCGGCGTGGCCGTGGTCGCGCGGGCGGCGCGGTCCAGGATGCGCGGCTGTAGGGCGGCCAGCATCTGCTGTCCTTGGATGGGACCCAAGGGTAGGAACCGCACCGCCGCGCTGATCAGCGCCGCGGCCTGCGCTTGCAGAAAGGCCGCGATGATCTCTGCCGCAGGCAGCGGCAGGCCGGCGCAGGCACGGCCCATGGCGACCGGCAGGGCCACGGGGGCCTGCGGTCGGCCCGTCAGCGCGGCCAAGTTGGCGGCGAAGGCTGCGCCCTGTTCGGTGGTCTCCAGCAACCGCTGGCTGCTCATGCAGGCAGCGCGGGCCAGATCGTCCAGTTCCGCGTGATCGGCACCGGGCCTGAGGGCCAGCGACAGCAGCACGGCATCGGACCAGCCCGCGCCGTGATCCAGCCAGTCGGCCAGCCATTGCGGCAGCGTCGCGCGCGTCACCCAAGCCCCGTCCATCGCGTATTCCAGCCCCTGTGACCATGCAAAGCCGCCCACCGGAAAGGCGGGCGACAGCAGTTGCGACAGGTGCAGGCGGGCAGCCTCAGGCGTGGTCATGCGTGTGGCTGTGGTGTCCCGCATGCGCATGGCTGTGGCTTTCCGCATGGGAATGGCTGTGGCTGTGGCTGTGACTGTGGCTTTCCGCATGGGAATGGCTGTGTTCGCCCGCACCATGGGGATGATGCGTGGCGGGGCCGTGGTCATGGCCGAAGGTGCGGCCATGGCCATAGGCGCCGCCTTCGGGGCGGAAGGGCATGTCCTTGCGGCACAGGTCCGCGCCCAGCTGTTTCAGCATCGCCTCCAGCACGTGATCCTGGCGGATGATCAGGCGGTCGGCCTCGATCCGGCAGGGGGTGTGGCGGTTGCCTATGTGCCAAGCCAGCCGGGGCAGGTTGCCGCGGATGACCAGCACCGGTTCAGGCGCCGCGCGCACGACGATCTGGCGGCCGTCCGACAGCTCGAACGCGTCGCCGTCGTCCAGGCTGGTGACCTCGGGCAGGTCGATCATAAAGTCGCCCCCCTCGCAGGACAGGCGTTTGCGGCGCAGCAGGCGGCCTTCGTAATCCAGGCTGACCTCGGCGTCGAAGGGTGCCGGGGCGTTGCGGATGATGGAATGTGCGGTGGCGATCATGGTGGGTCCTCCCTCTCAGAAGAGGAAATAGCGTTGCGCCAGCGGCAGTTCCGTCGCGGGCTCGCAGGTTAGCAATTGTCCATCGGCGCGGACCTCATAGGTCTCGGGATCGACCTCGATCGCGGGCATGGCGTCGTTCATCGCCATGTCGCGCTTGCCGATGTCGCGGGTATGTTCGACCGCGATCAGGGTTTTCGACAGACCGCTTGCGGCCCCGGCCTCCAGCCCCGCGCGGGACACAAACAGCGCCGAGGCGCGGCGGTTGTGCCCCCACATGGGCCGCGAAAAGATCGGCTGCACCGGGATCGATCCGTTCGGATCGCCCATCTGCGCCACGCTGATCTGCCCACCGACCAGCACCATTTCCGGCTTGGCCGCAAAGAAGGCGGGCGACCACAGGACCAGATCGGCGCGCTTGCCCGGCGTGATCGACCCGATATGTGCGCTGACCCCATGCGCGATGGCCGGGTTGATCGTGTATTTCGCGATGTATCGCCGGGCGCGGATGTTGTCGTTCTGGCCCTGTTCGTCGGGCAGACGGCCGCGCTGCTGGCGCATCTTGGACGCGGTCTGCCAGGTGCGGATGATCACCTCTCCGATCCGCCCCATCGCCTGACTGTCGGACGAGATCACGCTGAACGCGCCCAGATCGTGCAGGATGTCCTCGGCCGCGATGGTCTCCTTGCGGATGCGGGATTCGGCAAAGGCCACGTCTTCGGGCACGCGGCGGTCCAGGTGGTGGCACACCATCAGCATGTCCAGATGCTCTTCGACCGTGTTGGCGGTATAGGGGCGCGTGGGGTTCGTGGACGAGGGCAGCACGTTCGCCATGCCGACCATGCGGATGATGTCGGGCGCATGCCCGCCGCCCGCGCCTTCGGTGTGATAGGCGTGGATGGTGCGGCCTGCGATCGCGGCCATCGTGTCCTCGACGAAGCCCGATTCGTTCAGCGTGTCGGTGTGGATCATCACTTGCACGTCCATGGCGTCTGCAACCGACAGGCAGGTGTCGATGGCCTTGGGCGTGGTGCCCCAGTCCTCGTGCAGCTTCAGCGCGCAGGCGCCCGCGCGGATCTGCTCCTCCAGCGGCGCCTTGATGCTGGCATTCCCCTTGCCCGCGATGCCGATATTGACCGGCAGATCGGCGCAGGCCTCCAGCATGCGGGCGATGTGCCAGGGCCCCGGCGTGCAGGTCGTGGCCAGCGTGCCATGCGCGGGGCCGGTGCCGCCGCCCAACAGGGTCGTCACGCCGGAATGCAGCGCATGGTCCACCTGCTGCGGGCAGATGTAGTGGATGTGGCAGTCGAACCCGCCGGGCGTCAGGATGCGGCCTTCGCCCGCGATGATCTCGGTGCCGGGGCCGATGATCAGGGTCACGCCGGGCTGGGTGTCGGGGTTGCCCGCCTTGCCGATGCCCGCGATGCGCCCGTCGCGGATGCCCACATCGGCCTTGACGATGCCCTGGTGGTCAAAGACCACGACGCCGGTGATGACCGTGTCCATCGCGCCGCCCGCGCGCGTGACCTGCGACTGGCCCATGCCGTCGCGGACGACCTTGCCGCCGCCGAACTTGACCTCCTCTCCGGGGATGGTCAGGTCGTGTTCGACCTCGATGATGATCTTGGTGTCGGCCAGGCGGATGCGGTCGCCTTTCGTGGGACCGTAAAGCGCCGCGTAATCGGCGCGGGACAGTGTCGTCACAGCGCACCCCCGATCTGGCCGCGAAAGCCGTGGACGATGCGTTCGCCCGCGTAACCGACCAGCCTCACCTGGCGCGACTGGCCCGGCTCGAACCGCACGGCGGTGCCTGCGGGAATGGCCAGCCGCATGCCGCGCGCGGCGGTGCGGTCAAAATCCAGCGCGGCGTTGGTTTCGGCGAAATGGTAGTGGCTGCCGACCTGGATCGGTCGGTCGCCGGTATTGGCGATCATCAGCGTGATCGTCGCGCGCCCGTCGTTCAGGGCGATGGTGCCATCGGCGGGTAGAATTTCACCGGGGATCATGTCACGCCACCGTCAGCGCCAGGCCCGCCAGCGCGGTGCCGCCGCCCAGGACGCGCAGCTCCAGCCCCCGCGACAGCAGGCGTCCAAAGGCGATGCCGCCCAGATGCAGCGCCATGGTCGCCAGCGCAAAGCCCGCCGCATAGAGGGCCAGTCCGGTCGCCGGACCCTCGGCCCCATGCGCCCAGCCATGCGCCGCGCCAAAGACCGCGACCATCGGCACCAGCGCCGCCATGGGCAGGCGCGCGGCCATCGCGACCAGCACGCCCAGGATCACGACCGAGGCCAGGATCATCGGCTCGACCGCCGGAAAGCCCATGCCGCCCGCGCCCATCGCGCCGCCCGCCAGCATCGCGCCCACGAAGGTCACCGGCAGCGCCCAGACCGCGCGCCCGCCCAGCTGCGCGGCCAGAAGGCCAAGCGCGACCATCGCCAGCAGGTGATCGGCACCCCCCACCGGATGGGCCAGACCGTGGACGAATTGCCCCTCATCATGGACATGACCGGGATGGGCCAGCGCGGCCGAGGGCAGCAGGATGGCGGCAAGCGTCAGGCGTTTCATCAGGGCGTTCATTCTGCGGCCTCGCGGATGGGGTGGTGGACGGTGACCAGCTTGGTCCCGTCGGGAAAGGTCGCCTCGACCTGGACGGATTCGATCATGGCGGGGATGCCGGGCATGCACTGACCGGCGGTGATCACATGCGCGCCCGCCTGCATCAGGTCGGCGACGGAGCGCCCGTCGCGCGCGCCCTCGACCACGTAATCGGTGATCAGGGCGATCGCCTCGGGGTGGTTCAGCTTGACGCCGCGCGACAGGCGGCCTCGGGCGACCATGGCGGCCACGGATACCAGCAGTTTCTCGCGTTCGCGGGGGGAAAGGTTCATCGTCAGACCTGCCAGGTGCGGGGAAGGGGATCGGGGCGCAGGACGCGCAGCAATCGGTTGATCTGCCGCCGCAGGGGCCAGCCATCGGCAGCCAGCAGGCGGATCACCAGGCGACCGGGCGGTGCGCTGGCGGCGGCGGTCACGCCGGGCTCGTCCAGAACGGCGCGGGCGGCGGCCAGCCGGTCGGGCGCGTCATCCGCGACCATCGCCAGCGTGGCCAGCGCGGGGCGCCGCCGGTCATGGCCGGGCCCGCCAGCCGGGCCAGCGCGTCATCGTCCAGCGCCAGCGCGTCGTGATGGATCACGCGGCCGTCCCGACGCACCACCCGGCGGTCGCGCAGGTGCAGGCGGGTCGGGCGTTCGCCCATCGCCAAGCGACCCAGGACCAGCATCTCCAGCAGCAGGCAACCCGCGCCGGGGGCCAGGTCCACCGTGGTATCGCGGTCCAATCGGGCGTTGTCATAGAGGATCGTCTCCTGCGGCAGCCAGTCCAGCCATCCGCCCGCACCCACGCTCATCGCGACCGTCGCCCGCGCGGGCGCGCCGGTCGCGCGATAGGCGCGTTCGGCGGTCTGGGTGGTGGCCACGGCCCGCGTGCCCGCCCGAAGGTCCACCGCAAAGGACAGCCCATCGCCCGATGCCAACCCCCCGGCGGTGTTCAGGAACACGATCTCGGGCAGGCCCGCGGTCATGCGGGGCAGCATCGCCTTGGCCGAGCCGCGCTGCGCGAGGTCGATCAGGCCGCGCGGTCCCATGACCACCTGCGCCGCCCCTTGGCTGCGCTGCATGCGGATGGATGGGGCACCGGTGTCGAACATGGGGGCAAGGGGCGCCCGGCATCGGGCAAGGTCAATCGCCGCCCCCGGCCATCCTGCCGCCGCCAAGGGCAGATTCACGCACCTTGCCCGCCGTTTGGGCAGTATGCCCGTTTTCGGGGCGAAAGTCAGGCGGGATGCTGGGCCAGCGCGTGCAGCAGGCGGCGGCGGGCGGGGGGAATGGCGCGGATCTCGACCCCGGTAAAGACATGCATGGTCATCAGTGCCGGATCGACCACCGCATGGTCGCTGACCCAGCCCCCCATCGCCAGATAGCTGCGCAGCAGGGGCGGCATCGCCTCTGCCGCGCGGCGCGGATCAGGCTGGCGCTGGCGCAGGGCGCGGGCAAAGCGGAACACCGTCGGTGCCTTGACGCGCGGCCACCAGCGGCGCGGCGCCAGGTGCCGATCCTTGAGCATGGCGAACGCCTCGGCATGGGTGTCGGGGTCAAGGCCGGCGAAGCTGGAACAGCCGAACAGCATCTCGACCCCGGTCTCCTCGATGAAGCGGGTCAGCGCGCCCCAAGCCAGGCGGATCACGTCCGGGTCGCGGCAGTCGGGATGCAGGCAGAACCGCCCCATCTCGACCATGGGGCCGTCGAATCGGCCAAGGGCAGCCAGGTCATAGAACTGTGCGGAATAGCTGCGGGCGATCTGCGTTCCGTCGGCCAGCGGCAGGAACCGAAAGCTGCAGACCAGCCGGTCGTCCTGTGCGTCGTGGATCAGCATGTGGCTGCAATCGTCGTCCAGGAGGTCGGCGTCCAGTGATTGCCCGTCGTCGGGCTCGCCCGTGCGCGCCACGAAGGCCAGCCAGCGCAGCCGCTGTGATTCGCGCAGATCGCCCGGCGTTTCGGCCAGGCGGGCACGATAGCGGCCCTTGCAGAACGGTTGCATCGCCCGACCCCCGATCAATGTCACCGGCAGCATAGGCCGATCATGTGTCGAAATCACGACCGGCCGTGCATTTCCGCACGCAAAAGTTGCAGACACTGCCGCGCGATGGGGCAGGGGGTCAGTCCATGCGGTCGCCCAGCACGTCCTCGACATAGATGCGGCGGACCAGGTGCATGACGACGATCAGCAGCGGCGTGGCCAGGATCACGGCGACCAGCCCGAACAGCGCGCCGACCGCGACGATGGCCAGAACGGTCAGGGCCGGGGGCAACTGGACCGCGTATTTCTGGATCATCGGCATCAGCACCTCGCCCTCGAAGACCTGGATGACGGTGAACAGCAGCGCGACATAGACGGCCGTGTCCAGACCCTGCGGGGCGGCGACGACCACGGCGATCGCGCCCGAAAAGAACGGCCCGATAATCGGGACGATGTTGGTCAGCCCGGCGATCACCGCCAGGATGAAGGCCAGCGGCACGTCCAGCAGGTACAGCCCGACCCCGGCCAGCACCGCGACGATGGCCATGTCCAGCGCCTGGCCCGCCATCCAGCGGCCCAGCTGTTCGGCCAGCTCGTCCAGGATCTGGGCGGCACGCGCGCGGCGGGGCAGGGGGACCAGGCGGAGGGCGCCGGCGCGGTACAGGTCCGCCTCCATCGCCACGTAAAGCGACAGGATCAGCAGCAGGAAGGCCGAGGACAGGCTGCCCAGCACGGAATTCAGGCCGCCCATCACCATGCCGAACACGTCCGGCAGGCGCTGCGCCAGCTGCAGGGCGTTGTCCTCTCCGGCGGCCTCCTCTCCGCGCTGGATCAGCGTGTCCGCGCCGGGCAGCGAGGCCGCCCAGTCCTGCACGGCCTGCCAGGATCCGGGCAACGCGTCGGCCAGCTGGCGAAGCTGGTCGCCGACGGACGGCCCGGCCAGCCGCACCAGCAGCGCCAGCACCCCCACCACGCCCAGCAGGACGACCAGCACCCCCAGCTTGACGTTCAGGCCCATAAGGCGGTTCAGCCCCCGCGCGCCGCGCGCAGGGCGATGGCGATCAGGATCGCCCCAAAGGACATCAGCAGCAGGTTCGACCAGACCCATGCCGCCGCCAGCAGGACGGCCAGCGCCAGCGTGGCCACGATGGTGCCGGTGGTCAGGGATCGCCGGGGCGTCGGCGGGGCGGGCGCGGGGCCGGGGAAAGCTGGCGTCATGGGGTCTCCTGCAGGGTGCACCGGGACAAGGCGCCGATGCGGCCGGGGGTTCCGCCTTGTGCGCGCGCCTTGCCGGGGGCGGGCAAGCCTGCTAACCGG
>NZ_BBPH01000188.1 GCF_000787695.1 Paracoccus sp. PAMC 22219 | reverse complement strand
TGTGCCGAGACCTCGATCTGGGACTGCGATCGAGGATGCGGGAATGAAGACCGACTATCCCGGCCCCCGCGACCCCCTCACCACCCCCGGCGACGCATGAGCGCGCCTGCAGGACCACCCGCGGCCCCCGTCCTGACCGCGCACCGCGCCGGGCTGGCCGGGTGCCATCGCTGCGGCCGGGTCTGGCCACAGGATCAGGCGCGCTGCCACCGCTGCGGCGCGCATCTGGTCGCGCCCGACCGCCGCGGTCTGCAACGGGTCTGGGCATGGTGGCTGGCCGGGCTGATCGCCTATATCCCCGCCAACGTCTTCCCGATGATGAGCACCCAGACCTTCGCGGGCCTGGCCGGAAATTCCGAGGCGACCATCCTGGGCGGCGTGGTCGAGCTGATGCATTACGGCAGTTACGACATCGCCCTGATCGTCTTCGTGGCCTCGGTCATCGTGCCGGTGGGCAAGTTCATGGCCATCGCCTGGCTGGCGGTCGTCGCGGGCCGTCCCGCCAGCGCGGATCAGGCCCATTCGCGTCTGAAGGTCTATGAGGTGGTCGAATTCATCGGCCGTTGGTCGATGATCGACGTGTTCGTCGTGGCGATCCTGTCGGCGCTGGTGCAGCTGGGGTTCGTCGCCTCGATCAAGCCGGGCCCGGCGGCGGTGTCCTTTGCCCTGTCGGTTGCCTTCACGATGCTTTCTGCGCAAAGCTTTGACGCACGATTGATCTGGCGCGGCCTGCCCCTGCGCACCCGCCGCGAACCCTGACCGCCTGCATTTCCCGTACGAACGCCCAAGGATCACGACCCCATGACGGACACACCCCCGCCCCTGACGCCGGCCAGCCCGGTGCGCAAGACGGCCGCCCGCGCGGCCCAGGCCGGTATCAACGTCATCTGGATCGTGCCCATCGTGGCATTGATCGTGACGCTTGGCATCGCCTGGAACGCGTTCCGCGACCGGGGCAGCGTGATCGAGATCGAATTCGCGGACGCCACCGGCATCACGCCGGGCGAAACCACCCTGCGCTTTCGCGAGATCACCGTGGGCCGGGTCGAGGGGGTGAAATTCACCGACGACCTGTCGCGTGTCGTCGTGTCGGTCCGGGTGGACACCGACGTGTCGCAGTACATCGACACCGACGCGTCCTTCTGGATCGTGCGTCCCCAGGTCAGCGCCCAGGGGGTCACGCGCCTGGACACCGTCCTCAGCGGCGCGTTCATCGAAGGGTACTGGGACTCGGACGTTTCCGATCCGGGCCTGCGCTTTACCGGGCTGGACCGCCCGCCGCTGATCCGCAACGACCAGCCGGGCACTTGGGTCACCCTGTCGATGGAGACTGCGGACGGCCTGTCCGAGGGCGCCCCGGTCCTGTTCCGCGGCGTCCAGGTTGGGCGGTTGGAAAACATCCGTCTGGACCAGGGCAGCGACCGCGTCGTCGTCGACGCCTTTGTGGAATCGCCCCATGACGCGCGGCTGACCAGTTCGACGGTGTTCTGGGACACGTCGGGCTTTTCGGTCTCGCTTGGGACGCAGGGCGTGGCGCTGAACGTGAACTCTCTGTCGTCGCTGCTGCAGGGCGGCGTCGCGTTCGAGACGTTCGTCAGTGGCGGCACGCCCATCGAACCCGGCCAGGAATTCGCCGTCCAGCCGGACGAGGGCACCGCCCGCACCGCCCGGTTCGAGGATGACGACACCCGCCTGCTGCGCGTGGGCATCCTGATCGACGACAGCCTGGAAGGGCTGTCCACCGGCGCCGATGTCCAGTTCCAGGGCCTGCGCGTCGGCCGCGTGACCGAACTGGCCGTCAGCCTGACCGACGACGGGCAGGGCAACACCGTGCCGCGCCAGCTGGTGACCATGCTGATCTCTCCGCGCCGGATGGGCCTGCCGGACGGATCCACCGCCGAAGACGCGCTGGCCCTGCTGACCGAAGAGGTCGGCGACGGGCTGCGCGCCCGCGTGGCCAGCGCCGGATTCCTGGGCACCACCCTGATGGTCGAGCTGGTGGATGTGCCCGATGCGGACCCCGCGACGATCGACATGGATGCCGACCCGAACCCGCTGATTCCGTCGGTGCCGGGCGATCTGGACGATTTCACCGCCAGCGCCCAGGGCCTGGTCAACCGCATCGTCAACCTGCCCATCGAGGAACTGCTGACCTCGGCCCGCGACACGCTGGACGGGATCACCGCGCTGGCGACGTCGCAGGACACCCGCGCGATCCCCGGCGCCCTGCGCGAGGCGATCGAAGGGGGCAGCGTCGCGCTGGCCGATATCAGCACCATCACCGGCGATCTGCGTCAGGCCGAAAGCGGCCAGACCCTGGCCCGGATGCTGGACGAGGCATCCGCCGCCTTCACCGCCGTGTCCGAGGCCGCGGTGGGCGTCCCCGAGATGGTCGAACAGATCGACACCGCGGCCGCCGCGGTCGAGGAATTCGGCTTTGCCGAGATCAGCCTGCAGGCCGAGGGAATCCTGGCCGATCTGCGCGCCATGCTGGGAAGCGAAGATGCCGAACAGCTGCCGCGCAACCTATCCAACGTGCTGGAATCGGCCACGGGCCTGCTGGACGACCTGCGCGACGGCAATGCCGTGGGCAGCCTGAACAACGCGCTGGACAGCGCCAGCCAGGCGGCCGACCAGATCGCGGCATCGGTCCAGCAGCTGCCCGAACTGCTGCAGCGCCTGCAGGTCACCGCGGCGCGGGCCGACACGCTGTTTGCCAGCTATGGCGACCGGTCGGCCTTCAACAACGAACTGATCGGGGCGCTGCGCGAATTGCGGCGTGCCACCTCCTCCATCGGCTCGGTCGCCCGGCTGATCGAACGCAACCCCCGCGCCTTCATTCTGGGACGATAGACATGATGCTGCCCCACCGCACCCTGCGCCTGCCCGCCCTGCCCATCGCCGCCCTGATCGGGGTCACCCTGCTGGGCGCCTGTTCCAATTCGGAAAAGACCGGGCGTTTCCTGATCGACCCGCCGGTGGCGGGGGTCCAGGTTCCGAACCGCCTTGGCACCGCGGAACTCAAGGACGTGTCCCTGCCCGAATACGCCGCCGACCAGGAGGTCGCGTTCCAGACCGTCGACGGGGCCGTCCGGTCGAATTCGGACAACCTGTGGGCGGACGATCCGGCGCGGTCGTTCACCACGACGCTGGCCCGCGCGATCAGCGACGTGTCGGGCGCCACCGTCATCAGCGAACCCTGGCCCTTGGCCCAGCCCCCCGCCCGCATCCTGGAGGTGCGCGTCGAACGCGCCCTGGCCCAGGCCGACAACAGCTATCGCCTGTCGGGGCGGTATTTCGTGTCCGATGACGGGCTGTCGGGGGGCGGCACGAACCATGCGCGCAGCTTTGACATCCGCGTGCCGATGACGGCACCCGGACCGGCCGCCACGGCGGCGGCTGCCAGCCAGGCGATCTCGACCCTGGCGCAGCAGATCGCGACGCTGTCGGGACCGGGGGCGACCATCGCCACCACGCGCCCCGCCGCGTCCGATCCGTTCGATCTGCCGCCGCTGTTCTGAACAGATCGGCGGAAGGCTGCCCCAGACAGCCTTCCGCCGATCCACCCGCAGGACGGGTACGAATAACACCACACCGCTCACGACAGACGGCCCTGCGGGTATCGGAACCGGCGCGCGTCAGGCGCCGGGTGTTTCGGTGGGACCGTGACCCAGCACCCGGATGATGACCGGCAGCACGAAATGGTCAAAGCAGGTCCGGTCCGGATTGAACGCGCCGGGCCGACCGACGCCGCCGCATTCCTCGCAATCCTCAAGGGTACCCCAGCAGTTCGGACAGGCGCCAAGCGCGCAGGCCAGCATCTCGGCATGGTCGATCAGCAGCTCGTTCTCGCGCTCCAGCCGGTGCAGGGCGGCCCAGCTGGGCCTGTCTGCGGTGCCGGTGGTCTGCATCCGCGCCATCGCCCGCCCGACCGATGCGCCGGGCACCGGGTCCGCGCCCAGCATCCGCAGGGCGGCCAACATGTCCTGGAATTCCGCGGTATCCTTGTCCTTCATGGCCTATCCCCCGTGCGGACGATCCGTTCGTCCTGTGCATCGTGATTCGCATGCCGCCGTGAAATCGGCGTGAAAGGATCATTCGTGTCGAAACCGGGTCGAAAGGACGGGCGACGGGCCATCCGCCGACCCGCCCGCCAGCCTGTGGATTGCCGCGCGGTCCGTGGGGCGCTTGCCATCGGCAAGCTGCGCGGCCAGCCATCGCGTCGCCTGTGGTGCCGCCATCGAGCTGCCGCTCATCAGGCCGAAACTGCCGCTGGTGCGGCCGCGCACGATCATGCCGGGCATGGCCTGCGACCGGTCCACGAAAGCCAGCAGATCCCCGCCCCGCGCCGCCCCGATCAACGAGGCATAGGCCAGCCCCTGCCCGCGCCGGTCCACCGCGCCCACCCGCAGGCCATACCGTCCGGTCGCATAGGCATTCACCGTGTCCGCCCGCTGCACCCGGGCGGGTCCGTCATCCGGCGGGTCCAGCAGCACGGGAAACCCCCGGTCGTCCAGGTCGGCATAGGCGGGCTGGCGCAGCCAGCTTTGCCGCGCCTCTCGCGGGAAACCGCGCAGCACGTCGTCGCGCTGGACCGACACCGCGTGATCGCCGTCCCCCTGCACCAGCGCCAGGTGCCACCGGCCGGGCGGCGCCCAGCTGTCGCCCACGGTCGCGGGGCAGGTCGGGGCCACGATCAGCGTCATGCATTCGCGCCAGCCGTCAGGATGCGGCATCACCCGATAGACGCCCGCGCCAGATCGCGCCCGCGCGCGTCGCGCAGCACGCTGGACTGGTCGGGGGCGGCAAAGCCGGTCCGGGCCTCGGCCCCGCCGGGCGGCGTCAGGCCGACCCGCATCGGCCAGTCCGGGCGCGTGGGCCGGATTGGTCCCCAGATCTCCAGAGGGGTCTGGGTGGCGTCGTCGGGCGGCAGCTGCCAGCCGATCGTGCCTTGGGGGCGCAGGGTCGCGCGCAGGCGGGCCATGCGGTGATTGCCGGTGGGCAGCACCGCATGCACCGGCCCCAGCCCGGTCGACCCATGCGTCGCCAGCGCGTCCAAAAACCGTTCCAGCAGGCCGGTGCCGTCGCGCGGTCCCGCCGTCAGCCCCAGGCTGAGGCTCAGCACCACGGGCAGGCGCACGCTGTCGGCGGGCAGGCCGCGCGCGCCCTCGACCTGGCGGCACAGCATCCGGGCGCGGGTGATGACAAAGACGATGGCGGCCAGCAGCGGGTCCTGGGCCAGCGTGGCCGACGTGTCCGCGATCACCCCCGGCGCCAGGTTCACCCCGATCACCGGATGGTCGCGTGCGCACGGGTCATTCGGCGCAAAGCCCGCCGCCAGCAGCGCCACCGCCGCACCGTGGCCCGCGGCAAAGGCGGCGCTGTGCGTCGTGCGGCGGTCCATCGCCACCACCCCTGCCCGGCGATAGACCGTATCCTCGGTCGCAATCGCGCCAGATTCCAGCCCCGCAAGCCAGCCTCCGATCCTGTCGCCCCGCAGCTCGATTCCCCAAGGCAGGTCGCGGCCGGGTCCGTCCGGGTCGACGCGGGCGTCCTGGACCCACAGCGACGCGACCCGCGACAGCGCCCCCGGCAGGCGCAGATGCTGATGCGCGAATGGTATGGCGTCGTCGATGACGGCGATGATGCAGCCCCGCGCCGGGTCGGGTAGCGCATCCGCCGCCATCAGCGGCCCGACACCGGCGGGCGCGGTGTCGTCGTTCACCGCGTCCGGGGGCAGGACCGCCGTCGGCAGGAACCAGCCCCGGTCCATCCGCCCGAAGGCCTGCGCCATCAGGGCCGGCACATCGGGCGCGGTTGCCGGCGGGGTGACCCGGTGACGCCGGCACCACTCTACCAGCGCGGGCGACAACCCCGCCGGGGCGGGACGTGGGGCGGTCCATGCGGCCGTCAGCTCCACCGGTCCGACCGTTCGTCGCGGGCGCGCGCAACCAGCGTCGTCCACAGCGGCGCGGGGCGCGCGGCCAGCGTGTCCCCGGTCAGCGTGGTCGCGGGGTCTGCACCGTCCAGCATCTCGGCCAGCACGCCATAGTGGAAATCGCGCGCGGCCCCGCTGTCGTGATACCGATGCCCGTCGAACCGGGCCGCGTGGACCGTCGCGGCTGGATCGGCACGGGCCATCATGTACTGCGCCAGCTGCATCCCCAGCACCGCCCCCGCGGCGCTGTCGGCCGGGAAATGCACCCCGGCCACCGTCCGGTTCACCGCGATACGACAGGCCAGTCGGAACAGCGGGTCATCGGCCTTCAATGGCGCGTGGGGGTCGTCCAGCCGGGTTAGCAGCATGGCCAGGCAAAAGGCCTGGGTCGCATGGCCACTGGGCAGGGTGGGATGGCTGGGACAGGCGATCATCGGCTGGATCATGTCGCTGAACTGGTTGGGTCGCGGACAGGCCAGCGCCAGCTTGAGACGCATGACGGCGGCGGTTGTCAGCTCCAGCGCGCGGGACAGCATCTCCACCGTGGCGGGGTTTCGTGACGGCTCCAACGGGCGGATTGCAGCGAAAAAGGGCATCAGGCTGTGGGTCTGAACCTCGATCTCGGGGGCGCGGTCGGGGCGCAGTTCGGCGTAATGGCCGACCATGGCGGTGGCGTCGCGCAACTGTTCCAGATCGGGTCGGTCGATCCTGATCAGCGGCGCACAGGTCCCGTCCGGTTGACGGCACAGCAGGCTTGCGGATGGCGCGCCGGACGGACCGTCATCGGCCGACAGCGGCAGATCCTCGGACAGTTCGGCCAGCAGGATCGCCGCCCGGTGGTCCGGGTCCAGCCGCGCCAGACGCGCGCCCGGCGACAGGGCGGCGGGGACACCGTCCCTGCCCCGCACGTCCTCGGTCCCCGCGATCGCATCACGGCTGCGCATCAGCGCAAGGGACAAGAGCGCCCCCTGACCATCCGGAGTGTCATCGGATTTCGCATGCTTGGCATGCTTGGCGTGAAACAGCGACATGGGGCACCACGGAAAACGGGAACGGGCGACTCGATTAACCTATCACACGAAGCCGTGAACGGATAACCTTTCCGCATTCTTCCAAGAGACACCGCCATGAACCGACTGACCCTGCACCTGATCGGTCCGGTCGAGATCACCGGTCCGGCCGACCAGCGGTTGACCCCGCGGGGCATGCGGGCACGGGGCGCGCTGGCGGTCCTGGGCACGGCACGGGGCCTGCGCGTCACGCGGGCGCGGCTGCAGGACCTGCTGTTCAGCGACCGCGACCCCGATCACGGCAATGCCAGCCTGCGCCAGCTGCTGAGAGAGATCCGCCAAGGGCTGGGCCCCGCCCGCGACGCGCTGGTCACCGGGCCGGGCTGGGTCGGGCTGGACCCCGACCGGGTGCAGGTCGATCTGGCCGCCCGCCCCGGCCCCGACGGCCAGGTGCCCGAATTCGCGGCCGACCTGGACATCCCCGACCCCGAATTCGAGGACTGGCTGCGTGACGCGCGCCAGACCGCAGCGAACCGCCCGGTCCAGGTCGTCACGGCGGATGCACTGCCCGACCTGCTGCTGGCCGATCCGATGGCCATCGGGCAAGACGCGATGGTGCTGGCCACGATGATCCTGTCCGAAGCCGCGGGCCGGGCCGCCGACCTGCTGCCCATTGCCGTTCTGGCCCCGGGCGCGCGCCGCGGGGGGCCTATGTGCGGGTGTCGTCGATGGCGGGGGTGCAGGGTGGCGTCTTCAGCCTGGTGGTGCGGCTGATCCACGAACCGTCGGGCCGGGTGATGTGGTCGCAGCGTCTGACCGCGCCGATGGTCGGTCTGGACGGGCGGCTGGAGGATCTGGCCGCGCGCTGCTGCCTGGGGATGCTGCAGGTGCTGGACCAGGGGCGGGCGCTTGGGGCGGCGATGGGAATCTCGTTCGCGGACGTGTTCAGCTTTTCCGCGCCCCGGCTGGCACGCGCCGATCAGGTGCTGGCGCAGTTGAGCGACAGCATCACCCCGGCGGTGACCCTGTCGCTGCGCGCCTGGATCCGCACGACCCACGCCTTTGAACGCCTGACCCCCGATCCGCGCCAAGCCATCGCCGAAGCGGCAGAGCTTGCCGCCCGCGCCCGTCAGGCCGCCCCCTTTCATGCCACAGCCCTGGCCGTGCAATCGGTGGTCGAGGCCTATCTGGACCGTGACCAGATCGCGTTCGACCTGTCGCGTCAGGCGGTGCTGGCCGATGCGGGCAACCCCTTGGCGCGGCTGGCGCATTCCCGCGCGCTGGCCGGCGTGGACCGCTTTGCCGATTCCGCGGCGCAGGCGCGGGCCGGGCTGGATCAGGCGTTGTCCAGCCTGAACCCCGCCAATTGGCACTTGGGAATCGGGGTCGCGATGATGCGCGCGGGCGATCTGTCCGCCGCCACCCGCCACCTGGAGGCCGTGCACCGCTTTGCCCCCGACAACCGACCCGCGCTGCGGTTTCTGGCCGCCCTGCGATACGCGCAGCGCGACGAGGAAGGCACCGTCCACGCCCTGCTGGCCCTGCGCAGGCTGGAGCCGGATTTCAGCCTGGATCTGATGGGCAGCGACGGTTACCCGGTGGACAGCCTGCGCAGGCTGGGCCTGCTGCAGGTCGCAGGGTCGCGGCTGATCTAGCGCAGCGCCGCCAGCAGATCGCCGTGCAGCCGCGCCCCGGCCACGATCAGCCCGTCGACCTGCGCCGCCTCGCTGTTGAACCGCATCGGCTGGCCGCGCCGGTCGGTCACGCGGGCACCCGCGCGTTCCGCGATCAGCGCCCCCGCCGCGATGTCCCATTCCCACGCCGCGCGCAGCGACAGTGCCGCGTCGAACCGCCCTTCGGCCGCAAGGCACAGCCGCCACGCCAGCGAGGACCGGAACTCGCGCCGAAATCCGGGCATGCCGCTGTGCCAGTTCGGCGCGTCGGCTACCGCGCGATAGGTCAGCACGCGCGCGCCCTCGACCCCCGCATCGGTGGGCGCGATGGGGACGCCGTTCAGCGTGGCGGGACCGTCGACATGCGCGGCATAGGTCAGGTCAAGAACCGGCAGGTGCACGACCGCGGCCACGATCCGGTCGCCCCGCGCCACGGCCAGCGAATGGGAAAACCCGTCCTGCCCGTCAATGAAGGCCCGGGTGCCGTCGATCGGATCGATGATAAAGCAATGTTCGGCGTCCAGTCGGGCGGGGTCGGCCTCGGATTCCTCGGACAGCCAGCCGTAGTCGGGACGCGCGGTGGTCAGGGTCGCGTGCAGGGCGTCGTTGACGGCCAGGTCGGCCTCGGTCACCGGGCCCGCGCCGTCGCCTTTGTCCCAGGCCTGCGGATCGCGTCGCCAGAACCGCAAGGCGATGCGCCCGGCGTCCCGCGCGGCGGCGGTCAGCAGGTCCAGGTCGGCCTCAGCCCCCGGCAACGGTCATGCCCCGGACCAGCAGGCTGGGCACCTCGGTCCCGCGCCACGGCAGGGCGTCGTCGGCGGCCTCCAGCGTCATCAGCATGTCGCGCAGGTTGCCGGCGATGGTGCATTCGTTCACAGGCCAGGCGATACGGCCGTTTTCGACCCAGAACCCGGCCGCGCCGCGGGAATAATCGCCCGTGGTGCCGTTCACCGACGCACCCAGCATCGAGGTCACGACCAGCCCGGTCCCCATCCGTTCGATCAGGTCCTGACGGCTGGCGCGGCCCGGCGTCAGGATCACGTTGCTGTGGCTGGGGGACGGACTGGAGGCCAGCCCCCGCGCCGCGGACGCGGTGCTGTCCATGCCCAGCTTGCGCGCGGTGGCCAGATCCAGCGTCCAGCCCTGCAGCACGCCGTCGGACACGATCAGGCGCGCCCGCGTGGGCAGTCCCTCGGCGTCGAAGGGGCGCGACGAGGGATAGCGCGGGCGCAGCGGATCCTCGGCCAGGTCCATGCCGGCGGGCAGGACGGGCTGACCCAGATCGCGGCGCAGCCAGCTGGCACCGCGCGCGATGGACGACCCGTTCACAGCCGACAGCAGATGCCCGATCAGCGACGCCGACACGCGGCGGTCATATAAAATGGGAAAGGCACCCGTCGGCGGCTTGCGCGCGCCTGCACGGGCCAGCGTGCGTTCCGCGGCCAGGACGCCGATCTCTTCGGGGGTGGGCAGGTCGGCGGCGAAGACGCGGGATTCGCCTGCATAGTCGCGCTCCATCCGCAGCCCTTCGCCGGTGATGGCCACGACCGACAGGGAATGCCCGGTCCGCGCATAGCCGCCCGAAAAGCCGTTCGACGCCGCCAGCCACATGCGCCGCTGGCTGTAGCTGGCATTGGCGGCCTCGACCTGTGAGATGCCCGCCACGTCCAGCGCCGCGGCCTCGGCGCGTTGCGCCAGGTCCTGCAGGTGCTGGGGTTCGGGTTCGGGCGCATCCTCGGCCAGTTCCAGCCCGGCGGCGTCGCGATGGCGCGCCAGCTGGTCGGTGTCGGCCAGGCCCAGGTGGTCGTCCACCGGCGCCTCGCGCGCCATTGCGACGGCACGCGCGGCCATCTCAGTTATCGCGGCGTCGCGGTGGTCGGAGGAAGACACCGCCGCCTGGCGCCCACCCACCAGCACGCGCAGGCCGATCTCCAGCCCCTCGGCGCGTTCGGCCTGTTCCAGCGCGCGGGCGCGCATGTCGATGCTGACGGACCGACCGTCGACGGCCAGTGCGTCGGCCTGGTCGGCCCCTGCCCGGCGCGCGGCATCGATCAGCGCCTCGGACAGGCGCTGAAGGCGGAGGGGATCGGCGGCGTCGGTCATGGGGGCCTCACAGGCGAAAGGGTCGGGCCGGGACGGATGCCCCGGCCCGCTGTCATGCGGTGCGGATCACTGGATCTGCTGGCCGTTGGCAAAGATCGCGCCGCCCTCGCGGAACTCGATCTCTGTCTGCAGCTGATCCTCGGACCCTTCGACCGGGCGGGCGAACATCGCCATCATCATGCGCGGACCCATCAGCTGTTCCTGCGGCACGACGCCCATCGCGACCAGCGTGTCCAGCAGGCCGTTGATGCCGCCGAACGTGCCCTCGATGGTGCCAACCGGCTGGCTGGGATCGTCGCCGAAGGTCAGCGCGCCGGTCAGATCGACGGTGGCGCCGACGGCGTCCAGGGCCAGTTCCTTGATCGTCAGGCTGCGCGGCTGCAAGGGCATCGGCGCGGCGCCGTCCGGTCCCGGCTCGACCTGCTGCGGAAAGTCCGGGTCCATGAAGTTCTGCGTCAGCAGCGCGTTGCCTTCCAGGTCGATGGTCAGGCTGGCCGGGTCGCGCGGCAGGGCCGCCTCGGGGTCCAGCGCCTGCCAGATCGCATCGTCCAGCGTCAGCCCGTCCAGCACATAGGTCAGCGCAAACGGCTGCTCCTGGTCGGACGCCACGATCGGCATGGCCAGCCGGAACCGGTTTTCCGCCGCCGCGTAGGAGATCGGGAACGGCATGTCCGTGGCGGTCAGGTTGGTGGTCATGTCGGTCATGCTGCCCTCGTAGGACAGGCCGTCCGCCGAGATGCCAACGGCAAGCGTGCCGCCCGCCGCCTGAAAGCTGCCTTCGGAATCGTTCCGGCTGCCGTCCGATGTCAGGGTGCTGGCGGTGAAGCTGCCGCTGGTCGCGCCCATGCCAAAGCTGCCCTTGCCGCCAAAGCCCGCCTGCAGCGCCTGCGTCGGCTGGTTGCCGAAGTTTATCTCGCCCGCGGGGCTGGTGCCATCGCCCTGCATGGTCAGGTCGGCGATGCTGATCGTGGCCTGGAAGTCGTCGGTTTCCGCAGTCGCAACCGGGGCCTCGGGCGCGTCAGGGGCGTCGGGCGCTTCGGGCGCGTCTGGTGCATCCGGCGTGGTTTCGGGCGTCTCGGCCGCGGCCAGCGACGGGCCGGATGCGGTGATCTGCGCCTCCATCGCGTCGGCGCGACCTTCGAAAGTCTGGGTGCTGGCCCCGTCGGCGGCGGCGGTGACGGTCTGGCTGCCGGTGACGCCGGTCAGGGTGGCGTTCAGCGGAACCTCGTTCTGGTTGTCCAGCGCGCGTCCCGACATGGTCAGCGTCGGCATCGCGACATCATGCGTCAGCGCCTCGGGCGTGCCGGAACTGATCGTCTCGTTGCCGGGGGCGTCCATGGTCATGGAGAATCCCACGGCCTCGCTGTCGCCTTCGGGTACGGCGCTGCTCTCCAGCGTCATCTGGCCGCCCACGACCGACCGCACGGTGCCGTCGCCGACGGCGGTCAGCACGATCTCTGGCAGGGTCAGGACCATGTCGGGGGCGTCTGCCTCTCCGTCGATGGTCAGGACCACGTCGGTCACGGTGATCGCCTCGTCCGAGGCGTCCTCGGACCCGACCTCGACCGCATAGCCCATCTGCTCATAGCTGTCCTGCAGGCTCTGCCAGACTTCGGCGGGCGTGACATCTGCAAGGGCCGGGCCCGCGCCCAGGATCAGCGCAAGCGCCGAGGTTGCAAGGGGACGGTTCATGGCGGATACCTTTCGCAAACCTGAAATCGGGGGAATTCCTGACACAGTGCCGCCGAAAGGGAAAGGGAACAAGTCGTGATCCGCAGCCACCACCGGGACGGCCTGTCCCTGCTGACGATCGACCGCCCCGACAAGGCGAACGCCCTGACCGCAGGCATGCTGCGCGACCTGCGCGCAGGCGTGGCGCAGGCCCGCGACAGCGGCGCGCGGGTGCTGATCCTGACCGGGACGGGCCGGGTCTTTTCCGCCGGTGCGGACTTGGAACAGGCTCGCGCGGGCTTGGCCACGGCCCCCGAATGGGAGGATCTGTCGGCCGCGCTGGCCGATCTGCCCTGCCTGACCATCGCGGCGCTGAACGGGTCGCTGGCCGGGGGCGCGTTCGGTATGGCGCTGGCCTGCGACATCCGCCTGACGGTGCCCGATGCGCGGTTCTTCTATCCGGTGATGCGGCTGGGCTTTCTGCCGCAGCCAAGCGATCCGGCGCGCCTGGTGGCGCTGGTGGGGCCGTCGCGGGCACGGATGATCCTGATGGCCGGCGCCAGGATCGACGCCCGCGAGGCGCTGGCCTGGGGCCTGGTGGACCGCATCCTACCCGCGCCCGACCTGATGGACGCCGCGCGCGCCCTGGCCACCGATGCCCTGGCCGCCGACCCCG
This sequence comes from Paracoccus sp. PAMC 22219, assembly GCF_000787695.1. Lineage (GTDB taxonomy): Bacteria > Pseudomonadota > Alphaproteobacteria > Rhodobacterales > Rhodobacteraceae > Paracoccus. The sequence continues at coordinate 3,175 of NZ_BBPH01000188.1, read as the reverse complement.
CCCATGTCGCCGCGATCAAGGCGATGACGCAGCCTTCGCGCGCTTGATCGCGGTCCCCGGACCCGTCATGGAACGAAGTTCCCCGCCCGCCGTTGCGCCAGCAGGGCTTGTTCCGCGGCGCTGCGGCCTGCCGCATCTTTGTCCTTTTCTACCGCCGCCCTGCTTGCGGATCGCATCGCCAGATCGCAGGTAACGTCCAAGAACCTATGGAGATTTCCCGTGCGCACGCTTGTCCTGACCGCTGCCCTTGCCCTGACCACCGCCCTGCCCGCCGCGGCCGATACGATCCGCGTCGGCATGTCGGGCGGCTATTTCCCCTTCACCTTCACCCGCGCGGACACGCTGCAGGGGTTCGAGGTGGATTTTCTGAACGCCATCGCCGAGGAGACGGGCGACGAGGTCGAATTCGTCACCATGTCGTTTTCGGGCCTGATCGGCGCGCTGGAATCGAACCGCATCGACACCATCGCAAACCAGATCACCATCACCCCCGAACGCGAGGCGGCCTTCGCCTTTACCCAGCCCTATGTCTATGACGGCGCCCAGATCGTGACGCGCGAAGGCAACGAGGCGGGCATCGCCGGCCCCGAAAGCCTGGACGGCAAGACGGTCGCGGTGAACCTGGGGTCGAACTTCGAACAGCTGCTGCGCGAATTGCCCAATGCCGATGCCATCGACATCCGCACCTATGAGAGCAACATCGAACAGGACACCGCCCTGGGCCGCGTCGATGCCTTTGTCATGGACCGCGTCTCCTCGGCCCAGGTGATCGCGCAAAGCCCGCTGCCGCTGGAACTGGCCGGAGAGCCGTTCTCGGAGATCCGCAACGCCCTGCCGTTCCGCAACGACGAGGCCGGACAGGCCCTGCGCGACCGGGTGGACACGGCCATCACCACCCTGAAGGAAAACGGCACTCTGGCCGAGATTTCCCAGAAATGGCTGGACGCCGACGTGACGCAACCCGTGTCGCAGTAACATGCGGCCCCTGGACACCGCCTATATGTGGGACCTGGTCCCGGTCATCGCGAGCTATGTGCCGCTGACGCTGTTCATGGCGATCGTCGCGATGGCGGCGGCGCTGACCCTTGGGTCGGCGCTGGCCATCGTGCGCGTGCTGCGCGTGCCGGTCCTGGACCGCATCGTGGCGGTGTTCATCAGCTTTTTCCGCGGCACGCCGCTGCTGGTGCAGCTGTTCCTGTTCTATTTCGGCCTGCCCCAGGTCGTGCCGGCGATGACGGGTATCGACGGGGTGACGGCGGCGATCATCGGCCTGACGCTGCATTTTTCGGCCTATATGGCCGAAAGCATCCGTGGCGCGATCCTGGGTGTCGACCGCAGCCAGTGGGAGGCCGCCCAGTCCATCGGCATGACCCAAGGACAGTTGCTGCGCCGGATCATCCTGCCGCAGGCCGCGCGGACGGCGGCGCCGACGCTGATGAACTATTTCATCGACATGATCAAAAGCACCTCGCTGGCCTTCACCCTGGGCGTGACCGAGATGATGGGCGCCGCGCAGAAAGAGGCCGCCGGCAGCTTTCTGTACCTGGAGGCGTTCCTGGTGGTCGCGCTGTTCTATTGGGTGATCGTCGAAACCCTGTCCGTCGGTCAGCGCCGGCTGGAATCCAGCCTTGGAAAGGCCGTCGCCCGATGAGCTGTCAGATCGAGATCACCGGACTGGTCAAGCGCTTTGGCGACAACACGGTGCTGAACGGCATCGATTTGTGCCTGGAACCCGGAGAGCGCGTGGCGATCATCGGCCCGTCGGGGACCGGCAAATCGACGATTTTGCGCTGCTTGAACTGGCTGGACAAGCCCGATCAGGGCACGATCCGCATGGGCGACGTCACCGTCGATGCCGCGCGTGCGACCAAGGCGCAGATCCTTGCCCTGCGGCGGCGCACGGGGTTTGTGTTCCAGAACTATGCCCTGTTCGCGAACAAGACCGCCCGCGGCAACATCACCGAAGGGCTGACCACAGTCCGCGGCTGGTCCGCCGAGAAGGCGCAGGCGAAGGCCGACGACATCCTGACCCAGATCGGTTTGGCGGACCGGGGCGACAGCTTTCCCGCCGCCATGTCCGGCGGTCAGCAGCAGCGCGTCGGCATCGGCCGGGCAATGGCGCTGGATGCGGACCTGATGCTGTTCGACGAACCGACCAGCGCATTGGACCCCGAATGGGTGGGAGAGGTTCTGGACCTGATCCGCCGCATCGCGGACGGACGCCAGACCATGCTGATCGTCACCCATGAAATGCAGTTTGCCCGCGAAATCGCGGACAGGGTGGTGTTCATGGAGGGTGGACGCATTGTCGAGCAGGGACCGCCTGCGCAGATCTTCGGCAACCCGCAGGACGACCGCACGCGGGCGTTCCTGCGCCGGGTGGGCTGATTACAGCCCGGCGACCTGGAAATAGGCCTGCGTGCTGCGGTCGTCGCTGAAGCCGATGCCGCTGGCGATGATGCAACTGGTCTGGTCATCGCGCGGTGCGACCAGCGTCCAGGTGCCCAGCTGATCGGACCCCCACAGCTCGGTGCCCTGAGCGCCGGCCATCTCGACCGGGTGTTCGGCGAAATCCTGTTCCAGCGTCGCGGCGATCTCGGCGTCGGCGGCGCAATAGGGTTGGTCGTCGATGGCCAGTTCGGACACCGGCATGGACTGGATGTCCTCCAGCAGGGCGGCGGGTTCGATGCCCTGCATCGCGCTCCATCCCTGGACCGGCTGATTGGGGCTTGCCGACAGGGCGGGCGTGACGCTCAGCAGCGCCACGACGCCGGCACAGCCAAGGCGGGTGATGCGGTCTGCACGGGTCATGATGATAGCCTTTCTTGCGAATTCCCCAACAAAACGCGGTTTTGTTCGCAAGAGTTCCGTCGGGGGTCCCTAGGCCCAGCTGCGCGCCAGTGCCAGACGGGCCTCCAGCCCCTGCGGCGCGCGGTGGAATTCCAGCCGTCCGCCATGCTGGGCGGCGATGGTCGAGACGATGGCCAGGCCCAGCCCGACGCCGCTGGCGGTGCCCGCATTCTCTCCGCGCTGAAAGGCCCCGGTCAGACGCGCCAGGTCGTCTTCGGTCAGGACCGATCCGCGGTCGGTGACGGTGATCCAGGCCTCGTCCGCGTCGCCGCCGGTCAGCACCTGCGCCTCGCGCCCGTATTTCAGCGCATTGTCGATCAGGTTC
>NZ_BBPH01000189.1 GCF_000787695.1 Paracoccus sp. PAMC 22219 | reverse complement strand
CCGTCGAGACCTGCTTCGACACGAGCCTCGACACGCTGGACCGCTCCGCCGCCTGCCTCCAGGGCAAGCGCCTGCGCGAGGAGATCGAGGCCCGCGGCCTCTGTCTCGATCTCGCCGAACGCGAGGGAAGCTATCGTGGCGTGTCACGCTGCGACGCGTGAGGGAAGGGGTGACGGAAAGATAAAAATTATGGTTTGCGAAACGAGAAAAAACGATTTTCGAAACGACACTTGCAATGCAAGGGTGATGGCAGTGCGGCATTCCCATGCCGCATTTGCAGTCTGGAACGAGATGCGTGCCTCTGCGAGGTCTCGCCTCTCAAAAATGAACCCTGAGGTGTCATTAAAATCGAATTTTCCCTTATTTTTAAGGGACAAATTTAAAATTCCCAACGCCAGAATTAAAAGCCTGTTAAATTAGTGTTAAAATTTAAAAAACCGGAAAGATGTTCATAATCTTGCGATTTGAGAGACTCCGCCTTATTAATTGCAGATTTAAAAGTAGCAGATTTTTCAAAAATAAATTACGTCATTGTTTTTGATCTCTCCTTGCTCACTCCCGATCAGACACCTCGGCCTGCGAAAGATAAGATTATCCTCGGAAAAATTAAAAATGATATAACTTACTCAATCTCATTGTTATTAATTGCCTTTGGTGTCACATCAGCGATCATTATCACCTACGAGAATGCCCGCTGTCGTCGTGCAGGTGCGCTGGCTTTTGGCGACGTCAAGCTATGGTCAGGTGAGCCACGTTCTCAAGATGTGGGGCGCCGATGTCGCCGGTATCTTCCCGAACGAGGCATCGATCATGCGCCTGATAGCCGCCGTGCCGTTTGAGCAGAACGATGAATGGCAGACCTCGAGCCGCTACATGATGGTCGATGCCTTCGCCCGGATCGACACCGAGGAAATCGACTCCATTCTCAGCATAACCACGAAAGTCGCCTGATCATGACCTCAGGCCATCCGAGAAATTACATTAGTTTAACGGACGGGACCCTTGCGTGCCATGGACAGGCCCCGCGCGCCAAGAACAGAGAACAGCGCGACTGTGGCCGCGCTCCGCGTGCTGCCGATGACCAGGGCACGCTTGCCCTCACGCGTCGGGGATCCGGCCCTCATCGGATCTCCAGATCGGTGATGCGGCCGCCAACCACCAGCCGAGGATCGCCTGCGGGCCACGATGAACATGGGCCTTGATGTGAACAATGCCTGGAACCCATCAGTCAAGCGCTGCCGCGATGGCATCGAACACGACCAGCGGGTCGACCGGTTCGCGGCCCAGGGGCTTGGGCTGCGCCATATGCGTGGCGCTCACGACATTCCGCGCCGGGTTGATATAGATGTTCTGCCCCTGGATGCCGATCGCGGCATAGGCGCCGTCGGCGATGGACGGTCCGGTCCAGCCGGGCCACCACATGTAGCCATAATGGATCGTCTCGCCGCCCGTCAGCTCCGGCGGCAGACCGGCGGTCTCCGTCCATTCGTCGGGCAGGATGGCGTTGCCGTCGATCACCCCGCCCTCCAGGAAGAACTGCCCGAAGCGGGCGAAATCGCGCAGGGTGGCCGACAGGCCGCTGCCGCCGATCTCGAGCCCGTTGGGGCTGTCCAGCCACCAGTTGGCGTCGGCCTCCATCCCGTAGGGTTGCCAGATCTTCTCCGCCATATAGTCCGGCAACGGCATGCCGACGGCGCCATGGACAACCTCGCCCAGGACCTGCGTCTCTCCGGTGGAATAGGTGTGATGGGTGCCGGGGGCGTGGGCGCGGGGCAGTGCGGCCATCACCTCCATCGCGGCGCCGGGGCGCTGTTCGATCTGCGCGCGCAGCAGGTCGCGGCAGTCGGACGTAGGGTCGGCATAGGTCTCGTTCCATTCCACGCCCGAGGCCATCAGCAGGATGTCGCGGATGCTGACCCCGTCATAGGCGCTGCCCGCCAAGGCCGGGACATGGTCGGTGACTAGATCGTCCAGCGCGTGTCGGCCGTATTGCCCCGTTGATAGGTCTCAAAGACGACCGCGCCGTCCTTGAGCACGATCAGCCCGGTGACATTGTCCAGCGACAGGAAATCATAAAGGTCATAGGTCGCGTGGAGTGTCGTTGGCAAGGATCGAACAGTCTTCACGACCGGTGCTGACATATCGCCCACTTTGGAACCAGCCATTCAAAGGGCATGGTCCGTCGTCGTCCGGTCTTACGATGGAACTCTGGCCGTGCCGGTTGACCGTAACAAACCAAGATTATCCCTTCTCCATTCATCGCCGACCTCAACCAGGCTCATCCTTGGAGCGGAGCAGCGGGGATCGCCGGGCAAATGAGAAGATGGGTGCTGCGGTACAAGACCCGCGCCGACATCACGATCATTGGTCCAAAAAAATAGTTCGGTCCAATTATGGTCCAATGCGACCTGACAGCCAAAGTGGCCGGAAAAGATTGCACCTTGGATTAACGGGCACGTTTCCAGAGTCAGTCTAGCAGAGATATCCACAAACGAAAGTTTGAAAGCAGACCATTAGGTGGAGTGACCCACCTGCATTCCGCAGGGAAAAACACGATAAAACGTGAGCTAAGCGCTGATTAGTAGTCTGAACACATACGACGACGCGGTTTCCACCACTGAAGAGAAGACATTTTCCCAAGACTGTGGATGCTGAACTAACGAGAAGCACTCCTCAGCCATGGTTGGAGAACCTGGTCCGGTCCATTGGTCCAATGAAATTTTCTGATTGCAAGACAAATAAACGAAGAACAGTCGTGCCACGGGATCGACGCGGCTCTGTAGTCTGACGAGGAGGACCCAAAATGACGGACGTAAACCCTGACGATCCTGAGAAGCTATTTGACGGACACCGTGACCATCTGCCTGTTGAAACCAGCGGCCCCTCAAACGGAGTATCTGCTGCGCTTACAATGGGCGAACTCGAAGCGCGGGTGCGCGCGGGTCTTCATTCCGGGTTCGGCCTTTTTGGTCACGACGGGATTATTTGCACAGCTGATTTCAAGCCGGTATGCGGTCTTATCGCTCCTCTGCGCTGGATGCGCCGCAACGATGGATCAGGCTACGGGATGGAAGTGGCGTTCGGCACCCGGGATGGGGTTGTCGCCCGTATGGTCTTTGACAATAGCGAGCTGGACGGACGGCGTGTCATTGCCCGTCTGGCCGATAGCGGATTTTCTCTTCTCGGCGCTCCGACTGATTTCAAGCAGCTCCTCCGCGCTTGGCCGGACCTTCGGGTCGATCTGCGGGCCGATCATGCCGGATGGTTGGAGACGCCTTCAGGGGAGATTTACATGCGGCCTGACGGCACCTCTTTTGAAGAGGCGCCCTGTGCCGCGTCACAGGCAATACTGGTTAGCCCTCGACCTGCACAAAAAGCGGGAACCCTGACAGGCTGGCAGGAGGCTGTCGCAGGTTCTGCCCTGGGCAATGAACTGCTGATGTTCGGTATCTGCGCCACGCTTTCTGCACCCCTGCTGAAGCTGGCCGATCTGCAAACGACAATGTTCCACTTCTATGGGCAGGGTCCGATCGGAAAATCGCACCTCCTCGCCGTGGCCGCCAGCACCGATCGGTCACCCCGCCTGAGGCAGAGTTGGACAGTTGACACAGATCGTCTTGAGGAACAGCTGGCACAGAGCTGCGACGGCATGTTGGACTTCGATTGCCTGTCAGAGAATCCATCGTCTCAGCTTCTCGGACGGCTGACCGGCCTCGGTGATGAGGCCGTCAGCGGGGGGGCGACATGGATCTGGCGTGGCGTGCGGCTCTCGACAGGCGAGCGCCCCTTGGCAAATCTTCTCGTCCGAAATCGCAAGATCGTGCCGGCCGCGATGATGTCACGGATCATCGATATCACTGCCGATATCGGTCCGCACGGGGCTCTGCAGACACTGCACGGACACGATGATGGCGACGCCTTCCTCGTCGCGATGCGGCAAGCTATGAGGGCGCATCATGGACATCTGATGCCGGCCTTCATCGACGCTATCAATCAGGATCGTTCCGACATCATCGGCGCCCTCCCGCAGCAGATCGCGACAACCATCGGGTCCATTCTGGACCGGGCCGAACTTCCGGCTGATGTATGCACAGGATCACGCCGCGAGGCCCTGCGCCGGTTCGCCTTGGTTGCCATTGCCGGCGAGATGGCGATTGCCCGTGGTCTTCTGCCTTGGCCCGGGGGCTCCGCAATTGCCGCCGTCAGTTCCGTCACGGGTCGCTGGCGGTTTGGCCAGGACACTGCGGCGGCCCCTAACGACATGCTGCTCCGACTTAGGGCTTTCATCGACCAGAATCGGCATTCATTGGTTTGGATCGACGACGCCAGCCCCACGGAGAGGGCAGACCCGGGGAGAGGCTGGCAGGATGATCAGTTTGTCTATCTCACCAAAGACCAGCTCGAAACGATCCTCCCTCTTAGAGACGCGATTCCTGGACTGGTGAAACAACGCATTGTCGTACCCGGCGGGGAGCGCAATTCATGGACATACAGAATGGGTCGTCAGTTCGAGCATCGTCCACGCTATTACCGATTCAGGAAGGATCTCCGCGTTTGGAAAGTATGAATGACGGCCTTAAGTAAACCTAGCATTGCTTAGCAGCCGGGCTTCTACCAAGACGCTAATATCGCCTTGTCATACCTGAACCAATCCGCCGCGAGGTCTTCGCTTACGCGCCTGGATGGACACTACCGCTCCGTCAATCACGACTCTGCAAATCCGCGCTCATCAATCGCGCTCCCGGAGTCAGTCGTCTCGGTATAAAGTCAGTAATGCCGCACGTATGGCTGGAACCTAGCGTTCGTGGCGGTTGCGGCAGTGGAGTGTTCCATATGCGCCATTATTGAGGGCGCGCGCCTAGATCCGCGGGAAGTGGACCGCGAACCCATCCACCGCAATTTGTGCCGCAAAGGATCATGCGAGGCGTCATTTTGGCGCAGGGCATTCCGCGACGCAGGCAGAATTTGACTAATTGACTCTGGTAAGGTTTTCGTCACCTCCTGCACCCCGTTGCATGACGCGCAAGACGGAGGGTGTGATGAAAGAGAACCTTAATCTGCTATTTGATCTTCTGCCCGCACCCGGGACAAAGGGTTATCTGGTGCTAGAGCATTTGACCTCCGGCAATCTTCAGGATCGCGGTGAGGTCATGGCAGTTGAAAGTGTGATCCGTCTCAGTCTGTGCTCCAACCAGGACGGTGATAACCCAGTCCCGGTCTACGAGTTGCTGCTGAACGACGACGAAACCCACAACCCTATCGAAGCTCACGACAGGATCAGAACCTGGGCCGCTGGCTTTATGCTCGGCGCGCGATATGCAGGCGAAACGATCGGCCTGACCATCATGCCCACACAACCAATCGACGAATAAGGGATGGATTAATGCAGAGAACTTCCAATCCCCCGCATCGTCCTTGCCACCGACTTAGCAGACGAACGAGAGCGCATTTTCTTATACTAACCGCGTGATCAAGACACCAGCGCCGCCGCGCGATTAAGATCGCCCTTTGCCGCGCGTCGCGCTGCCGTTAGGCTCCAGACCCATTGAT
>NZ_BBPH01000190.1 GCF_000787695.1 Paracoccus sp. PAMC 22219 | reverse complement strand
GATGGGCAAGGCTGCGGCGACGCTCACTTGAACCCGATCGCTCAGCGCGCGCAGGCGGTCGGTCAGGGTGACGGGCTGCGGAGCGGGTTCGGGCTTGGCAGCAGGAGGCGCGGCGGGTTTCGGGGGCGGTGCGTCGGTGCCGCTGTTCCGGGCAGGAGCGGTGCGGTTCGCAACCGCGTTCTGGAACCGTCCGCCGTCGCCCGCCGCCAGCGCCACCGCGCCGTCCGATATCCCGCGGAGCAGGTCGTCCAGCCAGTCCTGTTCCGCCTTGGCGAAATCGGACAGCACATAGGGCGCGACCTTGTCCTTGTGTCCCGGATGACCGATGCCAAGCCGAACCCGCCCATATTCCGCGCCGATATGCTGGTGGATTGACCGCAGGCCGTTGTGACCGGCATGCCCGCCACCATGCTTGACCCGGCACTTGCCCGGTGCCAGGTCCAGTTCGTCATGCAGAACGATCACGTCGGCGGGGGTCAGCTTCAGATAGCGCGCGGCCTCTCCGACGGATTGGCCGGACAGGTTCATGAAGGTCTGCGGTTTCAGCAGCGTGACGCGCATGTCGCCAAGGCGTCCCTCGGCGGCCATGCCCTGAAAGCGGGCACGCCACGGGGTGAAATCGTGGTCCGTGGCGATGCGGTCGACGGCCAGAAAACCGATATTGTGACGATTTGACGCATATTTCGCGCCGGGATTTCCCAGCCCCACGATCAGCTTCACGGCTGCCTCCTGTCCGCCCGCCGGGGGCGATTTGCGTTCCATCCCTTGCGGCTGTCCTTGCCCGTTACTAAGACTCTGTCAACACTTCGCGGGTAAGACAGGGACAAGTGCCCGGTCGAATCGCGGGGACAGGGGCGAACAGGCAAGGACAGAAGATGAGCGATCCGGCAGAATTCTACATGAACACCCTGGTGCCGATGGTGGTCGAACAGACCTCGCGCGGGGAACGGGCCTATGACATCTTCTCGCGCCTGCTGAAGGAGCGGATCATCTTCGTCTCCGGTCCCGTCCATGACGGGATGTCGACGCTGATCTGCGCGCAGCTGCTGTTCCTGGAGGCGGAGAACCCGTCCAAGGATATCAGCATGTATATCAACAGCCCCGGCGGCGTCGTGACGTCTGGCCTGTCGATCTATGACACCATGCAGTACATCAAGCCGCGCGTGTCGACGCTGGTGGTGGGGCAGGCGGCCAGCATGGGTTCGCTGCTGCTGGCGGCAGGCGAAAAGGGGCTGCGCTATTCGCTGCCCAACAGCCGCGTCATGGTCCACCAGCCGTCGGGCGGGTACCAAGGTCAGGCCACCGACATCCTGATCCACGCGCGCGAGACCGAAAAGCTGAAGCGTCGCCTGAACGAGATCTATGTCCACCATACCGGCAAATCCCTGGCCGAGGTCGAGGAGGCGCTGGAGCGCGACCGCTTCATGACCGCGGACGAGGCGAAGGACTGGGGCCTGATCGACGAGGTCGTGGCCCCGCGCGGCAAGGCCGTCCCCGAGAAGAAATAGCTTTGATGGGGATTGTGACGGGCCGGACTGGCCCGTAACATGGCATGAATGACCCGCGGCGGCCGATCCGTCGCGGGAAACCCGAAGATGCGGCGCGCGGAAACCCGATCCCGCCGTCGCCCGCCCCGCGACCTTGCGGGACGGCAGTCAAGGAAATGGACGATGGCGAACCAGTCCGGCAGCGACAGCAAGAACACGCTCTATTGCAGCTTCTGCGGCAAGAGCCAGCACGAGGTCCGCAAGCTGATTGCGGGACCGACCGTGTTCATCTGCGACGAATGCGTCGAACTGTGCATGGACATCATCCGCGAGGAGACCAAGACCAGTGGCCTGAAATCCGGCGACGGGGTGCCCACCCCACGTGAGATCTGCGGCGTGCTGGACGATTACGTCATCGGACAGGAGCATGCCAAGCGCGTGCTGTCGGTGGCCGTGCACAACCACTACAAGCGTCTGAACCACGGGTCAAAGACCGACATCGAACTGGCCAAGTCGAACATCCTGCTGATCGGCCCCACCGGCTGCGGCAAGACGCTGCTGGCGCAGACGCTGGCCCGCATCCTGGACGTGCCCTTCACGATGGCCGATGCGACCACGCTGACCGAGGCCGGCTACGTGGGCGAGGATGTCGAGAACATCATCCTGAAGCTGCTGCAATCGTCCGAATACAATGTCGAGCGTGCGCAGCGCGGCATCGTCTATATCGACGAGGTCGACAAGATCACCCGCAAGTCCGACAACCCGTCGATCACCCGCGACGTGTCCGGCGAGGGTGTGCAGCAGGCCCTCTTGAAGATCATGGAGGGCACGGTCGCCTCGGTTCCCCCGCAGGGCGGGCGCAAGCATCCCCAGCAGGAGTTCCTGCAGGTCGACACGACCAACATCCTGTTCATCTGCGGCGGCGCCTTTGCCGGTCTGGACCGGATCATCGCGCAGCGCAACAAGGGCACGGCGATGGGCTTTGGCGCCTCGGTCAAGGAATCGGGCGATCAGGGGGTCGGCGAACTGTTCAAGGAACTGGAGCCGGAGGACCTGCTGAAGTTCGGCCTGATCCCGGAATTCGTGGGCCGGCTGCCGGTCATCGCGACCCTGACCGATCTGGACGAAGAGGCGCTGATCATCATCCTGACCAAGCCGAAGAACGCCTTGGTCAAGCAGTACCAGCGCCTGTTCGATCTGGAAGGCGTCCAGCTGACCTTCACCGAGGATGCGCTGACCGCCATCGCCAAGCGCGCCATCAAGCGCAAGACCGGTGCCCGCGGCCTGCGGTCGATCATGGAAGAGATCCTTCTGGATACCATGTTCGAATTGCCAGGTCTGGACAGCGTTCAGGAGGTCGTGGTCAACGACGAGGCCGTGGACAACCCGGCGGCCAAGCCCCTTCTGATCCATGTGGATCCCAAGAAGGAAACCGCCTCGGCCGGCTGACCGGGGCGTTCCGCGCAAGGCTGGACCTTGCGCGGAAACTGGGGCATATCCCAAGGGCAAATCTGATCGTTGAGGGTCCTGCCGATGTCGTTCCTGCTGCGCTTTCTGACCTGGTGGAACAGCCAGACGCTGAACACTCAGTTCTGGACATGGCGCAACGGCGTCAAGGTCGGTGAGGACGCGGCAGGCAACGTCTTCTACAAGACCAAGGACGGCAAACGCCGTTGGGTGATCTACAAGGCCGAATCCGAGGCCAGCCAGATTGCGCCCGAATGGCACGGCTGGTTGCACCACACCTGGAATGAGGCACCGACCGAACTTGCCGTTCCGCGCAAGGCCTGGGAGCAGCCGCATCAGGCGAACCTGACCGGAACGCCAGGCGCTTATGTGCCCGCAGGATCGCTGTATCGTGCCGCACCTGCGGTCCGCAGCGACTATGACGCGTGGCGCCCCGAATAACATGTCCGCTGACATCGCCCACCGGGCCGAGGCGCGGGCCGAACTGATCGCGGGCGGCATCGTTCTGGCGGTCGCTGTAGGTTTTTTGACGTGGGCGGCGCAGGGTCAGTGGGGCGGCGGAACCGGCTATCCGCTGACCGCATCCTTTCCTGATGTTGACGGTGTGGCGGTTGGAACCGAGGTCCGCTTGGCAGGCGTGCGCATCGGCCGCGTCAGCGAGGTGCGGTTGAACCCGCAGACCTATCTCGCCGACGCCGTGCTGACGATCCCCGACGACATCGTTCTGCCCACCGACAGCGCAGCCCTGATCCAATCCGATGGACTGCTGGGCGGTGCCTATATCCAGCTGCAACCAGGTGGCGCCACGGAAAACCTCTCTCCCGGTGATGAGATCGAGGACGTCCAGGGCGCTGTCAGCCTGCTTCAACTGATGCTGAAATTCGTTGACAGTCAGTCGGCTGACGGGGACGCACCATGATCCGCGCCGCGCTGTGCCTGATACTTGTGGCATCGCCGCTGGCCGCACAGGACACCGTGCGGGCACAGGGCGCGATGCTGCGCGGGCTGGACAAGGTGTCGGGGCGGACGACGGACCTGCCGCTGCAGATCGGTCAGGCGGTTCGATATGGGCGGTTGGAGATCAGGCTGGGGGAATGCCGCTATCCGGCGGGCGACCCCAGTTCCGATGCCTTCGCGCAGCTGACGATCACCGACCTGCGCCAGAACGCATCGGTCTTCAGCGGCTGGATGATCGCCAGTTCGCCGGCGCTGTCAGCTCTGGACGACGCGCGCTATGATGTCTGGGTGATGTCCTGTCAGGGCTGATCGGTAAGCGCCTCGGCTGACGGCAGCGGCTTGGCCCTGATGTCGGCCTTGCGACGCAGGGCAGCCGTCAGGCGGGTGTGATAGGTCTTTCGCGGGATCTCGATCCCGCCCATCCGAGCCAGATGCGGCGTCAGGAACTGCGTGTCGAACAGCGTGAAGCCGCAGCGCTTTAGATGCGTCGAAAGCCACCACAGGGCCATCCGCGATCCGTTCTCCCGGGCCGATACCATGGATTCGCCGAAGAACGCCCCGCCAAGGGTCACCCCGAACAGGCCCCCTGCGAACTGCCCATCATGGCGGACCTCGATGGCATGGGCGTGGCCCGCGCCATGCAAGGCTTGGTACAGGTCGGCTAGGGGGGCATTGATCCAGGTCGTCTCGCGGTCGGCACAGGCGGCGACGACCGTCGCGAAATCGCCGTCCAGATGCGCCGACCAGCCGCCGCGCCGCAAATCACGCCGCAATGACCGGGCAACATGGACGCCGCCCACCGGCAGGACCCCCCGCATCGGGGGGTCGAACCAGTAGAGGCGGTCGTCATCCGCACTTTCGGCCATCGGGAAGACGCCCCGCGCATAACCGGTCAGCAGTTGCGCGGGCGTCAGCATCGGACCCTTACGCGTAGCGCCGGGCCAGCCAGCGTTCCAGCCAGTGGATCGAATAGTTCCCCGACTGGATGTCCGGTTCCGCCAGCAGGTCGCGGAACAGCGGCACGGTCGTGTCGACGCCGTCCACGATCAGTTCGCCCAGGGCACGCGACAGACGTGCCAGCGCCTCTTCCCGGTCGCGGCCATGCACGATCAGCTTGCCGATCAGGCTGTCGTAATAGGGCGGGATCGAATAGCCCTGATACAGCGCCGAATCCATCCGCACGCCCAGACCGCCCGGGGCGTGATACTGGGTGATCTTGCCGGGGCAGGGCGAGAAGCCCGGCACCTTTTCAGCGTTGATCCGCACCTCGATCGAGTGGCCGTTGATGACCAGGTCTTCCTGGTGGAACTCCATCGGCAGGCCTGCGGCGACGCGGATCTGCTGACGGACCAGATCGACGCCGAAGATCGCCTCGGTCACCGGATGCTCCACCTGCAGGCGGGTGTTCATCTCGATGAAGTAAAACTCTCCGTCCTCGAACAGAAACTCGATGGTGCCAGCGCCGGAGTAGCCGATCTTGGCCACCGCGTCCGCGCAGACCTTGCCGATGCGGGCGCGCTGTTCGGGCGTGATGGCGGGGCCGGGGGCCTCCTCCAGCACCTTCTGGTGGCGGCGCTGCAGCGAGCAATCGCGTTCGCCCAGATGCACGGCGCGGCCCTTGCCGTCGCCAAAGACCTGGATCTCGATATGGCGCGGGCGCTGCAGGTATTTTTCCAGATAGACGTCGGGATTGCCGAAGGCTGCCTTGGCCTCGGACCGCGCGGTGCGAAAGGCGACCTCAAGGCCCGCCTCGTTCTCGGCGACCTTCATGCCGCGACCGCCGCCGCCCGCCGTGGCCTTGATGATAACCGGATAGCCGATCTGGGCCGCGACCGCCTTGGCCTGGTCCACGTCGTTCACGCCGCCGTCGCTGCCGGGCACGCAGGGGACGCCAAGCGCCTTCATGGTGTCCTTGGCGGTGATCTTGTCGCCCATGATGCGGATGTGTTCCGCGCGCGGCCCAATGAAAGTGATGCCGTGATCTTCCAGCATCTGCACGAAGCCCGCGTTTTCCGACAGGAAGCCGTAGCCCGGGTGGATCGCCTGCGCGCCGGTGATCTCGCAGGCCGAGATCAGCGCCGGCATCGACAGATAGGACAGCGCCGAAGACGGCGGCCCGATGCAGACCGATTCGTCGGCCATGCGGACATGCATCGCGTCGGCGTCTGCGGTCGAATGGACCGCGACGGATGCGATGCCCATCTCGCGGCAGGCGCGGATCACGCGCAACGCGATCTCGCCCCGGTTGGCGATGAGGATCTTGTCGAACATGGGCTTACTCGACGATCATCAGGGGGGTGCCGAATTCCACCGGATTGCCGTCATCGACCAGGATGCGGCGCACCGTGCCCGCGCGGGGGGCGGGAATGTGGTTCATCGTCTTCATCGCCTCGACGATCATCAGCGTGTCACCCTCGGCCACGGTCTGGCCGACGGTCACGAAGGCCGCCGCACCGGGTTCGGCCGACAGATAGGCGGTGCCCACCATCGGAGAGGTCACGGCGCCGGGCAGGCTGGCCGGATCGGCGCTGGC
>NZ_BBPH01000191.1 GCF_000787695.1 Paracoccus sp. PAMC 22219 | reverse complement strand
CGGGCGGCGATCCGCTGCATCACGCGGTTGCGGATGATGTCGATGGCGCCCATCAGCGCGAACAGGAACACCACCAGCACGAAAAGGGCGGTCAGGGTCTCCACGCTGCGCGAGGCCAGCACGCGGTCATAGACCTGCAGCATGAACAGCGGTCCGGTCAGCATCAGCAGGTTCACGACCGCCGAAAACACCCCCACCGCCAGGAACAGCGACCAGCCCGTGGCACGCGCCTGGCGCAGTTCGCGGGCCCCGTCGGTCAGGTTCGCAGCCTTGGCCATTCGTCATGCCTTGAAAATGCCGCGCCGATGGCGGGGCTTGCCTCGTTACCGCGGCGACCATATCACCACGCAGGGCTTATGCCAGCCTGCCGCGACCCTCGCACTGAAAGGTTAAGGATTCCCTTGCGCCCCAACAGCCCCCCCGTCATGGCCCTGCTGCTGACGGCGCTTGTCGCCGCCGGTTGCGCGCAGGCGCCCGTCCAGCAGGACGGCATCACCATCAACGACCCGTACGAGGCCCAGAACCGCCGCGTTCACGCCTTCAACAAGGGGCTGGACGCGCGGGTCATCGGCCCCGTCGCGAACCGGCTGAAGGGGGAGGACGACGACGCGCCGCGCGATCCCGACGCCCCGATCGGGCCGCTGCAGATGGTGATCAACGCCGGGCGCAACCTGTCGCTGCCGGTCAAGGTCGTGAACGGGCTGCTGCAGGGCAAACCGCGCGATGCGGGCGCGAACCTGACCCGGTTCGCAGTCAATTCCACGGTCGGGCTGGGGGGCGTCTTTGACCCCGCCGCAGACAGTTTCGGCGTGACCGAGCGTGACACCGACTTCGGCCAGACACTGGCAGTCTGGGGCGTCCCCGAGGGGGCCTATCTGGAACTGCCCGTGCTGGGCCCGTCGACACAGCGCGATGCGGTGGGGCAGGTGGTCGATCTGGTCATCGATCCGCTGTACCATCTGCTGGACGGGCGCGAGGCGGGCGCGGTCTTTGCCCTGCGCGTCGCGTCAAAAGCCGGTGATCGGGCGCGCTTTGGGGACACGGTGGATGGCATTCTGCAGGGCAGTGCGGATAGCTATGCGCAGACGCGGCTGATCTGGCTGATGAACCGCCGATTTGACCTGGGAGAGACCGGTGACGATTATGACCCCTATGACGATGCGGATGTCATCGACCCCTATTCGGACTGACCGCCGGGGGCTGCTGGGCCTGATCGGATGCGCGTCTCTGACCGCGGTGCTGCCTTGGCGTCCCGCGCATGCGCTGGACGCGGACGGGGCGCATGCGCTGATCGACCGGTCCCTGGCCGAGGTCTATCAGGTCATCAATTCCGGCCAGCCCGCCCCGCAGATGTATCAGCAGTTCGAGGCAATCTTTGCCCGTTACGCCGATGTGGACGTCATCGCGCGGTCCGCGCTCGGCCCCGCCGCGCGCCAGACCGACCCCGCGGTGTTCGCCGACTACAAGCAGGCGTTCCAAGGCTATATCGGGCGCAAGTACGGCGCGCGGTTCCGCGAGTTCATCGGATCGCGGATCGAGGTGACGGGCGCACGGCAGCTGAAAAGCTTTTACGCGGTGACATCGGTCGCCTATCTGAACGGGCGCGCACCGCTGGAGGTGGAGTGGCACGTGTCCGACCGCTCGGGGGAGGACCTGTATTTCAACATCATCATCGAGGGCGTGAACATGCTGGCCAGCGAACGGGCCGAGATCGGCGCGATGCTGGCCCGCCGCCAGGGCGACGTCGTGGGCCTGGCCGCGGATCTGCGCCAGGCGGGCTGACAGCGCGGGGCCACGAATAAGCCGCCCGGTCCTGCGACCGGGCGGCTTTTTCATGTCCGGCGATCAGTTCCCGCCCAGGATGCCGTTCAGGGCGCGGGACAGGGCGTCGTCCGAATCGGCGCCCACGCTGCTGCCCGGCGTGACGGGGGGGCCGCCCTGCACCTCTCCGGGGGCGGTGATCACGCGGCCGCTGTTCTGCGCCTCGATCCCGTTCATCACCCCGGCCAGCGCAGCGGCCAGCGGATCGTCGGCCGAGCCGCTGGTCACCACCTGCGGGGTGGTGCCGCCGCTGGACATGATGATCCCGCTGCCATCGGGCGACACGGTCGACAGGGGCAGTTCGGGCAGACCGTCATGGATCTCCAGCATCACGGCCTGCCAGATCTCGGCCGGCAGACCGCCGCCCGTCACCCCGGTCAGCGGCGTGTTGTCGTCGTTGCCCATCCAGACGCCGGTCACGTACTGTTCGGTAAAGCCCACGAACCACGCGTCGCGATAGCTGCTGGTCGTGCCGGTCTTGCCCGCCACGGGACGGTCGCCCAGCTGCGCGCGCCCGCCTGTGCCGTTCGAGATCACCTGCTGCATCATGTAGATCAGCTGGCCGGCGGCGCGCTGGCTGATGACGCGTTCGCCGAAACCGCCGGTCTGGCCCATCAGCGGGCGGTCGTCGCCCTGCATCGCGACCTCGACCACGCCATAGGGCGCGACCGAGGTGCCGCCGTTGCGGATGCCCGCATAGGCGCCGGTCAGTTCCAGCAGCGTCGCCTCGGACGCGCCCAGGCCCAGGGACGGGCTGGTGGTCAGGTTGCTGACGATGCCGAAATCGCGCGCCACGCGGATCACCTGGTCGCGGCCCACGACCTCCTGCAGGCGGATGGTCGAGGTGTTCAGCGACTGCGCCAGCGACTGCGTCAGGGACACCATCCCGCGATAGTTGCGGGTATAGTTCTGGGGCGACCAGTTGCGCCCGCCCGGAATGCGGATGGTCAGGGGACCGTCCTCGATCCGGTCGGAGGGCGAATACCCGGCCTCCAGCGCGGCGGCATAGACGAAGGGCTTGAAGCTGGACCCGGTCTGGCGCTTGGCCTGGGTCGCGCGGTTGAAGACGCCGTTCACCCGCGTGTCGCGCCCGCCGATGATCGCGCGCACAGCGCCGTCGGCGGACATCACGACCACGGCCGCCTCGGCGGTCGAGCCGTCCTTGACCTTTTCGTCGAACACCTGCTGCAGGGCGCGTTCGGCGGCCCGCTGGATGCGCTGGTCAAGGGTCGTGGTGATGGTCACGTCCTCGGTCGTCTCGCTGGTCAGGAAGCCGGGACCGGATTCCATCAGCCAGTCCGCGAAATAGCCACCCGCCCGCGCGGTCGCGGCCTGCGACAGGGCGGCGGGGGCGGCACGGGCGGCGGCCAGCTGCTGGTCGTCCAGATAGCCTTCTTGGTGCATCAGCCCCATGACCACGCTGGCACGGGCCTGCGCGCGTTCCAGGCTGGCGGTGGGCGCATAGCGGCTTGGCGCGGGCAGCAGGCCCGCCAGCATCGCGGCCTCGGACACGTTCAGATCGGTCGCGGGCTTGTTGAAATAGACCTGGCTTGCCGCCTCGAACCCGCGGGCGCCGCCGCCTAGATAGGAGCGGTTCATGTAGATGCTGAGGATCTCTTCCTTGCTGTACTTCGCCTCCATGGCGAAGGCATAGGGGATCTCCTTGATCTTGCGCCAGATGCCGCCGGAGCGGCATTCGGCCTCGAACTCGGCCTCGTTGGCAAAGCGGGTGGGATCGAAGGTGTCGCCCAGGCACAGCAGCTTGGCGACCTGCTGGGTGATGGTGGAACCGCCGTTCCCCTCCAGCGGGCCGCGACCCTCGGCCATGTTGATGCGGATCGCGCTGGCGATACCGCGGGGGCTGACGCCGAAATGGCGGAAAAAGCGCCGGTCCTCGGACGACAGGACGGCCTGCTGCAGGACGGGCGGGATCTGGTCGCTGGTGACGGCGCCATAGGTCTCTCCGCGCCAGGCAAAGACGCGGCCGTCGCGGTCCAGCATGGTGACGCTGCCGCGGGCGCGACCGTCGAACAGATCCTGTGCCTCGGGGAGGCTGACATAGAAATAGGCGCTGGCCGCGCCGATGATCAGCGCGACCGTCATCGCCAGACGCCAGATCGACCCCCAGACGATGCGCCAGGCCAGCGTCACCAGCCCGGCGATCCAGCCCAGAATGCCGCCGCGCCGCGGCTTTCTGTGCCGCTTGACCTTGCGGGGCGTGGCCTTGGCCGGCGCGGGTTGGCTGCGCTTGTCGGCAACAGGGCTTTTGCCCGAACGGGGCGGGGTACCGGTGGGTCGTTTCATGCGTCGGGTGCCTGCGTCACTGCGTGGCCGGTTGGTCCGGCGGAATTGGCATTCAGCTTACAGCAAGTTTGCGTCGGGGGGAATTGGGCGCACCGAAGCGTGATTTTCCCCGCCGACGGGTCATGCAAAAGGCCCGGCCGCAGGGGCCGGGCCTTTGTCGTGGGGCGCGGATGCCCGATCAGTTGTAGGCGTTCTCGCCGTGGGTGGTCACGTCCAGGCCCTGGCGTTCGTCGCTGTCGCTGACGCGCAGTCCGATCAGCGCCTTGACGATGTGGATGGCGATGAAGGACACGACCGCCGACCAGACGATGGCGATGATCACGCCCAGGGTCTGGTTCCAGACCTGCGCACCCATCGCGTATTCGCCGACAGCGCCGGTCGAATAGTCGAACACGCCGCCGCCACCAAGCGAGGGGGCCGCGAAGACGCCCGTCAGGATCGCGCCGATGATGCCGCCGATGCCGTGGATGCCGAACACGTCCAGGCTGTCGTCGATGCCCATCTTGGGCTTGATCGAGACCACGAACCACATGCAGACCAGGCCGGCGATCAGGCCGATCGCGATGGCACCCATGGGGCCGACAAAGCCTGCGGCGGGCGTCACGCCGACCAGACCAGCGATGGCACCCGAGATGCCGCCCAGCAGGCTGGGATGGCCACGCATCATCCATTCGCCGAACGACCAGGCCAGCACGGCGGCGGCGGTCGCCACGGCGGTGTTGATCATGGCCAGCGCGGTCAGGCCGTTGGCCTCCAGGTTGGACCCGGCGTTGAAGCCGAACCAGCCGACCCACAGGATGCAGCCGCCGACCAGCGTGAAGGTCAGGTTGTGGGGTGCCAGCAGCTCCTTGCGGTAACCAAGGCGGGGGCCTGCGACCATCGCCGCGACCAGCGCCGCGACGCCCGCGTTGATGTGGATCACCGTGCCGCCGGCAAAGTCCAGCGCGCCATGCCCGAACAGCAGCCCCGAGGGCGCGTCATAGGCCGACGGGCCGCCCCACCACCAGACCATGTGGGCCATCGGGATGTAGGAGAAGCAGAACCAGATCACCACGAACAGGATCACCGCAGAGAACTTCAGCCGTTCCGCCGTGGCGCCCACGATCAGCGCCGAGGCGATGCAGGCGAAGGCCATCTGGAAGATCACGAAGGCCAGTTCCGGGACGAACACGCCGGTCGAGAAGGTCTCGGCCAAGGCATCGGTGCCCACGCCCGCCAGGAACGCCTTGGACAGCCCGCCGATATAGGGGGTGAAGAAGGTCGCGTCCTCGGCGCTGCCCGCACCGGTGAAAGCGAGCGAATAGCCGAAGGCGACCCACAGGATCGCGATGATCGAAAAGATGGTCAGCACCTGCATCAGCACCGACAGCATGTTCTTGGCACGCACCAGGCCGCCATAGAACAGCGCCAGGCCCGGCAGGGTCATGAAGATGACCAGCACGGCCGACATCATCAGCCAGGCGGCATCGCCCTTGTCGACGATGGGGGCCGCGGCCTCGACGACCGGGGCCGCGGCGTCTTGCGCGAAGGCTGGGACCGCGGACAGGGCCGCCGCCAAAAGACCATATGCGGAAAGTTTTCTCATACTTCTCTCATCCTTAACATCACCCGACGGGCCGCAGCTGCGGCGAACTTCGCCCCTTGGATTGGCAAAAAGCAGCTGCTTGCACAGGCCGCAGGCACTGATTCAGGAGGTCCAGACCGGGTATGCCGGGAAAATGGGCTGTAATGCGGGGCAATGCCCGAAATGCAGGCGCACCGCGTGCGTCCGCGGCAGCCCCGAAAGGGCCGCGAAATCGCAGGGCAGGAGAGGGATGAAGGGGGTGGGTCAGGCCACGCGGCTGACGACGAAATCCGCCAGATCGGCCAGCATGTCGCGAATCGGATGGGCCGGCAGCACCTGCAGCGCGGCGCGGGCCCGTGCCGCATGGGCCAGTGCGTCGGCGCGCGCGGCCTGCATCGCGCCGTGACGGGCCAGCAGCGCCAGCGCATGTTCCAGATCGCCGTCGCGCTGATCGCCCGCCTCGATCGTGCGGGTCCAGAAGGCGCGTTCCTCCGGGGTGGCCTTGGCGATGGCCTTGATGACCGGCAGGGTCAGCTTGCGTTCGCGGAAATCGTCGCCGACGTTCTTGCCGATCGTCTCGGTCGCGCCGCCGTAATCCAGCAGGTCGTCCACGATCTGAAAGCTGATGCCCAGGGCATCGCCGTAATCGAACAGCGCCTGCACCTGATCGTCGGGCGCGCCGGCGATGACGCCGCCCACCTCGGTCGCGGCCGAGAACAGCGCGGCGGTCTTGCCCCGCACCACCTGCAGATAGACGGATTCGTCGGTCGCCAGGTCCTGCGCCGCGGTCAGCTGCAGCACCTCGCCCTCGGCGATGGTGGCGCTGGCATTGGCCAGGATCTCCAGCGTGCGCAGGTTGCCGGGTTCGACCATCAGCTGAAAGCTGCGGGCGAACAGATAGTCGCCGACCAGCACGCTGGACTTGTTGTCCCACAGAAGGTTCGCGGTGGGACGGCCACGGCGCTGGCGACTTTCGTCGACCACGTCGTCATGCAGCAGCGTGGCGGTGTGGATGAATTCGACCGTCGCGGCCAGGTGGACGTGCCACGGGCCGGGATAGCCCAGCAGCTTGGCCGCGGCCAGGGTCAGCATCGGGCGCAGGCGCTTGCCGCCGGCCTCGATCAGGTGGGCCGTCACCTCGGGGATGCGGGGGGCATGGCGGCTGGCCATGCGGTCGCGGATCAGCGCGTTGACCGCCTCCATCTCGGCGGTCAGGGCCTCGGTCAGCCGATCCAGCGGTTTGCGGACGTTGTCCTGCACAGTCATGCCATACCCCGTGTCTGCGCCCGTGCATTGCCACGGCATCGACAAATGCGCAACCGCCGCTTAACGTCGCGCCCATGAAAGAGCTTTTCCGCAGCAACGATCCCGTCCGCATGTCCGCCGCCACCAGCCTGCTGGAATCAGAGGGGATCGTGACCTTTCCGATGGATCAGCACATGAGCGTGCTGGAGGGTTCCATCGGCGTGCTGCCCGCGCGGCTGATGGTCGCGGACCGCGACGAATTCATGGCCCGCGCCATCCTGCGCGACAACGGGCTGGATGACTGACACGCGCATCGACGGGTTTCTGGACGGCCGCCTGCGGGTTGCCCAGCCCGTCCACGGCTATCGCGCGGGTGCCGATGCCGTGATGCTGGCGGCGGCCTGTCCCGCGCAGCCGGGGCAGGCGGTTCTGGAACTGGGCTGCGGGGCGGGGGTGGCCAGCCTGTGCCTGGGCTGGCGGGTGCCGGACCTGGCGATCACCGGGCTGGAACGCCAGCAGGCCTATGCCGATCTGGCGCGCGACAACGCGGCCGCGAACGGCATCGGGCTGACCGTGCTGACCGGCGATCTGGCCGACCCGCCGCAGGTCCTGCGGGACGCATCCTTCGATCAGGTGATGATGAACCCGCCTTATTTCCTGGGCGGCACGCCCGCGCCCGACGCGGGCCGCGCGTTGGCCCGGCGCGAGGAGACGCCGCTGGCGCTGTGGATCGACGCGGGGCTGCGGCGGCTGCGGCCGGGCGGCTGGCTTAGCGTGATCCAACGCGCCGACCGTCTGGACGGGATCATGGCCGCGCTGGCGGGTCGCGCCGGGTCGGTGGCGATCCTGCCTGTCGCGGCCCGGACGGCAGTCCGGCGGGCCGCGTTCTGGTCGCCGCCCGCAAGGCGCGCGCGGTCCGCTGCGTCTGCTGGCCCCGCTGATCACCCATGCCGCCGCCCGTCACGACCGCGATGCCGAGGACCTGACCCCGCTTGCTGCCCAAATCCTGCGCGAGGGTGCGCCGATCGCGATGGGAATTGCGAAAGCTGCGTGACAGAATCAATAAGCTGTGGTGCACTGAACAGGTTCGAGACAACTATAGAGGAGTACGCGATGACGGTTGCTTCCCATGTCGAGGAGCTTCGCAAGAAGCATCAGAACCTATCGGTTGCTGTAGAGAGGGCACAGAGGAGCCCAGGTGCCAGCGACCACGAAATCACCACGATGAAGCGAGAGAAACTTCGCCTCAAGGAGCAGATCAGCCGACTTGGTCACTGACCCGTCGCATGGCCGACCCCTCACTGAAAAAGGCCCGCGCAGATCGCGCGGGCCTTGCCTGTTTCGCGGGGGTCAGACGAAGTACTGGCCGCCATTCGCGCTGATCGTGGAGCCGGTGATGAAGCCCGCGTCGTCCGCGGCCAGGAACACCACGGCACGCGCGATCTCCTCGGGTTCGCCAAGGCGGCCGACGGGGATCTGCGGGATGATGCGTTCGTTCAGCACCTTTTCGTCGATGGCGCGCACCATTTCCGTTCCGATATAGCCCGGGCAGATGGCGTTGACGGTTATGCCTGCACGCGCACCCTCCTGGGCAAGCGCCTTGGTGAACCCCAGATCGCCGGCTTTGGCGGCGGAATAGTTCGCTTGGCCTGCCTGACCCTTTTGCCCGTTGATCGAGCTGATGTTGATCACGCGGCCGAACTTGGCGTTGCGCATGCCGTTCCAGACGCCGTGGGTCATGTTGAAGACGCCGGTCAGGTTGGTGTCGATGACCTCTTTCCACTGCTGCGGGGTCATCTTGTGAAACATCGCGTCGCGGGTGATGCCGGCATTGTTGACCAGCACGGAGACGGGGCCCAGCTCGGCCTCGACCTGCTTGATGCCTTCGGCGCAGGCGTCGTAATCGGCGACCGACCATTTGTAGGTCTTGATGCCGGTCTCCTCGGTAAAGGCGCGCGCGGCGTCGTCATTCCCGGCATAGTTGGCCGCGACCGTATAGCCTGCGTCCTTCAGCGCCTTGGAAATGGCGGCCCCGATGCCCCGCGATCCTCCGGTGACAAGTGCGACTTTCGACATGTTTCCCCCTCCTTCTTTAGGTTCTTGAAATATTGCTAATCAATGAAGTTCCGGCGCGCAAGATCATTGCGCGCCGAATGGGCTCAGCGTTCCAGGCACATGGCGACGCCCATGCCGCCGCCGATGCACAGCGTGGCCAGGCCCTTTTTCGCGTCGCGGCGGCGCATCTCGAACAGCAGCGTGTTCAGGACGCGCGCCCCCGAGGCGCCGATCGGGTGACCGATGGCGATGGCGCCACCGTTCACGTTCACGATGGACGGATCCCAGCCCATGTCCTTGTTCACGGCGCAGGCTTGGGCGGCAAAGGCCTCGTTCGCCTCGACAAGGTCCAGGTCGCCGACGGACCATCCGGCCTTGTCCAGCGCGCGGCGGCTGGCCGGGATCGGGCCGGTGCCCATGATCGCCGGGTCCAGGCCCGCGGTGGCATAGCTGGCGATGCGGGCCAAGGGCGTCAGGCCGCGGCGCGCGGCCTCGTCCTCGGACATCACCATCACGGCGGCCGCGCCGTCGTTCAGGCCCGAGGCGTTCGCCGCGGTGACCGATCCGTCCTTGGCAAAGGCGGGGCGCAGCTTCTGCATCGCCTCGATCGTGGCGCCATGGCGGATGTATTCGTCCTTGTCGACGACCGTGTCGCCCTTGCGGGTCTTGACGGTATAGCCGACGATCTCGTCGTCAAAGCGGCCCTCTTTCTGGGCGGCTTCGGCCTTGTTTTGCGACGCCAGTGCGAATTCGTCCTGCTGGTCGCGGCTGATCTGCCACTTGTTCGCGACGTTTTCGGCCGTCTGACCCATGTGATAGTTGTTGAACGCATCCCACAGCCCGTCGCGGATCATCGTGTCGATGAACTGCATGTCGCCCATCTTCTGACCGGCGCGCAGATAGGCGGCATGCGCCGACAGCGACATGCTTTCCTGACCACCGGCCAGCACCACGCGGGCATCGCCCAGGATCACCTGCTGCGCGGCCAAAGCCACGGCGCGCAGGCCCGACCCGCAGACCTGATTGATGCCCCAGGCGGAAGATTCCTGCGGCAGGCCGGCCTTGATATGCGCCTGGCGGGCGGGGTTCTGGCCCTGTGCGGCAGTCAGCACCTGGCCCAGGATCGTCTCGTCGACGTCGGTCGGGTCAATGCCTGCGCGGGCGACAACCTCGGCCAGGACGGCGGCGCCCAGGTCATGGGCGGGGACATTCGCAAAGGCCCCCAGGAAACTTCCGACCGGGGTGCGGGCGGCGGAAACGATTACGGCTTTGGTCACGGCAGACTCCTTCGCATCAGTGCCGGACGAACCGGCCTGGGGTCAGGATGCTGTTTCGGGACGCTACGTCAAGTCGAAGCCTTGGGACTTTTGGATGATGTCCCCCGTGCGGACGGGCGGAATATGCCCTTATCGGCTGGCCAGAGAGGGCGGTTTCTTCCACGGCGGCGCGATGGTCGGGGCGCCGAAATAATAGCCCTGCAGGCAGTCAATGCCGATATCGATCAGGAACGCGGCCTCATCGGCGGTCTCGACGGATTCGGCCACGGTGAACATGTCGAAATGATGCGCGATGGATTGCAGCGCGCGGGTCAGGACCTGGTTGTCGGGCTTTGTCGCGATCTCGCGGATGAACTGGCCGTCGATCTTGATCATGTCGAAGCAGAAGTCGCGCAGATAGCGGAACGAGGTATAGCCCGCCCCGAAATCGTCCAGCGCCAGGCTGATGCCGTATCCCTGCACCTCGGCCATGAAGGTCTGCACCTCCTCGGGCATGCCCATGGCGCTGCTTTCGGTGATCTCCAGGATCAGGCGTTCGCCCAGGGTCGTGTCGTCGGACACCCCGCGCCGCAGCGTGCTGATCCATTCGGGATACAGGATCGACCGGGCCGACATGTTGATCGACAGGCGCAGTCCCGGATCCTCGGCCAGGGTCTGCAGGCCCAGGGACAGCGACAGGCAATCGATCTTGCGGCCCAGTTCCGTCACCTCGGCCTGGGGCATGAAATCGCGCAGGGGCACCAGCGCCCGCTGTCGTCGATGATGCGGATCAGCCCCTCGTAGAAGGCGGGCGTCTTGGTGCGCTGCGCCTGCACGATGGGCTGGAAGGCCAGCGTCGCGCTGCCTTTTTCCACCGCCGACGAAACGGCCGCCAGGGTGATGCGGTCCTGATGCCGGATCGCGTCCTCAAGGGGCGAGCTGTTGTCCATTATTCTGTCGCTCACGGGCGGCCTCTTACCGAGTCGGGTGTTCTTGCAGTCTGCCCATATTGGCTTAACCTGCCGTGAATCGTGATCTCTTTCTTGGGTTTGGGTTAACAGATGATGGACCGTTGCGGATGGTGCGGCGACCTGCCGGTCTATGTCGCCTATCACGACCACGAATGGGGCGTGCCCGAACGCGACCCGCGGGCGCTGTGGGAAAAGCTGGTGCTGGACGGATTTCAGGCCGGTCTGTCCTGGATCACCATCCTGAAGAAACGCGATGCCTTCCGCGCCGAATTCGACGGGTTCGACCCCGAACGCGTGGCGGCCTGGGACGCGGCGCGGATCGACCGCGCGCTACTGAACCCCGGCATCATCCGCCACCGCGGCAAGATCAAGGCGACCGTCCGCGGCGCCCGCGCCTTTCTGGACATAGAGGCGCAGGAGGGCTTTGCCCCCTGGCTGTGGTCGTTCGTCGGCGATGCCCCGATCCAGAACGACTGGCCGGACCTGAGCCACGTGCCCACCGACACGCCGGAATCGCATGCGATGTCCAAGGCGTTGAAGGCGCGCGGCTTCGGGTTCTGCGGTCCGGTGATCACCTATGCGTTCATGCAGGCCACGGGCATGGTCAACGACCATGTCGTGACCTGCCACAGGCACGGCCCCGTCAGCGCTGTAAGCTGTGTGATCAGCGCCTTGGCCGCGTCCGAATCCCATTCGGCGTCGCCCAGATATCGCGCGACCTCGCGCCCCTCGCGGTCGATCAGGACAGTCACGGGCAGGCCCACCACGCCCATCTCTCGCGAGACCTGCTGGCGGGGGTCCAGCAGCACGGGCAGGTTCTCGACGCCCACCTCGGCATAGAAATCGTCGATGCGCTCGACCGCGTTGCGGCCGGTCGCGATGGTCACCACCTCGAAATCGTCGCCGCCCAGTTCGGCCTGCAGCCGGTCCAGGGCGGGCATCTCCTCGCGGCAGGGGGCGCACCAGGTGGCCCAGAAGTTCAGCAGCACCACCTTGCCCTGCCAGTCGGCCAAGGTGTGGGTGCCGCCGTCGCGGTCGGTGAATTCGGCAGCCGCCACGGGGGCGGGTTCTTCGGCCACGACCAGCTTGTCCAAGCCCCCGTCGCGGGCCGCCTGCCAGTCGGGGTCCGCCGCGAAGGCGGTGTTTGCACCGAAAACAAGGGCCGTATAAAGCAGGGCGGAACGCAGCATGTGACCTCCGAAGGACGTACTTGATGACCGACCGGCCCCAGACCACCGCCAACAGCATGTGGGGCGGGCGCTTTGCCGCCGGTCCCGACGCGATCATGGAGGCGATCAACGCCTCGATCGGGTTCGACCGGCGGCTCTACGCCCAGGATATCCGGGGCAGCCGGGCCCATGCGGCGATGCTGGCCGCCACGGGCATCATCAGCGATAGCGATGCCGAGGCGATCGGGAAAGGCCTGCTCACCGTCTTGTCAGAAATCGAGGGCGGACAGTTCGCGTTCAAGACCGCGCTGGAGGACATCCACATGAACGTGGAGGCCCGCCTGAAGGAGGTCATCGGCGAACCCGCGGGCCGCCTGCACACGGGCCGGTCGCGAAATGACCAGGTCGCGACCGATTTCCGGCTGTGGGTGCGCGACCAGTGCGACGCGGCCATCGACGGCCTGACCGCGCTGATCCGCGCGGCTTTGTCGCAGGCCGAGGCGGGGGCCGATTGGGTCATGCCAGGCTTCACTCATCTGCAGACCGCGCAGCCGGTGACCTGGGGCCATCACATGATGGCCTATGTCGAGATGTTCGGCCGCGACCTGTCGCGGTTCCAGGACGCACGCAAACGCATGAACGAATCGCCCCTGGGGGCCGCGGCGCTGGCAGGCACGGGCTATCCGATCGACCGCGACATGACCGCGAAGGCCTTGGATTTCGACCGCCCGATGGCCAACAGCCTGGACGCGGTCAGCGACCGGGACTTTGCGCTGGAATTCCTGGCGGCCAGCAGCATCTGCGCCGTCCACATGTCGCGCCTGGCCGAGGAGCTGGTGATCTGGTCGTCGGCCCAGTTCCGCTTTGTCTCGATGTCGGACAAGTGGTCGACCGGGTCGTCCATCATGCCGCAGAAGCGCAACCCCGACGCGGCCGAACTGATCCGCGCCAAGATCGGCCGCATCCTGGGCGCCACGGTCGCGCTGTTCACGGTGATGAAGGGCCTGCCCTTGGCCTATTCCAAGGACATGCAGGAGGACAAGGAACAGGTCTTTGACGCCGCCGACACGCTGATGCTGGCGCTGGCCGCGATGACCGGGATGCTGTCGGATCTGACCGCGAACCGCGACCGGCTGGAGGCCGCGGCGGGGGCCGGGTTCTCGACCGCGACCGACCTGGCCGACTGGCTCGTGCGCGAACTGGGCCTGCCGTTCCGCGACGCCCATCACGTGACCGGGTCGCTGGTGGCGCTGGCCGAACAGGGGCGCGTCGATCTGCCCGACCTGACGCTGGCGCAGATGCAATCGGTGCATGGTCAGATCACCGATGATGTGTTCAATGTGCTGGGCGTGCACAATTCCGTCGCCTCGCGCCAAAGCTATGGCGGGACGGCGCCCGCGCAGGTGCGCGCGCAGATCGCCCGCTGGAAGGAGAAACTGGCATGAGAAACACTGTCATCATCGTCGTCGTCCTGGTCGTCGTCGTGGCCGTCCTGGCCAGCTGCGGCGTGGACGGCGCCCCGCAGCGCCCGGTCGAAAAGCCTCTGCAGCAGCAGATGGGCGTCACCGTCAGCGGCGATGCCCGGTTCGGCGTGTCGGCCGACCTGTAGATGGACCACTTCCTCTATCGCAACGGCGAGCTTTTTGCCGAGGACGTGCCCCTGTCCTGCATCGCGCAGCAGGTGGGCACGCCCGTCTATGTCTATTCCGCGGCGACCCTGACGCGGCATTTCGGCCTGTTCCGGCAGGCGCTGGATTGGACCGACCACCTGGTCTGCTTTGCGGTCAAGTCGAACAGCAACCTGGCCGTGCTGAAGCTGATGGGCGATCTGGGCGCGGGCATGGACGTAGTGTCGGGCGGGGAATACGCGCGTGCCAAGGCGGCGGGCGTGCCGGGGGACCGGATCGTGTTTTCGGGCGTCGGCAAGACCGTGCCCGAGATGCGCATGGCGATCGAGGGTGGCATCCGCCAGTTCAACATCGAATCCGAGCCCGAGATGCGCGCCCTGTCCGCGCTGTGCGTCAGCATGGGCGCGACGGTGCCGGTGGCCATCCGCGTGAACCCCGATGTCGACGCCAAGACCCATGAGAAGATCGCGACCGGCAAGTCCGACAACAAGTTCGGCATCCCGATCAGCCGCGCGATGGCCGTCTATGCCGAGGCCGCGTCCCTGCCGGGGCTGCGCGTCGTGGGCGTCGACGTCCATATCGGCAGCCAGCTGACCGATCTGGCGCCGTTCCGCGCCGCCTATCTGAAGGTGGCCGAACTGACCCGCGCGCTGCGCGCCGAGGGTCACGATATCACGCGGCTGGACCTGGGCGGCGGCCTGGGCATCCCCTATCGCCGCGACAACAGCGCGCCGCCCCTGCCCATCGAATACGGGCAGGTGATCCGCGAGACGGTCGGCGATCTGGGCTGCGAGATCGAGATCGAGCCGGGCCGCAACATCGTCGGCAACGCGGGCGTCCTGCTGTCGCGCGTGATCTATGTGAAGAACGGCGAGGATCGCGACTTCCTGATCGTCGACGCGGCGATGAACGACCTGCTGCGCCCGGCCATGTACGGCTCGCATCACGACATCGTCCCGCTGATCGAGCCTGCGGTGGGGGCGCCGGTTCGGCCCTATGACGTGGTCGGTCCGGTCTGCGAATCGGGGGACACGTTCCAGAAGGGGGCCGATCTGCCCGAACTGGCGGCAGGCGGGCTGGTCGCGTTCCGGTCGGCCGGGGCGTATGGGGCCGTCATGGCGTCGGAATACAACTCCCGTCCGCTGGTGCCCGAGGTTCTGGTGCAGGGCGATCACTTCGCCGTCATCCGGGCACGCCCCACGTTTGAGGAAATGCTTGCGCGGGATAGCATCCCGGCATGGCTTTGATCGGACGCCCGCGCAAGACCGACAGCCCGGGGGCCGTCAGCCCCCGGACCCCCGAGGGTATTTTCGCAACCGAGAAGGGCCCGGTGGGCCGCGCGCTGCGCCTGACCCGTGCCGGCATGGCGTGGGAACGGGCGGCGCGGGCCTTTTGGCCGCTGGCGACGCTGCTGTTCTTTGGCATCGCGGCG
Organism: Paracoccus sp. PAMC 22219; assembly: GCF_000787695.1. Taxonomy (GTDB): domain Bacteria; phylum Pseudomonadota; class Alphaproteobacteria; order Rhodobacterales; family Rhodobacteraceae; genus Paracoccus. Next base: position 1,819 of record NZ_BBPH01000191.1, on the reverse strand, counting down.
CTGGCGCTTGGCGCGGTGGCGGCGCTGCCCGAGGCGGTGCTGCCGTGGCTGGCCGGGCTTTGGCTGCTGGCGGTCCTGGTCGCGGCGGTCCGGGGCGGATGGCGCTTTCGCCGCGTGCGCCGGGCCGAGGCGCTGGCACGGCTGGACCGCACCTTGCCGGGACGTCCGCTGACCGCGCTGTCTGACCGTGCCGCGATCGGCGGCGAGGGGCCGCTGTGGCAGGCGCATCTGGCACAGATGCGCGACGCCGCGCTGGCCGCGCGTGCGGTGCGTCCCGACGCGGATCTGGCGCGGCGCGACCCCTTTGCCCTGCGTCTGGCGGGGCTTGTGGCGCTGGTCATGGCGCTGATCTTTGGCGGCGTCGGCCAGATGGGGCTGGGCGTGCGCGCCCTGGCCGCGACGATGGCCACGCCACAGCCCGGTGCCGCCCCGCCGAAGGGGCCCGTCTGGGAGGGCTGGGCCGAACCGCCCGCCTATACCCGCCGCCCGACCTTGTACCTGAACGCCTTGGCCGAGGGTGATGTTCTGGAGTTGCCCAAGGGCAGCACCGTCAGCTTTCGCATCTATGCCCAAGGGTCCGACCTGGTGCAGGATATCGGGCCCGTCACCTCGGACGATCCGACGGCCCCGGCGTTCCGGGCCGACCAGTCGGGCAGCATCGACATCCAGGGCCGCCGCTTCGCGGTGATCGTGCAGCCCGATGCCGTGCCGGTGATCCGGGCGGGGGCCGCACCCACGCGCCGCGCCGACGGGCGGATGATCCAGGATTACGAGGCCGGGGACGATCACGGCGTGATGTCGGCACAGGCGGTCATCGCCCTCGATCTGGACGCGGTCGATCGCCGCTTTGGCCTGGCCATCGCGCCGGAGCCGCGCGACCCGGTGGCGCTGGACCTGCCCTTGCCGCGCGGCGATCGCCGCGAGGTTCAGGGCCAACTGGCCGAGGATCTGTCCCGCCACCCTGGGCCAACCTGCCCGTGACCGTCACGCTGCGCGCGGTGGACGGGATCGACCAGGCGGGCCAGTCTGATCCGATGGCGCTGCCCCTGCCGGGGCGGCGGTTCTTCGACCCGTTCGCGGCCACGCTGATCGAGCTGCGCCGCGACCTGTTGTGGTCGCGCCAGAATGCCGGCCGCAGCACCGAGATCCTGCGCGCCGTCACCTGGCAACCCGAAGGGTTCGTCGAGGACGACCTGCATGCCGAACTGCGCGCCGCCGTGCGGCTGCTGGATGGGGGCGATCTGACCCCCGACGCCCGCGACCGCCTGGCCGAGGCCCTGTGGGAGGCTGCGGTGCTGCTGGAGGATGGTGGCCTGTCGGACGCACTGGAACGGATGCGCGCCGCGCAGGAGCGCCTGTCCGAGGCGATCCGCAACGGCGCCAGCCCCGACGAGGTCCAGCGCCTGATGGACGAGCTGCGCGAGGCGACCGACGCCTATACCGACATGCTGGCCCAGCAGAGCCAGCCTCAGGACCAGACCGACAGCCCCGACCGCGGCGAACAGCAGGGCCAGCAGATCACCGGCGACCAGATCCAGGAGATGATGGACGAGATCCAGCGTCTGATGAACGAGGGCCGCATGGCCGAGGCCGAAGCCCTGCTGGAACAGTTCAACCGGATGATGGAGAACCTGCAGGTCCAGCAAAGCCAGGGTCAGGGCGAGGGAGAGGGCCGGCAGGGCAGCCAGCCGATGAACCGCCTGGCCGACACGCTGCGCGAGCAGCAGGAGCTGTCGGACGAGGCATTCCGCGACATGCAGCGCCAGTTCGGCCAGGGCGAGCAGCCGGGCGGCGAAGGTCAGGACGGCGAGAGCCTGGC
>NZ_BBPH01000192.1 GCF_000787695.1 Paracoccus sp. PAMC 22219 | reverse complement strand
TGGGCGGAAAGGGCGAAGGCCGCAATGACCCCGCTGTCGGGCCGCACGCCCCCGGCCTTGCGTGCAGTACTCACCGAATGGCCGCTCGTCTCCGCCCCGATGGCTGAGGCCCTGACCAGCGCCAGCCGAGCAGCCGTCCAGCGCAACCTCGCCTGGATGGAGGAACAGGGTCTGATCCGGGAGATGACCGGGCAGGGGCGGTATCGGATGTGGCGAGCGGCGATCTGACGGTGGCAGGGATGTGCCTCGCCTTTCGGGCTCCCCCTCCGCTACGGGGGCGGATCTCAGTCCAGACAGAGACCCGAAACTGTGCCCTTGTGTCGCGTAGCACTTAAATGCGGCATACGAAACTCAATAAAATCAATGGAGCAGCTTTGCCATCAAAGGCGGTATCTTGCCGTTAAATTCGACATTCTTGCCATTAAAACTGACACAAGGTGCGCAGAGTTGGACGGTTGGCAGCGATGGAAGGTGATGACGAAGACTTTGGCGATGCATGGGATTAGACGCTGCTCGCTGCAGTCTACCGTATTTATCGTGCGGAACAGGAGAAGACTTCCGCGAGCTGGCGCCTGAGTATTATATTTAAGGGAAACAAACGCCGCCCAATGCGTCGTGTACCGGAATTAAGGACAACGCGACACCTACCGATGCTTCGGATGCGAAGATCTGATTTGGTGCCTCGCCCGCCGGGTCTTGCCGCTGCGGGCGGAGCAATATGATGACCAAACTGCCGCGTTCCCACCTCCAAGGACCCTTCCCTACTTTGGTCAGGTCACCCCGTCCCAGATCAGGCCTGGCATGGCGGTTTGCTATGCCCCCTGAGCACTAAACCGTATGTAACTGGAATTATCGGTTAACTTTCCTTGTCAGTGGCACGATCCGGTGCTCCGAACAGCCGTGTCCCGACACCCACAGACTCTGCCAGCACCATGGTCAGATCTTCCTGCCCAAGATCGGGCCTTGCATGGCGGCTGAGAAAACAGAACATTCCAAAGACGCTGCCATCGGCCCGCCTGACCGGCACGGACAGATGGCTGCCGATCGGGATCATCTGCGTGATCGGCAAATCAGTCGCTATGGCGTGCTGACTGGTATCGGTGATCAAGCTGGGCAGACCGCCATCCAGGATGTGTTTGCAGTAGACTTCCCTCAGATCCATGCTCTGGCTCGGGCGGATCATCGCCTCGAGGCCAGGGGCACTGACCGCTCGAAATACCGCCCGTTCCTGTACGAATTCGGAGAGATAGGCGACTTCCATCCCCAGTGTCTCGCGCACGGTATCAAGTGCATTTTGAATTGCAGCACTATCGGCCGGGCTGGCGGAGAGAGCGGACTGTGGGATGGACTCTTGTGGCATGGCGATCCTCGAGATGAGTGTTACAAGTCCATCATATGTGAAGCGCGCAACTTCATCGTACGCAAAGCATGACGCATTCTATGTATCAAGAGACACGTCGCCACAGGGGCGTATTGCGACGGATAACAAGTTTCAGGCAGCAATCTTGCGTCCCGCCATCACGCCCAAGTGCAATGCTTCATCACAGAGACATGATGAACAGGATGTGTCTGGCAGTGTCAGGCCGCCGATAAGGGGCGTTGAGGCATAGCAGATCGTCTGTTCGCATAGGGGCTCGACAGCCTTCTTCCGAAATTTGCTGAGCCCGCACTGCCAATGGGTAATTGGAATTGGCTCAGGACAGCGACCAAGTTGTTGGAGTACTACCGAAGAGTACCGGCCGTTGCAGTCTTCTGCTCTGCTACGGCGGCTTTGTGATGGGTCACGTGATCAAGGAGGGTCACGCCGGCACTGATCTCCTCCAGACCGATGAGCAACTCCCCGGGAATAGCAAAGTGACGAAAGCTACGATCTGACGCCTGCTGGTCTTCAAGGACGAGGATATCGGAACAGCTGACTGTCAGCATGGCGCCAGTTGTGGCCGGTTTTGTCGTGTGGCGGAGCTGACCCGCGACTGTTTCTACCCTGCGCGTGCAGTCGGGCTGGCGCTTGAGGCCCGCGTCGTGGCAGGGCGCACCGGTGGCAGCGTAGATCTCCTGTTCGAAGGTAGCGTCACCAAGCGTCAAATGATCGCCAATAAAGGCTAAACCCTCAGCAGAGACTTCTGGCTGCGTTGCTCACGCGGCCAGTGCAAGGGCCCCTGCGTAAGACAGGGTCAGGCTAAGCCTTCTTCTCCCGCCTCAGAAGATGTTTCACCAGCGCCATAATGGCCAGCGTAAGTACCACCACCACGAGCAGCATGAACAGCCCGCATGCCAGCATCATCGTTCCCATTACCGGACCCTCCATCATTCCCATGCATTCACTAGCTGCAGTAAAAGGCGATGCCGCACTCGCGGAATGCCTTACGCTGACACAATCGGATTTTGCGTTTTTCTATTTAATGATACGAGTTATTTTCGGGACCGCATAACGAGGGTCCTCATGATAGTCGATGATATTGGCAAAACGACCATCGGCATCAAACAAAAACACGCCTGCAGTGTGATCCATTGTGTAATCACCCTCCTCTGCGGGCACCTTTCTGTATGTGGCCCGAAATCCCTTCGCAGCCGCCTTGATCTGGGGCAGGGAGCCCGTCAACCCCGTTATGCGGGGATCGAAATTTGACAAATAATCGCCCAGTATCTCCGGAGTGTCACGTTCCGGATCTACTGAAATCAGAACCGTATTCATCTGATCCGCTTGGGGCCCGAGGGTCTCAAGCCAGCCGGAGATATCACTGAGGGTGGTGGGGCAAATATCCGGACACCAGGTGAAACCGAAGAACACCATTGTCGGGCGACCCAGCCAATCCTGCGGCTCGACCGTCTTTCCATCCTGATCCATCAGGGTGAATGACATGCGATCGATCGGGAGGGGCAGAACGCCCGCAGTGTCCTGTGCCCGATCACGCGTTTGCCACCAGCCAACAGACAGCATGAACGCCACCGCAGCCGCAGCCATGGCAAAACCGCGCAGCAGGGTTGCCGACCTCATTCGTCGGGTGAGGTGCAGGTCGGCGCGCTTGCGCCGATATTTTGGACGGTGACGGGAATGGTCACCTCACCGGCATCGCGAAACGTCAGTGTCACAGGGAAGGTTTCGCCCTCTTTCAGAACTTGGGTCAAATCCATCAGCATGGCGTGATAGCCCCCTGGTTCCAGCGCGACCTGGCCCCCTGCGGGGACCGGAACCTCCATCGCATGTGGCATTGAGGCGATACCGTCGGTCATGACCGTCTGGTGTAGCATGGGCATATCTGCCGCAGGTGTGGTGATGGATATCAGTGCGTCATCTGCAGTGCCGGAATTGCGAATGGTCAGATAGACCACGCCGGGCCGCGCTGTGCCAATGGAGGCACGGGACCAGGCCCGAGAGACCTCCAACGAACCGGTTGTCACGGTTTCGCAGGCCAAAGCAGGGCCCGCAGCGGCGATCAGAGCGAGGGTGGCAAAGATGCGTTTCATGGCTTCACAATCTGGCTTTGAGTTCAGCGAGGATTTCGGAGGCGGGCGTGCCATAGGTAAACTGGCCAAGCCAGTCACCTTCAGGACTGATCAGGTAAAGGGCAGGGCTGTGGGACATGGCATATCCATCAGGCGCGTCCGCGCTGTCTTCACGCTCGTAATAGATGCGAAAGCTGTCCGCCGCAGCACGGGTTTGTGCTGCATCCCCGGCCAGGCCGAGAATGGAAGGGTGAAATGCCTCTGTATACTCGTCGAGGCCTAGCTCTCTGTCGCGCTCGGGGTCGATCGAAATAAAGAGCGGCTGCACGTCGTCGGACAGTTCTCCCAGATCGTCCATAACCTGAGCGACCTCGGCCAAGGTTGTCGGACAGATATCGGGACAGTTCGTGAAACCGAAAAAGACCAGCAGATGCTTGCCCGGAAAATCGGCTTGGCTGCGCAACCGCCCATCGGCATCAGGAAGCGCGAAGGTCGGACGAAACTCTGCCTGCTCGACGGAGGGTGATGACCGGTCGATGAAAACGACCGCAGCGCCAACGGCCATCAGCGCCACGGCAGCCAATGCCCAAAGGCCCTTTTGAAGTTTGCTCAATCGCATGACACCTGCATCCGTTATCTCGTCATGCGGCCTAAAGCCTCTAGCCACATGAGCTTCAAGCTGGAAAGCTTTGCGTCACGCATTGGTGACACCATGATCAGGCCAGTACTGTGATCAGCAGATTCACGTTCAGTACGATGATGGTGATGGCGATCAACACGCACAGGGCGGTGAGCCATCGGGGCGAGACCATCGGACCCATCTTGGCCCGACTGGCCGTAAACATCACCAGGGGCACGATCGCGAAGGGCAGCTGGAATGACAGGACAACCTGACTGAGAATGAGCAGCTGACCCGTTCCTTCACTTCCATAAATCAGGATCACCACTGTCGCGGGCAGGATCGCGAACCCCCTCGTGATCAGACGGCGCAACCAAGGTTGCAGCCTGAGTCTCACAAAGCCTTCCATGACGATCTGACCCGCCATGGTTGCGGTGACGGTCGAGTTCAGACCTGAGCAGAGAAGTGCCAATCCAAACAGGATCGGGGCGATTTGCGACCCCAGCAAGGGTTCAAGAAGCAAGTGCGCCTTGTCGATTTCGGCAACATTCGTCTCTCCCACAGTATGAAAGGCCGCGGCCGCTAGGATCAGGATCGATGCGTTGATCGTTAAGGCAAACATCAGGGCAATCGTGGAATCCCAGGTTGCCAGACGAAGGGCTTCCCGCTTCGACGGCAGGTCCAACCCGTAGGCTCGGGTCTGTACGATGCCAGAATGCAGGTAGAGGTTGTGCGGCATGACGGTCGCCCCGATGATGCCGAGCGCCAGATACAACATGTCGGGATTGCCGATGATTTCCCGGCTTGGCGCAAAGCCTGCGATCACCGCACTCCATTCGGGATCGGCCTGCGCGATCAGAACCGCAAAGCAAGCGGTAATCGTCCCCAGCAAAGCGATGATGAAAGCCTCAACCCAACGAAAGCCTTTGTTCTGAAGCCACAGGATTAGAAAGACATCGGCTGCCGTGATGAAGATGCCAATTTCCAAAGGGATGCTGAACAGCAGGTTGAGGCCGATGGCGGTCCCGATCACCTCAGCCAGGTCGGTTGCGATGATGGCCAGTTCGGCAAAGATCCAGAGCGGTATGGACACCCACCGGGGATAGGCATCGCGACAAGCCTGCGCCAGGTCCCGCCCGGACGCGACGGCAAGGCGCGCACACAGCGATTGCAGCAGGATCGCCATGATGTTGGATAAGAGGGCGACGAACAGGAGAGTATAGCCAAACGCGGCACCGCCGGCCAAGGACGTCGCCCAGTTCCCAGGGTCCATGTATCCAACAGCAACCAGATAGCCCGGACCTATAAAGGATAGAAAGCGCCGGAAATGCGTCGTGCCGCCGCCAACGGCGATCGTGCGGAACACTTCCGACAGGGAGGGGGTGTCGCGCTCGTGGCGCCAGGCTCCGGGGGACATCGGCGCAACCTTCATTGAAAGGAAAAGTTAGCTGCGGCTAACAATCTACCCGTTGGCTTTACCCGTCAATCGATAAGTGCGACACTTGCGAGATGACCGCAGACAATCATGCCACCGCAACCGCCAGCGATACTGTGCATCCGGACAATCGGGCAGAGGCCTTTCATGGCGTCCGTGCTGCCCGGCGCAACGAGTTGGCCGAAGACTACGTCGAACTGATCGCAGAGCTGATCCATGAACAGGGTGAAGCCCGGCCGGTGGATATCGCGGCACGATTGGGGGTGCGCGCGCCGACGGTCACCAAGGCCCTGGATCGCCTGGCCCGTGAGGGGCTGATCACCCGCGAGCGATACAGGTCCGTCTTTCTGACAGAAGAGGGGCGACGACTGGCACTGGAATGCCGCCGCCGCCATGCCATTGTGCTGCGGTTCCTGATCCGCCTCGGCCTGGATGCCGAGACGGCGGAACGAGATGCCGAAGGGATCGAGCATCACGTCAGTGAGCGCACACTGGCCTTGTTCGCGGCCTACGCCGATCGGGCCTAGGCCGCCCGGTCAGGATGCCTCCACGGCACTGCGCACATCCGCAAGCATGCTGTCCATGCTGATATCCGTCATCTGGCGACCATTGAGAAAGAAGGTCGGTGTCTGGCGTACGCCGATCGCCGCGATATCGGCCGCGTCCTGATTGAGGATGCCGACGATATCGGGGGACAGACGGGCTGTCTGCGCCTTTTCCATATCCAGACCGGCCGCAGCCGCAATTTGCCATGCAAGGTCCATTCGCGGTGCGCCATGGACAGCCCATTCCGGCTGCCGTTCCAACAGCGCATAGAGGACAGGCTCGAACTTGTCCTGCATGCGCGCAGTCTCCAGGATGCGGACCGCCTCGTCGGACCCCTCGTGAAACACCGCATAGCGCATCACGACGCGGACCTGATCGGGAAACTGCTCGCGGATGTCCTGAACGACCGGATGAAAGGCGCGGCAAGCCTCACAAGATGGATCGAAGAACTCGACCAGAGTGACCGGGGCGTCTTCTGGTCCAAAGCTGGGCGCGTGACCGCGGACCAGCATGTCTGTTTCCACAGCCGGGGCAGCAGCGGCCAGAGTGTCCGCTTCGGCCTGACGATTGCGCGTCAGCACGAGCGCGCCGCCGGCAAAGGCGGCAATCCCGATGGCAGATGTTCCGATGAGCACGGTGCGGCGGTTCATGGGCGTTTTCCTTTCGACAAGATGAGGCAGGCCAGAACGGCTGCAAAGGCGGCAAATGCAAGATAGGGGATGGGCAGGCTCAGGATCGTCTGCGCCTGGTCGGTGCAGGACGGGCCGTCCTTGGTGCAAGGCGCGATGCTCTGCGGGATCAGTCCCGCGTAAAGTCCCGAATGCCAGCCGGAAAGGACCAGTCCGGCCAGCGCCAGCGGCAATCCGTAGAGACGTGCCAGACCGTCACCGCGCCACAGTGAGATGGCCAGGACAGGCACTAGCGGAAACATGGCAATGCGCTGGTACCAGCACAGGGTGCAGGGCATCTGCCCCAATACCTCGCCGATGAACAGCGCGCCGAGCGTAGCCGCGAGTGCGACCAGAAAGGCGGACGATATTGCGAGATCATTCCGGGACAGGCCCCGGGGGTCAGGTGCGGTCAACAGAGAGTTCCTTCGAGCGGGAGGGACGGAGCATGGCTGTCAGCACAAGCAAGGCGCCGAGGCTGATCGCGATGTCGGCCCCATTAAAAGTCGGCCAGTGCCAATTACGCCAGTAGACATCCAGAAAATCGGTCACGGCACCTTGCCGCAGGCGGTCGATGATATTGCCCACAGCACCCCCCACGATCAGCGCGAGGCCTATGCATTCGCGCTTCGTGTCCGCCCGGAAGGCCATTCCCGCGAAGATGATCGTCAGGGCACCTGTCAGGGCAACCATCAGCAAGGGACGACCTGCCATAAGGTCCGACATCATGCCGAAACTCGCCCCTTCGTTGAAACCAAGCGTCAGATTGAAGCCGGGAGAGACGGCATGAACCTCCCCGGGAGACAAGCTCCGCAGGACCGCGAGCTTGGTAATCTGATCGGCAGCCGCAGTAGCGACGATCATCGCCAGGATCAGAAGCGTCTTCATTGCAGTGACCTTTCCCGGATGCCGATCCAGCGCGGAACGGACTGGCAATAGGTGTCGTAAGCAGGGCCTAGCGTCCGCCGCAATTCACGTTCTTCTGAGCGGACCTGAACAAGCGCCGAGCCTGCAAACAGCAGGACCCCAAAAATTGTCGGGATGGAGGGCACGGCCAGAGCGGTTCCGAGCAGCAACATGAGCTGACCCACAAAAACCGGGTTGCGGCTGAAACCGAATAATCCACCCGTGACAAGTGCGCCGGTCGCGCCCTCGGCCACACCGATCCGCCATGACGCAGCCATCGACATCTGGGCGGCAAATGCCAGCATCGCGCCCAGGCTGGCCATGAACAGTCCCGCCAGACCGATCCACACAGAATTGTGGAAAGCCCGCAGGGGATCAAGATCGCCCATGCTCGGCATGAGACGCCATGCCAACGACCCAAGGAGGGCCAGAGCGAACGCAGCTCGGAAGCCTAGCGCTACAAGACGGTCGCCGCCCGTGGCGTGATGGAACAACCAGACCGGACGATGCGCCTCCCGGGCATTGATCGCAGAGCCCCAGAAGAACAGGGCCAGATAGGCGCCAAGAAGAACCAGCGCTGCACTGCCCATTCCAGTCATCATCGCCTCAGCGCTTCTGTTCGGGATTGTAGCGCAAGAGGCGCAGGGCGTTCAGGGTCACAAGAACCGTCGCGCCCGTATCAGCCAGGATCGCGATCCATAGACCGGTCATGCCAAGGACGGTGGTGACCAAGAAAATAGCCTTTAATCCTAGCGCGATACTGACGTTCTGCCGGATATTGGCCATTGTGGCCTGCGCCAGCCGGATCTGGGCCGGAATGTCGGTCACCCTGTCGCGCAGGATGGCCGCATCGGCCGTCTCCAGCGCGACGTCCGTGCCGGAGCCCATCGCGACACCGATGCTGGCCTGTTTCAGGGCCGGAGCGTCATTGATGCCATCCCCGATCATCATGACGCCACCTTGAGCGTTCATGTCGCGAATGGCGGCCAGCTTGTCTTCAGGCATCATCTCGGCCTCGAAGCGGATGTTTAGCCCTTCGGCGATGGCGGCAGCAGTGCGTGGGTTGTCGCCGGTCAGCATGATCGAGGAGATGCCCATTTCGGCCAGCTGGCGCACAGCCTCCGCCGCATCGGGCCGCAGCTCGTCACGCATGGCGATGAGACCGAGCGGGACGCCTTTGCGATAGACGGCGACGGCGGTCTTGCCCTCATCCTCGAAGATGGTCGCCTGACGCAGGCCACGACCATCCAGACCATCGTTCTCCGACGCATGCCGGGGTGAACTCACCCATGCCAAGGCATCTCCCACGGTCGCTTCGACCCCTCGTCCGGTCAAGGCGCGTGCATCGCGGGCGGGCAGGGGTGTGACGCCCGCCGTTTTGGCCCTGTCCAGGATCGCCACGGCGAGGGGATGGCTCGATCCGCTCTCGACACCAGCGGCGACCTCCAGCAGCTGCGCCTCAGTCGTGGTTCCGAACGTCACCAGGTCAGTGACCTGCGGGCGTCCGTGGGTCAGGGTCCCGGTCTTGTCGAAGGCGACATGGGAAACCTTGGCCGCGCCTCGATCACTGCGCCGCCCTTCATCAGCATTCCCCGGCGCGCGCCGGTGGACAGGCTCGATGCGATCGAGGCCGGAACCGAAATCACCAGCGCACAAGGGCAGCCGATCAGCAGGAGCGCCAGTCCACGATAGATCCAGGTATCCCATGACTGACCGAACATCAGCGGCGGGAGCACGATGACAAGGGCCGAAACCGCAACGATGGCAGGCATGTACCACCGGCTGAACCGGTCGATGAAGCGTTCCGTGGGGGCGCGGGCTTCTTCCGCTTCCTCGACCAGCCGGATGATCCGGGAAATGGTGTTGTCCTCGGCCGCTTTCGTCACGGTGACCCGCAAGACCGCTTCCGTGTTGATCGAACCGGCAAAAACATTTTCGCCCGGGCCGCGGGTCCGGGGAATGCTCTCTCCGGTCACCGGGCTTTCATCGATCCCGGACGTGCCGTCTGAAATCTCTCCGTCTGCGGGGATCCGGTCGCCGGGACGGACCAGCACCGTCTGACCGATCGTCAGGCTGGACGCGGCAACCTCGCGGGTCACGCCGTCCACCTCCAAGAGCGCCGTTTTCGGGACCAGGTT
>NZ_BBPH01000193.1 GCF_000787695.1 Paracoccus sp. PAMC 22219 | reverse complement strand
GCACCCGCCCGCGCCGCACGCCGCACCAGCGCCGCCGCCCCGGCCAGCACGACAAAGGCCGCCAGAACGCCCCCCGCCATGCCAAGCGTCAGCCCCCCACAGCCCCGAAAACAGCGCCGCGGCCCCCACCAGCGCGACCAGCGCCGCGGCGATCATCATCAGGAACCGCCGTTCAGGCAGCCGCCTCCGGATGCGTCGGCGTCACGAAACAGCGTCGCCGCCCGGATGCGCCGGGTGCGCGCCAAGGGCCACAGCGCAAAGATGAACGCCGTCAGCACGCCATAGACCGCCGCCTGCGCCAACGGGCCGGGATAGACGCCAAAGACCGCCGGCACCGGCAGGCGCGCCGACAGCAGCGGCGCCAATGCCAGCGGCACCAACGCCCCCAGGATCAGCCCCGCCACCACGCCGATCGCGGTCACCGCACCGATCTGCAGCAGGTAGACCTGAAAGATCGTGCGCCCCGACGCGCCGAAGGTCTTCAGCACGGCGATGGTTTCGGTCTTGCGCGCCAGATGCGCGCGCACCGCCGCCGACACGCCGACGCCGCCCACGGCCAGCCCGGTCAGCCCGACCAGCACCAGGAACGCGCCGATGCGGTCGACGAAACTGTCGATGCCCGGCGCGCCGCGGCGGCTGTCGCGCCAGCGCGCGCCGCTGTCGGGGAACGCCGCGCGCCAGTCGGTCCGCAGCGCGTCCAGATCGGTCCCCGGCGGCAGCGCCAGACGATAGTTGCTGTCATAGAGCGTCCCGGCGCCCAGCAGCTCGCTGTCCCCCAACGCCTCGCGCAGGACCAGCGTGCGGGGACCAAATCCGAAGCTGGCCGCACCCGCATCGGGTTCGCTGACCAGCCGGGCGGTCAGCACGAAATCCTGCGTGCCAAGGCGGAAGACGTCGCCCGGTGTCAGCCCCAGCCTGTCGGCCAACAGCGGCGCCATGACCCCGCCCGGCAGGCCCTGCGGCGTCGGCCCCAAGGCCTGCGCCAACGGCACAGGCGGGTCCAGCACCACCTGCCCCAGCAGGGGCCAGGCCGCGTCCACGCCCTTGACCTGGGTCAGGGCGCGTTCCGACGCATCGTCCTGGCCGACCACGGCCATCGACCGGAAATCGACGATTTCGGAAACGGTTACGGCCCGATCCTCCAGCCAGTCCCGTTCCGCCGGGGTGGCAAAGCGATAGGTCAGCTGCACCTCGCATCGCCGCCCAGCAGGATCGCGCCCTGCGACGTCAGCCCTGCCTGAATCGCCGCTCGCACCGACCCCACGGCGGCGATCGCCGCCACGCCAAGCGCCAGACAGGTCAGCAGCACCCAGAACCCGCGCCAGCCCCCGCGCAGATCGCGCCGCGCCAGCCGGGCCGCCAGCCGCAGGCTCATGCCGCGACCTCGGTGGCCAGCCGACCGTCGGCCAGACGGATCACCCGGTCGCAGCGCTGCGCCAGGTCGGGGTCATGCGTCACCAGCACCAGCGTCGCGCCATGATCGGCGCGCAGGCCGAACAGCAGGTCCATGATCGCCTGCCCCGTCGCGCCATCCAGATTGCCGGTGGGTTCGTCCGCCAGCAGGATCGCGGGCCGCGGCGCCGCGGCGCGGGCCAGCGCCACCCGTTGCTGTTCGCCGCCCGACAGTTGCGCGGGGTAATGGTCGCGCCGCGCGGCCAGACCGACCCGGTCCAGTTCCGCCGCAGCGCGGGCGAAGGCGTCGGGCGCACCGGCCAGTTCCAGCGGCGTCGCGACGTTTTCCAGCGCGGTCATGGTGGGGATCAGGTGGAACGATTGGAACACCACCCCCATATGGGACAGACGAAAGCGCGCCAGCGCATCCTCGTCCAGCGCGGTCAGATCCTGGCCCATCGCCTGGACCAGGCCGCCCGTGGCGCGTTCCAGACCGCCCATCAGCATGAGGAGCGACGACTTGCCCGATCCCGAAGGACCCACCAGCCCGACCGTTTCCCCCCGCGCCACCTCCAGCGTGATGCCGCGCAGGATGTCCACCGGCCCCGCATTGCCCTGCAGCGTCAATTGCGCGTCGCGCAGGCGGATCACCGGGTCGGCCATGGGCTCGGTCCTCTTGTCTTGGGCTATGGCGGCACGATACGGGGCGCGCGCCGCGATTGGCAACCGCGCCCGGTCCGCCTTGGCGGCGCTGGCGGTCACGGTCATGGCATCGTGCGCAACCCCTGCTGACGCAGAGACGCTGCGCCTGACCGCCCTGGGCGACAGTCTGACGCAGGGATACGGCCTGCCGCAGGAGGAGGGGTTCGTCCCCGTGCTGCAGGCCTGGCTGCAGGATCGGGGCCATGACGTGACGGTGACGAATGCGGGCGTGTCGGGGGACACGACGGCGGGGGGTGCGGCGCGCATCGACTGGACGCTGGCCGACGCGCCCGACGCGATGATCGTGGCGCTTGGCGGCAACGACCTGCTGCGCGGGATCGACCCGGCCTCCAGCCGCGCGAACTTGACGGCGATCCTGGACAAGACGCGGGCGGCGGGGGTGCCCGTGCTGCTGGCGGGCCTGCCCGCGCCGGGCAATTACGGCCCCGATTTCAAGCGCGACTTCGAGGCGATGTATGTGGACCTTGCCACGGAATACGACGCCGTGCTGGTCCCCGATTTCCTGGGGCCGATCGGCGAAAAGGCCACGCAGGGCCTGTCGCTGACCGACCTGATGCAGGACGACCGCATCCACCCCAACGCCCTTGGCGTTGAACAGATCGTGGAGGCGATCGGCCCGCAGGTCGAGGAGCTGCTGACCCGCGCGGATCAGTAACGCGCGGCCATTTCCGGCAGGGACAGCGGGCGCAGCCTGTCGGCATTGCCCGCGGTCCCGAAGGCCTCGAACCGGTCGCGGCAGACCTGCGCCATCATCGCCATCGCGGGCTTCAGATAGCGCGCGGGTCGAACTCGGCCGGGTGTTCGGCCAGCACGCGGCGGATCGCGGCGGTCATGGCCAGGCGGTTGTCGGTGTCGATGTTCACCTTGCGCACGCCGTGGCGGATGCCGCGCTGGATCTCGTCGACCGGGACGCCCCAGGTGGGGCGGATATCGCCGCCATGCGCGTTGATGATCGCCTGCAGATCCTCGGGGACCGAACTGGACCCGTGCATCACCAGATGCGTGTTGGGCAGGCGGCGGTGGATCTCCTCGATCACGTGCATGGCCAGGATGTCGCCGTCGGGCTTGCGCGTGAATTTATACGCGCCGTGGCTGGTGCCCATGGCGATGGCAAGGGCGTCCACGCCGGTATCCTCGACGAAACGCACGGCCTCGTCGGGGTCGGTCAGCAGCTGATCCTCGGACAGCTTGCCCTCGGCGCCGTGGCCGTCCTCGGCGTCGCCCATGCCGGTCTCAAGGCTGCCCAGCACGCCCAGCTCTCCCTCGACGGACACGCCGCAGGCATGGGCCATTTCGGTCACGCGGCGGGTGATGTCGGCGTTATAGGCGTAATCGGCGGGCGTCTTGCCATCCGATTTCAGCGACCCGTCCATCATCACCGACGTGAACCCGTTCTGGATCGCGGTCGCGCAGGTCTCCAGCCCGTTGCCATGGTCCAGATGCATGCAGATCGGGATGTCGGGATAGGCCCGCGCCAGGCCCGCGATCAGCCCGGCCAGCACCGCGTCATTGGCATAGGCCCGCGCGCCGCGGCTGGCCTGCAGGATCACCGGGCTGCGGGTGGCCTGGGCCGCCTGCATCACGGCCAGCCCCTGTTCCATGTTGTTGATGTTGAAGGCGGGCACGGCATAGCCATGCTCGGCGGCGTGGTCCAGCAACTGACGCAGGGTGATCATGGCCATGGGGGGGTCATCCTTTGAGGGCGGCGTGAAGCGCGTCGATCTCGTCCGAGGCGCCAAAGAACAGGGGGGTGAAGTCATGCAGGCCGCGCGGCGCGCGATCCAGAATCGGGCCATGCCCGTCGGTCGCGCGGCCGCCAGCCTGTTCGATCAGAAAGGCGATGGGCACGCATTCATAGATCAGCCGCAACCGGCCGTCGGCATATCCCGGCCGCGCGTCCGCGGGGTACAGGAACGCGCCACCCTTCAGCAGGATGCGGTGCAGTTCGCCCACGGCGGCGGCCAGCCAGCGCATGTTGAAATCGCGCCCGCGCGGACCGTCGGCCCCGGTGCGCAGGTCGCGGGCCCAGCCCTGCAACCCCGGCGTCCAGTGGCGTTCGTTCGAGGCGTTATAGGCGATGGTCGATGCCTGCGGTTTCAGGCGCAGGTCCTGACGGCTGACGCGGAAGGCATGGGCCTCCGCGTCCCAGGTGGCGACATGGACGCCCGCGCCGGTCGACCAACCGAAATCGACCGAATGACCAAAGGACGCGTATCCCGCCGCCACGACCGCCCTGCCCGTCCGCGCGAACCCCTGCGGATCGGCGGGCAGGATGC
>NZ_BBPH01000194.1 GCF_000787695.1 Paracoccus sp. PAMC 22219 | reverse complement strand
GCGCTGCACCGTCAGCTGGACCGCACTTGGTCGGACGAGCCGGGCTGGCGGGGCTTCTTCACCTCGGTCAACCACGGCACGATCGGACTGCGCTTCATGGCGACGTCCTTTGTGTTTTTTGCCATCGGCGGCGTGCTGGCGATGCTGATCCGCGCGCAGCTGGCGACCCGCAACGGCGCCTTCCTGGATGTCGAGCTGTACAACCAGATCTTCACGATGCACGGCAGCATCATGATGTTCCTGTTCGCCATCCCCATGCTGGAGGGGCTGGCGCTGTGGCTGCTGCCCAAGATCCTGGGCGCGCGAGACATGGCGTTCCCGCGGCTGTCGGCCTTGGGATACTGGTGCTATCTGTTCGGCGGCACGGTGATCGTGCTGTCGCTGGTGGCGGGCGTGGCCCCCGACGGCGGGTGGTTCATGTATGTTCCGCTGGCCGACCGCACCCACACGCCGGGCATCAATGCCGATGTCTGGCTGCTGGGCGTGACCTTCGTCGAGATCAGCGCCATGGCCGCCGCGGTGGAAATCACCGTGACCATCCTGCGCTGTCGCGCGGCCCACATGCCGCTGACCCGGATGCCGCTGATGGGCTGGTACCTGCTGGGCACGGCGGTGATGATGCTAGTGGGCTTTCCGCCGCTGATCCTGGGCTCGATCCTGCTGGAGGTGCAGCGCGCCTTCGACTGGCCGTTCTTCGACATCGCGAGGGGGGGCGATCCACTGCTGTGGCAGCACCTGTTCTGGCTGTTCGGCCACCCCGAGGTCTATATCATCTTCCTGCCCGCCGCGGGCGCGCTGTCGACGATCATCCCGATCATGTCGCGCACCACCATCCTGGGTTACGGCGCGATCGTCGCGGCGATCGCGGGGCTGGTGTTCCTGTCGTTCGGCCTGTGGGTCCACCACATGTTCACGGTGGGCATCCCGCACATGGCACTGGCCTTCTTCAGCGCGGCATCGGCGCTGGTGGCGGTGCCGACCGCGGTCCAGGTCTTTGCCTGGATCGGCACGCTGTGGGACGGCAAGGTGAGCTTCCGCCTGCCGATGCTGTACGTGATGGGGTTCTTCATCACCTTCGTCCTGGGCGGCCTGACCGGCGTGATGCTGGCCATGGTGCCGTTCAACTGGCAGGCGCATGACACCGCCTTCGTCACAGCCCACCTGCATTACGTGCTGGTCGGCGGGTTCGTCTTTCCGATGCTGGCCGCGGTCAGCTATTGGATGCCGATGATCTGCGGGCGCTGGCGGGTGAGGGGCCTGGGGGAATCGGCCTTCTGGCTGATCCTGATCGGCTTTCACGGCACCTTCTTCCTGATGCACCTGACCGGCCTTCTGGGTATGCCGCGCCGGATCGCGGTCTATCCCAACAACCCGGAATGGGAATGGCTGAACCTGATCTCGTCGATCTTCGGCATGATCATGTCGGCAGGGTTCGCGCTGTTCGCCTTTGACGTGGTGATGCAGTGGCTGTTCGGGCGGCGCAGCTGGCGCAACCCGTGGGGGGCGCCCACGCTGGACTGGGCGATGCCGGTGCCCGCGCCGTCCTACAACTTTGCGTCCCTGCCGGGCCCGCGCCAACCCGATTCCAGTGCACTGCTGCCCTTGGCGCGGGGCGAGGGGCTGCTGCCCGGCGCCCCCCGCGACCTGCGCGAGACGCTGGCTCTGGATGCCGGCAGCGGACGGCCCGACCATGTCGCCGTGCTGGCCAAAAGCACGATGCTGCCCCTGCTGACCTCTGCCGCCATCGGCAGCTTCTTCGGGGCGGTTCTGGCCGGGCTGTACTGGCTGGCGCCGGTGGGCATCGTGCTGACGCTGATCGCGGCGTGGAAATGGGGCGACATCATGGGATCGACCACCGATCACTCCGATGTGCAGGTCGCGCCCGGCCTGACCCTGCCGCTGCACTGGCAGACGCGCAACACGCTGGCACGCACCGGCACGGTGGCGCTGCTGCTGGCGGACGGGACGCTGTATGCGTCGCTGCTGTTCGGGGTGGGCTTTCTGTCGGTCGTGGCGCCCGGCTGGCCCGCGCCGGCCAGCGGGTTGTCCACCCTGCCGATGGCGGGTGCGGCCGTGCTGGCGCTGGCCGCGATGGCGATCGGCCTGTTCGCCGCCCACCGGGCCGAGGCGCTGCGCGACCGCGCGGCGGGCACCACCTGGCTGGTATCGGCTTGGCCGCCTGCCTTGTGGCGCTGATGGCGCTGGTGGCGCTGGTCTTCGGGCTGGACGATCCGCGGCGCCATGCGCGTGACGCGCTGCGTGCGGTGATCCTGGGCTTTGCGGTCTTTCACGGCGTGATCGCCGCGATGCTGGCGCTGCGCAGCCTCGCCGATGCCCGCGGCGGACGGACCAGCTGGGCGCGCCGTGGGGCCGCCCCGATCTGGCAGCTGTTCCAGTCTTTCTGGCTGGGCACGTCGGCCGTGTCGCTGACCCTGGTCGCCGCCCAGGAGGTGCTGTCATGACCTGGCTGTGGCGCGCCCTGGCCGGGCCGATCCTGTGGGCCGTGATGTTCTCGCTGGTCTATGCGCTGCACGGCGCGGGCTGCCATCTGGGCTGGACCGACCGCCCCGCGCCCATCGCCGACTGGCACCACATGGCGATGTGGCTGGCTTGGGGCGCGGGGCTGGCGCTGCACCTGGTGCTGATCCGGGTCATGCCCGCGGGCAGGGGACGCCCGCGGCAGCTGATCACCATGGGGGCGTGGATCGGGTTCGTGTCGACCCTGGTCACGCTGTTCCCGGTGATCGCGACCTCGACCTGCGCCTAGGGGCGCGGGCCGGTGATCAGGTATTTCGCCCCCGTGGCCTTGCGGACATAGGCGCGGGCCGCATCGGGCGACAGCGCCTCGCGCAGGGTCAGGCGTTCGGAATAGTGGCTGGCAAAGGTCGTGGTCATTTCCGCCGCGACCCGTTCGCGCATCTTCTGCGTGACCGCCTTGTCGGTGCGGCGCAGCATGTGGAACAGCAGCCAGCCGCCGATGCCCCAGCTGAACCCGAACCCCCGGCGCAGCATCGTCGGCCCCGTGTCCAGCGCGCCATAGACATAGACCTGCTTCATCACGTCCGACCCGTATCGGTCATAGCTGTCCATCTTGCGCGCGACCACGGCCTCCATTGCGTTCAGGATGGTGCTGGTCATCTCTCCGCCGCCGATGGCGTCGAATGCCAAGGTCGCGCCGGTGGCCTCGATCGCCTGTTCCAGATCGGCGCGAAAGCTGTCGCTGCTGCTGTCGACGACATGGACCGCACCAAGATCGCGCAGCAGCCGGACCTGATCGGGGCTGCGCACGATGTTGACCAGACCGATCCCGTCATCCTTGCAGATGCGTACCAGCATCTGGCCCAGGTTCGACGCGGCGGGAGCGTGGACGATGGCGCTGTGCCCTTCGGCGCGCATCGTCTGGACGAACCCAAGCGCGGTCAGCGGGTTCACGAACAGCGACGCGCCCTGTTCCGCGGTGGCCTCATCGGGCAGCACGATGCAGGCATCCATCCCGATCAGGCGCAGGTCGGCATACATCGCGCCGCCGATCATCGCCACGCGCTTTCCGACCAGATGGGACAGGTCGGGACCGGCGGCGATGACGGTGCCCGCGCCCTCGTTGCCGACGGGCAGCGACTGGTCGATGCGGGCCTTCATCGCGGGCATCGCGGCGGGGGGCACCGTTGCGGTCAGGACCGGGGCGTCGGGCGTGCCGGATGCGGTCAGGCTGTCCATGTCGGCGGGGCCGAACAGCAGCCCCAGATCCGACGGGTTGATCGGTGCCGCCTCGATCCGGACCAGCAGCTGGCCGGGGCCGGGCTCGGGATGAGTGACGGACTCCAGATGCACCCGCAGCGTTCCGTCCGCCGTGATCGTCGATCTCAGTTCCAGGCCGTGATGGGTCATGATATCCTCGACATATGCGTTGGACGTCAGGGTATGCCCCGCGCCGCGCCGGGGCAAGCGGGGCTCAGCCGCGCCGCCCCTCCAGCACCGCCTTGAGGACCAGCGCGACCAGCGCCAGCAGGGTCAGCGTGGACGCGGCCGCAAAGGCGCCGACCGCGTTCAGGTCATTGAACAACAGCTCGATATGCAGGGGCAGCGTGTTGGTCTGGCCGCGGATGTTGCCCGACACCACGGACACGCCCCCGAACTCGCCCACCGCGCGCGCCGTGCACAGGACCGCGCCATACAGCAGCGCCCATTTGATGTTGGGCAGGGTCACCCGCCGGAACACCTGCCAGCCCGACGCACCAAGCGTCACCGCGGCCTGTTCCTGATCGGTCCCCTGCGCCTGCATCAGCGGCAGCACCTCACGCGCGACGAATGGTGCGGTCACGAACATCGTCACCAGCACGATGCCGGGCAGCGCGAACATCACCTGCAGGTCGACCTCGCGCAGCCACGGGCCCAGCAGGCCCTGGCGGCCATAGAGCAGCAGATAGCAGATCCCCGCAATGATCGGAGAGATCGAGAACGGGATCTCGATCATGGTGACCAGGATGCCCCGGCCCCAGAATCGGTGCTTGGCCACCGCCCACGCGGCGGCGATGCCGAACGCGATGTTCACCGGCACCACGATCAGCGCGACCAGGCTGGTCAGCCAGATCGCGTGCAGCGTGTCGGGATGCAGGATGTTGTCGGCATAGACGCGCCAGCCTTCGGAAAAGGCGCGGGCAAAGATATAGACCAGCGGCGCCACCACGATCAGCAGCGTCATCACCACGGCCAGCGTGACCAGCAGGCGGCCCGACCGGCGGGGACGCGGCGTCATCGGGTGGCCCCGCGGTGGCGGGCGGCCCAGGATTGTAGGATGTTCGACACGACCAGCAGCACCAGCGCAAAGCCCAGCAGGACCAGCGCGATGGCCGCGGCACCGTTATAGTCGAACTCCTCCAGCCGGATGAAGGCCAGCAGGGCGGCGATCTCGGTCTGTCCGGGCAGGTTGCCGGCGATGAACACGATCGCGCCGAATTCCCCCAGGGACCGCGCGAAGGCGGTCGTACAACCGGCCAGCCAAGCGGGCAGGATCGCCGGAAAGACCACGCGGGTGAACGACTGCCACGGCGTCGCGCCCAAGGTTTCGGCGGCCTGTTCCAGCGCCGGGTCTAGATCCTCCAGCACCGGCTGGACCGTGCGGACCACAAAGGGGATCGAGGTGAAGGCCATCGCCAGCGCGATGCCAAGCACCGTATAAACCACCGGCACGCCCATGGGGTGCAGCACCTGCCCGAACCAGCCGTTGGCGGAAAACAGCGCCGTCAGCGACAGCCCCGCCACCGCGGTGGGCAGCGCAAAGGGCACGTCCATCAGCGCGTCAAGGATGCGCTTGCCAGGAAAGTCGTGGCGCACCAGCACCCAGGCCATCAGCAGGCCATAGACCGCATTGAAGGCCGTGGCGATCGCCGCCGCCGTCAGCGTGACGCGGAACGCGGCCAGCGCCCGGTCGCTGCTGACGATGGCCCAGAACCCCGCGGGCCCGATCTGCGCGCCCTTCAGGATCAGCGCGGCGATGGGGATCAGCACGATCAGCACCAGGTACAGCAGCGTCGTGCCCAGGCTCAGCGTGAAGCCGGGCAGGACGCGCTTGGCACGGATCGGGGCAGTAGCAGTGGTCATCGGTTCACGAAGACCTGGTCCAGGATCGCGCCGTCGGCCAGATGCTCCACGCGCACGCGGTCCCATCCGCCAAAGACGTCGTCCACGGTGACCAGTTCGACCGGGGCCTGGGCGTCGGCGAATTCCGCGGCGACCGTCTCGTCGGTGACGCGGTAATAGTTGTCGGCCAGGATGCGCTGCGCCTCGGGGGTGTACAGCCAGTCCAGATAGGCGGTGGCCAGATCGGTGGTGCCGTTGTCTTCGGCATTCTCGGCCACCACGGCCACGGGGAAGGCCGCGAACAGGCTGATCGACGGCGTCACGCGCTCGAACCCCTGCGCCTCGTACTGGGCGGCGATCTGGCCGGTCTCGGCCTCGAAGGTCACCAGCACGTCGCCGATGCCGCGTTCGGCGAAGGTCTGGGTGGCCGCGCGCCCACCGGTGTCGAAGACCGGCACGTTGTCAAAGATGCCGCGCACGAATTCCTGCGCCGCCGCCTGGTCGCCGCCGTTCTGCGCCAGCGCATAGGCATAGGCCGCCAGATAGGTGTAACGCGCATTGCCGCTGGTCTTGGGGTTGGGGAACACCGGGGCCACGTCGTCGCGGGCCAGGTCGTCCCAATCCTCGATCCCCTTGGGGTTGCCCTCGCGCACCAGGAAGGCCGGCAGCGAATAATAGGGCGACGCCCCGTTCGGCAACGCGTCGCGCCAGTCCTCGGGCAGCAAGCCCGATTCCGCCAGCACGTCCACGTCGGTCTCCTGGTTGAAGGTCACGACATCGGCGGGCAGCCCCTCCAGGATGGCGCGCGCCTGGCGCGACGATCCGCCATGCGACATGTCGATGGTCAGGCTGCGCCCGGTCTCGGCCTGCCATTTTTCGGCAAAGACGGGGTTCAGCGCCTCGAACAGCTCGCGTGCGATGTCATAGCTGACGTTCAGCAGCTTGTCCTGCGCAAGGGCGGGACCGGACAGGGTCAGGGCGAAAGCGGTGGCGATCAGGGGCAGTTTCATCAGGCGGTTTCCTTGTGCAACGGGGCATCGGCAAAGATCGTGGCGGCTTGGGCCTGCAGGGTGACGGGGGCACCGCGGGTCAGCGCGGGGGCGCCGCGGCGGGGCATCTGGATTTCGGCCTCGGCCCCCTGCGGATGGGTGACGGTCAGGCGCAGGTCGGCGCCGGTGCTGGCCAGGGTCTGGACGCGCCACGGCCCGTCGGCATCGGGGGCGACGCGCAGATCGGCGGGCGCGCGAACAGCTGCGCCGGACCGTCGCGCAGGGCGACGGGCGGCAGCGCGGACAGATCCAGCCCCGGCCCCTGCGCACGGCCCGCCGTCACGGTGACGGGCAACTGGACCGTGGCGCCCATGAAGCGCGCGACAAAGGGCGTGGCGGGGGCGTCGTGGATCTGGTCGGCATGGCCGATCTGCTCGATCCGTCCCTCGCCCATCACCACCACGCGGTCGGCCAGCTCGAACGCCTCCTCCTGGTCGTGGGTGACAAAGATCGTGGTCGATCCGGTGGCCTCGTGCACCCCCCGCAGCCAGCGGCGCAGGTCGCGGCGGATCGCGGCGTCCAGCGCACCGAATGGTTCGTCCAGCAGCAGCACCCGCGGCTTGATCGCCAGGGCACGCCCAAGCGCCACCCGCTGACGCTGCCCGCCCGACAGCTGACCCGGAAAGCGGTCGGCCAGATGGTCGATCTGCAGAAACGCCATCAGCTCGTCCGCGCGCGCGGCGATCTGGGCGCGGGTCGGACGCTGGCCACGCGGCTGCACGGACAGGCCGAAGCCGATGTTGTCGCGCACGGTCATGTGCGGAAACAGGGCGTAGTGCTGAAACACGAAGCCGATGCGCCGGTCGCGGGCGGCCAGCGCCAGCCAGTCCTGCCCCTCGACCTGCAGCTGCCCGGCATCGGGCCATTCCAGCCCCGCGATGATCTTGAGCAGCGTGGTCTTGCCTGACCCGGACGGGCCCAGCAGCGCCAGCAGCTCTCCGGGTTCGACCGACAGATCGATCCCG
>NZ_BBPH01000195.1 GCF_000787695.1 Paracoccus sp. PAMC 22219 | reverse complement strand
CACTTGCGCCCCCTGCCCCTCAAAGCCCCAGAGAGTTGTAGACGTTCGAGATCCGCCGGATCGCCACGACATAGGCCGCGGTGCGCATGTCCTCGACCTTGGGGTTGCTGATCCAGACCTCCTTCATCTTCTTGAAGCTCTCGCGCATCGTGTCGTCCAGGCCCGACCGCACCAGCTCCAGCTCGTCCGCGCCGGTCAGGAATGCCTCTTTGAAGCCCTTGGACAGGGTCCAGTTCAGGCCGGTATCGGCCGACAGCCGTTCCAACTCCTCGACGATCATGCGGGCGCGGGCCTCCTCGTGCCGGCGCTCCAGCCGGCCCAGGCTGATCTGGGACAGGTTCTTGACCCATTCGAAATAGGACACGGTCACGCCGCCGGCGTTGGCATACATGTCGGGGATGATGACGATCCCCTTGCGACGCAGGATCGCGTCGGCATCGGCGGTCACGGGACCGTTCGCCGCCTCGATGATCAGCTTGCAGTTGATGCGCTCGGCGTTGTCGGCGTGGATCACGCTTTCCACCGCTGCCGGGATCAGGATGTCACACTCCTGCTCCAGCATGGCCAGACCGTTTTCGTGATAGTCGCCGCCGATGAAGCCCTTGACGCCACCGGTCGCGCGGATGTGGCCGCGCAGCGCGTCGATGTTGATGCCCTGCGGGTTGGTGATGGCGCCGTCGCGCTCGATCACGCCGGTGATCAGGCACTTGTCCTCGACCGAAAGGAACTGGGCGGCATGATAGCCCACATTGCCCAGGCCCTGCACGATCACGCGCTTGCCGGCCAGCACGCCGGTCAGGCCTGCCTGCTTCATCACGTCGTCATGGCGGAAGAACTCGCGCAGCGCGTATTGCACGCCGCGGCCCGTCGCCTCGACCCGGCCGTCGATGCCGCCCGCGGTGCGCGGCTTGCCCGTGACGCAGGCCTTGGCGTTGATGTCGTCGGGATGCAGCCGCTTGTAGGCGTCGGCCATCCACGCCATCTCGCGCTCTCCGGTGCCCATGTCGGGCGCGGGCACGTTCTGCGACGGAGAGATCAGGTTCCGGCGCGACAGCTCATAGGTAAAGCGGCGGGTGATCCGCTCCAGCTCGTCCTCGTTCCAGGCGCGCGGATCGATGCACAGACCGCCCTTCGATCCGCCGAACGGCACCTCGACCAGCGCGCATTTATAGGTCATCAGGGCGGCCAGCGCCTCGACCTCGTCCTGGTTCACGTCCAGCGAATAGCGGATGCCACCCTTGACCGGCTCCATGTGTTCGGAATGAACCGACCGGTAACCGGTGAAGGTGTGGATCTGGCCGCGCAGCCGCACCCCGAACCGCACCGTATAGGTGGAATTGCAGACCCGGATCTTCTCCTCCAGCCCCGGCGCAAGGCTCATCAGGCCTGCGGCATGGGTGAACATGCGGTCCACTGAATCCCGGAACGAGGTCGTGTTGACGGACATTGCTGCTTCCTCCTGATGACGGCGCAAGGTCAAGATGACGGCACGCTAGGCCAAACGGCCCCGTCCCGCCACAGCGGATCGTCGCCGATGGCGGCATGTTTGCGATAAAAATCAGCAGTCTTTGGATGTCGCGCAGCCGACAGGGGCTTTTGCTTTCTGCGCTATTTATTATGTTGCGACCGAAACCGTCTCTCCGTTCGCGGTGTTTGGATGGAAACCAAGGAAGACGAATGAAGACCGATACCACCCATGCAACGGCCCCCGGCATCACGCGGGGCCGCAAGTTCGACCAGGTCCGGGATGGGGCCGCCGTCATCTTTCTGCGCGACGGCTATGCCGCCGCCAGCGTCGATGACATCGCCCGGTCCGCCCGCGTGTCCAAGGCGACGCTGTACAGCTATTTCCCCGACAAATCGCTGATGTTCCGCGAAGTGCTGCGCGCCACGATGGACAGCGCCTTTCGTCAGCAACCGTTCGAGGCCGACCCCGCATCAACGGCCCAGGCCGACCTGCCGCGGATGCTGTCGGACCTGGCGACATGGGCGCTGTCGGAACCGCGTCTCAGCCTGCTGCGGGTGATGACCGCCGAATCGACCCGGTTTCCCGACGACGCGCGCAGTTATGACGACGCCCTGGCCCGCTGTGTCGCGGCGCCCTTGGCGCAGATCATCGACGGCTGGATCGCCGCGGGACAGATCCGGGACCATGACAGCGGCCAATCCGCCCGTCAGCTGGTCGCGCTGATCACCGGTCAGGTCCAGCAACCCGCGCTGCTGACCGGCGCAACACCCCCCGACGCCCAGATCGCGCGCATCGCCGGCGAAGCGGCGACGCTGTTCCTGTCGGCCCACGCCCTGCGCGCCGCCTGACGGCGCCGTCGCCGGGGGCTGTTGCATTCCTGCGATGATCGAAACGTGATCCAAGTCCCGGCTTCTCAAGGCCGGGGCCCCGGCCTATGCTGATGGGAACAAGGTCCGGAACAGGACCGGCAGGGGTGACAGGCGATGATCTGCAAGGACTGGATGATTCGGGCCGCGATGGCTGCCGGCTTGGCCTTGGCCGTGCAGGGCTGTGCATCGTCGCCGAACCGGATGCCGCCAGCCGGCGCCTATGCGGGCCCGGCCTATGTCGCCCCGACCTATGACGCCCAGACCACCTATGCCCCCGCACCTTATGCGGCGCCTGCGCCTTATGCGGCCCCCGTCGCCGCACCCTATGCCGCCGCACCCTTTCCAGCCGCCGCGCCGTTCCCCGTTGCAGCGCCCGTCGTGGCCGATCTGCCGGTCGCGACCACCGGCATCACCGGGGTGACCGAACGCAAGCCCGACCTGTGCAAGGCCAGCGCCTATGCCTCCAGCGTGGGGCAGCCCGGCAGCACGATCCCGACGCTTGGCCTGACCAACGTCTATCGCGTGGTGGAATACCGCGGGATCGAACCCCAGGACTATGACCCCGACCGGCTCGTCTTTCGACTGGATGCGACCGGCACCATCACCAAGATCGATTGCGGATGACCCAAATGCACAAGACCACGCTTGCCCTGATTTTCGCCGCAACGGCCCTGGCCGCCTGCGAACCCGCCTATGTCGAGCCGACCCCGCCGCCGGTCGTCGACGAATGCGGCGCCGCCGGCTATCAGGGCCTGATCGGCCAGCCCCGCACGGCCCTGTCGGCGATGAACTTTCCCCTGGGCACCCGCGTCATCGGGCCCGAGGACATGGTGACCGCCGATTTCCGCCCCGACCGGCTGAACATCGAATACGGCATCAACGGCCGCATCACCAAGGTCAGCTGCTTCTGACGCGTTTCGCGTTGCACAGGCCTCGGCGGGGTGTCACCATTCCGACATGATGAACGCGATCCCGCCCGATGCCGACCGCGTGGTGTTCGACCGCAAGGAGCTGAACCTGATCCTGTCGACCTACGGCCGCTTCGTGGCCGCAGGCGAATGGCGCGATTACGGGATGTCGTTCCTGCGCGACGCGGCGGTGTTCAGCGTCTTTCGCCGCGCCGCCGAACACCCCCTTTACCGGATCGAGAAACGCCCCCGCCTGCGCGCGGCCCAGGGCGCCTATGCCGTGATCGCCATGGACGGGCGCATCCTGAAACGCGGCCATGATCTGGCGCAGGTGCTGCGCGTGCTGGACGCCAAGCTGATCCGCCCCATCGACTAGGTGCCGCGCGGCTTGGCCCGCACGGTCGGGTCGGCCGCGGTCGGATCCTCGGGCCACGGGTGGCGCGGATAGCGGCCTCGCATGTCCTTCCTGACATCGGCATAGGAGCTGACCCAGAACCCCGGCAGGTCCATCGTCACCTGCACCGGCTTGCCCCCCGGCGACAGCAGTGTGATACGCAGGGGCCGCCCGCCCACGGCGGGGTGGCGGGTGACGCCGAACAGCTCCTGCAGGCGCAATTCGATCGACGGGTCCTCGCCCCCGTAATCGATCGGCACCCGGCGGCCCAGGGGGGTGGTGAACTGCCCCGGCGCCTCGCGGTCCAGCCGCTGCTGGCCGTCCCATCCGATGCGGGCCTTCAGCGGCTCGACCAGGTCCAGCCCGCGCAGGTCGGACAGGCTGCGCACCCGGCCCAGCCACGGCAGCAGCCAGGCGCCATCCGCCAACAGGTCCGCATCCGCCACCGACCCCAGCCCGGGCACCAGCGCGATCCGCGCCGCAGCCGTGCGGCGGCGGGGGTCCAGGACAGCCCGTCCAGGCGCAATCCCTCCAGCCGCG
>NZ_BBPH01000196.1 GCF_000787695.1 Paracoccus sp. PAMC 22219 | reverse complement strand
CGGGTGGCGGTGCCCGCGCCCGGCACTGGACGCGGCGCGTCCAGCAGGCGGGGCAGGGGCCAGCCAAGCGCCTCCTCGGACCGGGCCTCGGCGCGGCGCAGATAGGCGGCGTTGGCCCAGGTCACGCGATCTTCGTCGTCCAGGCGCCAGACCAGCATCGGCGTCTGGTCCAGCGCGCCGCGCAGCAGGTCCAGTTCCTCCTCCATCGCCTGAAGGGACATCGAATCGACCACGATGCCGGCATGTTCGCGCCCGGGTCGGTGACGCTGACGCGCCACAGCCGGTCGCCCAGATCCTCGGCAACAAGGCGCAGGGTCGCGCTGCCCTGACCCTGCTGGCCCACCAGCTCGATCCTGCCAAGGCGGGTCAGCATGGCCAGGCGGTCGGGCGCGTCGGGAAAGCGGGGTCCGATCCAGCGCATCAGGCGCAGCCAGTCGTCGTCTGGCGCCCCCATCCGGTCCAGCAGCGCACGGGCAGGCGCGGTCGCATCGACCAGGCGCGCGGCGCGAAACAGGAACACCATCGGCTGCACCTTGCCGTCCAGCGCGTGACCGGCGCGTGCCGTCCGGCCCTGTCCGGGCTGCCGGCGGTCCCAGAACCGGATCGCCGCCACCGCCAGAAGGACCGATGCCGTCCCGCACAGGACCGCCATCGCCACAAGACCCGCACCCTGAATGTCCACAGCCGATGCCCCTTTCCGTTCGATGGGACCATAATCCGGTGTTGATTAACAGGGCGTTAAGAAACTCACGCGTCAAAGGTCGGATTGTGGGCCAGCGCGATGCGGTCCTGGGCGCGGATTCGGTCCAGCGGCCAGCGCACCGACACCATCGCGCCCGGCCCGCCATTGGCGAAGGTCAGCCGCGCGCCCGACCGTTCCAGCAGGGTCTTGGCGATGAACAGGCCCAAGCCCATCCCCTCATAGCTGCCGCGCTGCGCCTCGGCGCGCCGGGTCAGATAGGGGTCGCCGATCCGCGACAGCAGATGCGGCGGATAGCCCGGTCCGTCGTCGCGCACGGTCACGACCAGCGCGCCCTGGGTCACCTGGGTTTCGATCACGACGCGGCTTTCGGCGAAATCGACGGCGTTCTGGATCAGGTTGCGCAGGGCGTGGATGATGGCCGGGTCGCGGTGGATCACCGGGCCTTCGGCGTGGATCTCGATCAGGGGGCCGCGGTCCATGTGGGGCTGGGCAGCATCCTCCAGCACGGCGCGCAGGGGGGCCGCGCGCATGTGCAGGTCGTCCTTGCCGGCGCGCCCCATGCTGCGCAGGATCGCGGCGCAGCGGTCGGCGCTGTCGCGCAGCGCGATGGCGTCGGCATGCAGATCGGGGCGGTCGCGCAATTCGTCGGCTAGTTCGCCGGCGATCAGCTTGATGGTGGCCAGGGGCGTGCCCATTTCATGCGCCGCGGCCGCTACGACGCCGCCCAGGTGCTGCAGCCGCTGTTCGCGTGACAGGGCCATCTGGGTGGCGA
Organism: Paracoccus sp. PAMC 22219; assembly: GCF_000787695.1. Classification (GTDB taxonomy): domain Bacteria; phylum Pseudomonadota; class Alphaproteobacteria; order Rhodobacterales; family Rhodobacteraceae; genus Paracoccus. The sequence continues at coordinate 5,617 of NZ_BBPH01000196.1, read as the reverse complement.
ACAGCGCACCAGATGTATCCGACAGTTCGCCGGTCACGCGGTGCGCATAGCCCGCGAAGAACACCACGCCGATGACCAGCGCGACCCAGTGGCCGACCGCCAGGATCGGCTCCATCCGCAGGATCTGGCCGTCGGGGTCGCGCAAGGGCAGCCCGAACACCGCCGCGACCGAGATCAGCGCCACCGTCGCCAGCCCCAGGGCCAGCACCTGTCGCGCGTTCAGCGACGCGGCCGCGATCGTCACCGGGGCCAGCACCAGCAGCGCAAAGGGATTGGCCATCCCCCCGGTCAGCGCCATCAGCGTCGAGATCTGGACAAGGTCGAACGACAACTGCCGCACCGCGCGCCCCGGAGAGGTCCGTTTCGGCGGGCGCAGGAACAGCCACAGGTTCATGGTGATCGACGCCGCGATCAACAGGATGATCGGCGTCTTGACGAAGCCGATGCCCATCATCCATGCGACGATGACCGCCGCCATCTGCCCGCCGATGGCGAACCAGCGCAGCAGCACCAGCGTGCGCATGCGGATCGGTTCGGCCTTGGGCGTGTCGAGGGGCAGGGACATGGTATCGGCATCGGGCAGGTCGCCAGGCGCTGTGGATGTGGACATCGGCGACCCTTGCTGCGACATTGCTCGATCTTGATACCCGCGCGGCCATCGACGATCAATGCGGGCATTTGACACGCGAAGGAGGCCCGCGATGACGGACCGGAAAATCCTGCTGATCGGCACCGCGGCGGCCATCGGCGTGCTGGCGGGCGGCGCGCTGTTCATGACCATGCGTCAGGGCGACGACCAGTTCGCGCAATGCAGCAGCAGCAGTGTCGCGGGGGGCATGGATGCTTTTGGCACGCCATTCACCCTGACCCGCGACGACGGGCAGCGCGTCACCGACCAGGATGTCTTCGACAAGCCGACGCTGCTGTATTTCGGCTATACCTTCTGCCCCGACGTCTGTCCGCTGGACGCCGCCCGCAATGCCGAAGCCGAGGCCCTGCTGACAGAGGCCGGAGAAGACGTGCAGACCGTCTTTGTCACCGTCGACCCGCGCCGCGACACACCCGAGGTTCTGGCCGATTATACCGGCCTGTTTTCCGACCGCATGATCGGCCTGACCGGCAGCGACGAGGAAATCGCCGCCGTCAACAAGGGCTGGCGCAATTACTTCAAACTGAATGATCAGGACGACAAGGAATATTATCTGGTCGACCACATGACGAATACCTATCTGGTGATGCCCGGCGGAAAGACGGTCGAATTCTTCTCCCGCGAAACCACCCCCGAAAAGATTGCCGAGACTGTCGCATGTTATGCAGACGCCTCGGCCTGAAGGCAGTTTGTCGCACGGGGTTTGATATCCTGCGCGCTGCTGCCCATTTGCCCTTAAATACCGTGAAAAGGCCCACAGATGGATCAGTTGAACGCACAAATCGGCCCCGACGCCTCGCTGCTGCTGGTCGACGATGACGAAATCTTCGTGACGCGCTTGGCGCGCGCGATGGAAAAGCGGGGTTTTCAGCCCGAAACATCGCTGACCGTGGCCGGTGCCATGCGCCTGATCGAACGCCGTGCGCCCGCCTATGCAGTGGTCGACCTGCGTCTGGAGGACGGGAACGGCCTGGACGTGGTCGAGGCGCTGCGCGAGCGCCGCGCCGATGCCCGGATCATCGTGCTGACCGGATACGGCGCCATTGCCACCGCCGTCGCCGCCGTCAAAATGGGCGCGACCGATTATCTGGCAAAGCCCGCCGATGCGAATGACGTGACGTCCGCATTGCTGTCCAGCGGGGAGTTGTTGCCGCCCCCGCCGGAAAATCCGATGTCCGCGGATCGTGTCCGGTGGGAACATATTCAACGCGTTTACGAACAATGCGAACGCAATGTCAGTGAAACTGCACGCCGCCTGCATATGCACCGTCGGACATTGCAGCGTATTCTTGCCAAGCGCGGACCGCGGTGACGTATTATATATATTGAACGATTATAGAAATGGGTTATATTGGATAAGGATTAACTTTCCCTATATAGAAACCGGAACAAATGAGCATCGATTTCGACACCATGTCCCTGAAGGAAATGCGCGACCTGCGGACAAAGCTGGACCGTGCGATCAATTCCTATGAGGACCGCAAGCGGCGCGAAGCCATGACCGCGATCGAGGAGGCCGCGCGCGAGCATGGCTTCAACCTGGCCGAACTGACCGGCTCCAAGCCGCGCAAGACGGGCACGGTCGCGCCGAAATACGCCAACCCGCAGGATCCGACGATGACCTGGACGGGTCGCGGTCGCAAACCGCGGTGGGTGCAGGAAAACCTGGAGAGCGGCAAGGAACTGGACGATCTGCTGATCTGATCCGCGTCTTGCCGACACGATCGACAGGGGGCCCTTGCGGCCCCCTTTTGCATGTCAGGGCGTCCGGTCGATCAGGGCGATCAGGCTGGCGAACCGCTCCAGATACGCGGCGCGTGTCTGGGCGGGCGGGCGCAGGGTGATCTGCAGGTCGGGCAGCATCTGCGCATCGGGGACGGGGAACAGGCGGCGCGCCTCGGGCAGGTCAAATCCCGCGATGGTGACGGCCTCCAGCCGGGCGGACACGCGGTCGGCGGCCTTGATGCGCCGCTTGACCGCCACGGGCAGCGTCGCGGGCAGGCCAAAGCGACGATGGATGGCGGATGCCAGCCGTTCGTCCATCGCCCCGTATTCACGCCCCAATGCCGCCTTGACCGGAGAGATCATGTCCCCGATCACGTATTCCGGGGCGTCATGCAGCAATGCGGCCAACCGCCAGCACGGATCGCCGCCGGGGTTCAGCCCGTCGAAGATCTGTTCCACCAGCAGCGAATGTTCGGCCACCGAATACGGCCAGTCGCCGCGCGTCTGGCCGTTCCAGCGCGCGACGAAGGCCAGGCCGTGGGCGATGTCCTCGATCTCTATGTCGAAGGGCGTCGGGTCCAGCAGGTCCAGCCTGCGGCCCGACAGCATCCGCTGCCAGGCGCGCGATGCGGGCTTGGCCATCGGGCCTTACGACAGGCGCTGGTCGGTGGGCGCCGCCTGCGTGGTCTGCGCGCGACGCGCCAGTTCCTGGCGATACAGGGCCACGAAATCGACCGGGTCCATGTTGAACGCCGGGAAGCCCCCGTCGCGGGTCATGTCCGAAATGATGCGCCGCACATAGGGGAACAGCATCCGCGGGCATTCGATCATCAGGAACGGGTGCAACTGGTCCTGCGGCACGCCGTCGATCTGGAAGACCCCGCCGTAATCCAGTTCCGCCAGGAACAGCGTCGCGCCGTCGCCCTTGTTGGTCGAGGTGACTCGGTACTTGGTGATCACCTCGAACTGGGTGTCGCTGCCGCGCTTGCGGGCGTCCAGGCTGACCTGCACGGTGATCTCGGGCTGGACCTCGCCCTGGGGGGCGCCCTTTTGCGCCACGGCGTTCTCAAAGGACAGGTCGCGGATGAATTGCGCCATGATCTGCATGCGCGGCTGCGCCGCTGCTGCAGGCTGCGCGCCGTTCTGCGGGGTATCTTCGGCCATGGTCCTACCTTTGTGATGCGGATTTACCCCAGCTTGTAGCAGGACGACAGCCTGCCCTCAATGCCGGGTCCAGCCCGATCCGCGTCCCGACCGCGAAGGGCCCGTGTCGTCGGTATCCAGCGGCAGGTCGACGGGCGGGCGGCGGTCATCGTCCTCGGCGACGATGAATTCGCCATCGATCACACCCTTGTCATAGGGCGGGCGATGCGGGTCGCGGCGCATCGTCGCACCGTGCATCTGAACACGCGACGCCCTGACGCGGCGGGCCACCTGGGCCATCAGCAACGAGCGCACCGCGGGAATCAGCAGCAGCAGCCCCAGGATGTCGCTGAAGAACCCCGGTACCAGCAGCAGCAGCCCGGCGGCGATGATCATCGCGCCATGGGCCAGCGGACGCGACGGATCGCGCATGGCGCCCAGGCTGCGCTGGATCTCCAGGCCCGCCCGCGCGCCCTGGCTGCGCATGATCGTGACGCCGGCGACCGCCGACAGCAGCACCAGCGCCAGCGTGGCCCACAGGCCGATCAGGCCCCCAACCTGGATGAACAGCGCGATCTCGATGATCGGCACCACCAGAAACATGGCGATCAGCCGCATGTGAATTCCCCTTCCTGCCGGCGCGGAAACTGGACTTGCGCCAAGGCACTCCCTACATAATGCACAGACCGCCCGATACCAACGACCCGTTATGACCCAGAGGTTGCCTGCATGTCCAACCCGCTTCTTCAGCTGATCGTCCTTGCCGGGATCGCGATTTTTCTGATCCTCCGGCTGAAAAACGTGCTGGGGACGCGCGACGGCTTCGAGCCGCCGCAGGTCGACCAGCCGACGGCCGCCACCACGCCCGGCCGTTTCGAGGTGATCGATGGGTCGGCCGACGAGGTCGATCACGACATCCTGGACCATACCGAGGCCGGCGGCGCCGCAGCCAAGGCCCTGGCCGCGATGAAGCAGGTCGAGCCGTCGTTCGGCCTGCGCGATTTCCTGGGCGGTGCCCGCAGCGCGTACGAAATGATCCTGATGGCCTTTGAACGCGGCGACCTGACCGAGGTGCGCCCGTTCCTGTCCGATCCCGTCGCCGAGGCGTTCCAGTCGGTGATCGACCAGCGCGTGGCCAACGGCCAGACGGTCGAGGCGACCTATCTGGGCACCCGCGACACGGCGCTGGCCGCAGCGGAGTTCGATCCCGCGACCGGTCTGGCCGAGATCTCGATCCGCTTTGTCGGAGAGTTGATCGCCGCGACCCGCGATGCCGACGGCACGGTGATCGACGGCGATCCCAAGGCCTCGCGCAAGCAGAAGGACACCTGGACCTTTGCGCGCCACATGGGTCAGGACGATCCGAACTGGCAGCTTGTCGCGACAAGCTGATGCGCCGGCGCAGGGGGCTGACGCCCGAAGACCGCGACCTGTGGTCCCGTGTCGCCCGAACCGCAGAGCCGCTTGACCCCAAGCGCAAAGGACAGGCCGCCGATCTGGCGGCCTTTTCCGCATTCGTCGTACCCCCGGCGGTCGCCCAGCCCGCCCCACAGCCGCAGGGGTTGCCCCGGTTCCGCGTGGGTCAGGCAGCCAAGCCCGCCACGCCCGTCGTGGCGCGCCCCCAGACCCCGGCTGAGCGTCTGGCCCTAGCCGGCCTGCGCATGGACGCCCGCACCCATCGCAAGATGAGCCAGGGCAAGCTGCGCCCCGAGGCCCGTCTGGACCTGCACGGGCTGACGCTGTCCGCGGCGGGGCCGGAACTGCTGCATTTCATCCTGTCCTGTCATGCGTCCGGGCTGCGTCTGGTGCTGGTCATCACCGGCAAGGGGCGCGGCGATCACGGCCCGTTGCCGACGCGTCCGGGCGCGCTGCGCCATCAGGTGCCCTATTGGCTGCACAGCCCGCCCTTGGCGGCTGTGGTCCAGCAGGTGACCGCCGCGCATTTCCGCCACGGCGGCGACGGGGCCTATTACGTCTATCTGCGCCGCCCGCAATGAAAGACGCGCCCCCGGATCCGGGGGCGCGTTCGTCAGGTCAGGTCAGTGCGGTCGCGTCAAAGCCTGACGTTCGACTTGGGTCCGGCGAAATACCAGATGATCA
>NZ_BBPH01000197.1 GCF_000787695.1 Paracoccus sp. PAMC 22219 | reverse complement strand
CGCGCGGGGTTGATGTAGATGTTCTGCCCCTGGATGCCGATCGCGGCGAAGGCACCATCGGCGATGGACGGTTCGGTCCAGCCCGGCCACCACATGTAACCATAGTCGATCGTCTCGCCGCCTGTCAGTTCGTGCGGCAGACCGGCGGTTTCCGTCCAGCCGTCGGGGAGGATGGGGCTGCCGTCGATCATCCCGCCCTCCAGGAAGAACTGCCCGAAGCGGGCGAAATCGCGCAGGGTGGCGGACAGGCCGCTTCCGCCGATCTCGACCCCGTCGGGGCTGTCCAGCCACCAGTTGGCGTCGGCCTCCATCCCGTAGTTGCCAGATCTTTTCCGCCAGATAGTCCGCCAGCGGCTTGCCGACCGCGCCATGGACGACCTCGCCCAGAACCTGCGTCTCTCCGGTGGAGTAGGTGTGATGGGTGCCTGGTTCGTGGGCGCGGGGCAGGGCGGCCATCACCTCCATCGCGGCGCCGGGGCGCTGTTCGATCTGGGCGCGCAGCAGGTCGCGCCGGTCGGAGGCGGGGTCGGTGTAGGTCTCGTTCCATTCGACGCCCGACGCCATCAGCAGGATGTCGCGGATGCTGACCCCGTCATAGGCGCTGCCAGCCAATGCGGGGACATAGTCGACGACCAAGTCGTCCAGACCATCGATATGGCCATCGACGATCGCGGCGCCTACCAGGGTGGAGGTGATGGATTTGGCCACCGACATCGACATCCAGCGCGTGTCCGGCGTGTTGCCGCGCTGATAGGTCTCAAAGACGACCGTGCCGTCCTTCAGCACGATCATCCCGGTGACATTGTCCAGCGACAGGAAGTCGTAGAGGTCGTAGGTCGCGTCGTCGACCTGATAGGTGACCATACTTGCCAGATCGACCGGAGCCTCCGGCAGCGCCTTGGGGCTGTCGCTTGCCGGGATTGTCCGGGTCGGGAACAGGCGGTCGATGTTGCGGAAGGTGCTGACGGCCAGGTCCGGCGTCAGGTGGCCGTCATAGACGTCCTCGATGGTGCCGATGCGTTCGTCCGCATGCGGATAGGCTTGGGCGTGCAGGGCGCCAGGCAGGGCCAGGCACGCGCCGCCCAAGGCCAGCAGGATACGCATCCGATAAAGCGGGCTGTGGGTCATGCCGTCCTCCATCCGTTCCGCCCATGTGACGATTATTCCAGCAAGCGTGCAAGGGGTCGCCCTTACCAGGCAAGTCGCCGGGCAACTGGCCCTGAACAAACTCCTCGAACGACCTTCTTCCTGCCCGGCGGAAGGTGGCTCCTGCCTCTCTCCGTGCAGTTGGCGTCTGACGGCATGTGATCGGGCGGGCCTCTCTTTCATCTTCGGTGGCGGCCGGCCCATACTTCCTTCAGGTCGGATATGGCGCTATCGGGGACCGCTCCGCATCACCGGTGGGGGCAATGGACCAGGTCCCCGATATCCTGCCCTAACAGAATGAGGACCGCATGACCCGTTGGACTGACATCACCCTGATCTTTGCGACAGCAATCGTCCTGTCCTGGCTGGGCTGGAAGGTGATCGATCGCGTGGCGATCGCGATGGTCGCGAAACGCAACGATTTCTGGCGCCCGCTGCTGGCACGGTCGCGCGGTCCGGTGCAGTTGGCGCTGATCATCGTGTCCCTGACGATCGCGGTCCGGATCGCACCCCTGACGCCGGAGGAGGCGGTCACGGTCCGTCATGTCCTGCTGCTGTGCTTCATCGCTTGCGTCACGCTGGTGGCGCTTTCCGCGCTGCGGATCTGGGTGGCGATCCACCTGCGCAGGTTCCGCGTGGACGTGGAGGACAACCTTCTGGCGCGCAAGCATGTGACGCAATCCAGGATCTTGCAGCAGGTCGGCACCGTGCTGATCATCGCGGTCGGCGTCAGCGCGGCGCTGATGTCCTTTGACGGCGTGCGGCAATACGGGGTCAGCCTGCTGGCATCGGCGGGGGCTGCGGGCCTTGTTGCCGGTCTTGCGCTGCAGCCGGTGCTGCGCAACCTGTTCGCCGGCATCCAGCTGGCGATCACGCAACCCATCCGCATCGACGACGCGGTGATCGTCGAGGGAGAGTGGGGCAATATCGAGGAGATCGGCGGAACCTATGTGGTGGTGCGCATCTGGGACAAGCGTCGCCTGGTGGTGCCGCTGAGCTATTTCATGGAGCAGCCCTTTCAGAACTGGACGCGCAAGGACGCTTCGCTGATCGGCGTGGTGATGCTGTATGTCGACTATGCCGTCGACATCCCCGAACTGCGAGCCGAGGCAGACCGGATCGTTCGCGCGTCCACCCTGTGGGACAACGACGTCTTTGCCTTGCAGGTGACCGATTTCCGCGAGACGGTCACCGAGGTGCGTGTGCTGGCCAGCGCCCGCAATTCCGGCCGCGCCTTCGATCTGCGCTGCGAGATCCGCGAAAAGCTGCTGGCCTATCTGCAGGTCAGCCAGCCCCATGCCATGCCGCGCCGCAGGGAAACCATCGACCTTCAGCAGGCAAAGGCCGACTGACCGGAAATCCGTCTGCCGGGCCGCTGTCCGCGTCGGGTGCGGTATAGGCGCACCTCGTCGTTCCGCGACGGTTCATCATCCTGCGAACCGCGGAAGACAGCGCTTCGCGCGGGGTTCACCCGCTTCCGGCAAGGGCCCTGGATTCGGCCCGGATGCGCACCGTCAGCACGCAGGCGTTCAGGATGGTGAAGACGACCGCGACGCCCCACAGGCCCAAGACCATCGGCGCCACGACGATCTCGGCGATGACGACGGCGTAGTTGGGGTGAGACAGCCAGCGATAGGGCCCCCGGGCGACCAGGGGCGCGTCCAGCACGATGATCCGCGTGGTCCAGCGCGGACCAAGGCCGGCCAGCACCCAGACCCGCAGCCCCTGCAGGACGACGAACGCGGCAAGCCAACCATGATGGACCGGGTTCGACCACCCCCAGATGCAGATCGCCAGCAGCCAGGCCGCGTGCATCGCCACGATCAGCGGATAATGCGCGGCGCCGTGTTCGACCGCGCCTGGGCCATCAGGCGGCGGGTGTTGCGGCCCGCGATGAGCAATTCTGCCCCGCGCTGCAGCAGCAGGAAAGCGATGAAGGCCAGGGATGCGGCGTGACCCTCCATCTCAATGCACCGTGATCGGCAGGACCGACAGCGTGAAGCCCGGGCCAAGCGCCAAGGCCAGCAGCGACCCGCGGGCCCCTTGGCGCAGCACCTGTTCCAGAACGAACAGGACGGTCGGGGCGGACATGTTGCCGTTCTGCGCCAGGACCTGGCGCTCGACGTCCAGCGACCCTTCGGGCAGGGACAGCGTGGTTTCCAGCGCGGTGATGACCTTGGCGCCGCCCGGATGGCAGACATGGCGGTCGACCGGATGGTCCGGGACCAGGCTGTCCAGCGCCGTCCGCAGCTCGGCCTCGGCAAAGGCGGGGATCGATCGGTCGAAGATCACGCCCAGCCCGGTTTCCTCGACCGTCCAGCCCATGATGCCCAAGGTGTCGGGCCACATGTGCTGACGTCCCCGGCCGATCCGGGGCCGCGCGTCGTCGGCCACATCGCCTGCGCGCAGGACGACGGCAGCAGCGCCGTCACCGAACAGCGCGGTGGCGATGATGTCGGCCTTGGCCAGGCGGTCCAGCCGGAACAGGACCGTGCAGGTCTCGACCGCGACCATCAGGACCACGGCGCCGGGGCGGGCGGTCGCCAGATCGGCGGCGATGGACAGGCCCGACACGCCCCCCGCGCAGCCCAGGCCAAAGACCGGAACGCGCATCGCATCCGCGCGGAACCCCATGTCCCGCGCCGTCAGCGCCTCCAGCGTGGGCGTCACGATCCCGGTCGAGGATACGGTGACGATGATGTCCACCTGATCCGCCCGCAGCCCCGCCTGATCCAGCGCCAGGGTGGCCGCGTCCCGAAACAGCGCCGCGGCCCCGTCAGCATAGGCGCGCGTGCGGTCCACCCAGCCATGCGGATGCCGGAACCAGTCCAGCGGCACGACGGAATGCCGCGTGTCGATCCCGGCGTTCAGGAAGGCGGGCGCCAGCCGGTCGAACTGGGAAAAGCGCGAGTGCAGCAGCGCGCGCGATTCCGTCAGGATGCCGTCCAGGCGCAGCAGGTTGGGTGGCACGGCCGTGGCGATGGCAAGCAGCCGCGGTCTGTCGTTATCGGTCAAAGGGGTCATGCGGGGCCTGTCACCATGGTTGGGGGCACGACCAAAGCGGACAGGCGCACCAGGGATGCAGCGGGTTCATCCATGCAACGCGCAGCGGGTGCAAAAGGTGCCCGGCCTGCGCAAGTGTCGCAGCAGGCCGGGCCGAAACACCTAGCGCAGGACGTAATCGACCTGCGACCCGTCCTCGGCCATGAAGCGGACATGGACCAGCGTCGCGCCCGCATACCACAGGTCGCGCTGCAGCCCGCCGCGCAGGGCGTAATGCGTGGCCGGCACGGCGCCCGACCCGGTCATGACGCTTTCCGTGCCAAGGTTGCTGACGCTGATCGGGTCCGTGCTGCCGTCGATGGTATTCAGGACCTGCGTCGCACCCACCAGATCGGCGTTCCACAGGCTGGCCGGGATCAGCGATGTGGCGCCCACCCGGATGTCATGCGGCGTGCCGTTGTCATCCGTGCGCGACGTCAGGCTGGCCAGTTGGCCGCCGCGCCACGTCTCGGTGCTGGCTTGGGAAAAGCGATAGGCGCTGACGCCGATCACCGGCACCTTGACCTTCACGTCGGTGGCGATGTCGACGGTAACATCGTTGCCCGATCCGCGGAAGGTGACGACATAGTCGCCGATGTCGCGGTCCTTGCGGATCACGTCAAAGGCCAGTCGCCCCGATGCGGGCACGCTGGCCGCGGGGGCGGCCATCGCGCCGGGGGCCACGGCCAGGGCGGTCAGCAGCGAAAGCAGGCGGGTCATGTGCGGTGTCATGTCAGATCGTTCCCATGCCGATGAACAGGTTGCGGTTGGCGTCGGCGATGGCGCGGCGGCCATGCATGACGCGGGTGTTGTCCAGGATGGCGATGTCGCCGTCCTGCCAGTTGATCTCGTGCGTGACCTCCTCGGCCAGGGCGCGGATCTGTTCGATCTCGGCCGGGGACACCTCGGTCCCGTCGGCCATGGCATAGCGCGGCGGCTGATAGTTGTGCGACGGTCCCAGGACCGCGTTGGCAAAGCCGCGCGTCTCTCCGCCCAGCACCGATGGCCGCACCGGGTCCAGCGTCAGGCGATAGGTCAGCGATCCGTCCTGGTGCAGGGCGAAATCCTGGTCGGGGATGGCCGCCTTGAACTGCAGCACATGCTCCATCGTCACCTGTGCCGGGTCCGTAATCGCCGGGTGCTCGTTGGCCAGGTACCGTTTCCACAGCGCCTCGGGCAGGACGCGTTCGACGGTCATGCGCTGCGACCAGCGGGCCTTTTGCGCGTCGTCGAACCGGTCCCAGACCGCGCGCCCGTCGCAGATGGTGGTCTGCGACCCCTCGAAGGCCGCGGTCTGGGCGAAGAAGGTGACGATATCGGGGCAGCGGGGGGTGTTGCCGTTCTCGATATGCAGGCCGATGGGGCCCAGGCCCGCGTCGACCATCTGCGTCGTGTCGGTGGTGTGGCTGCGCGCCGGATCGAAGGTCACGCGGCGGCACAGCGTCGTCACCACGCCGGAAAACGCGTGCATGTCGGGGTCAAAACCGCGCAGCAGGGTCCAGCCGTCGCGGGCCAGGTCGTCCCTGATGGTGGCCAGCAGGCCGGGATCGGTCAGCCCGCCCGTATGGTCGCGGTGGCGCAGGATGTTATAGCTCATGGTCGTCCTCATCGGTCAGGAAGGAAGGTCGCGGGCGGCGGCGATGACC
>NZ_BBPH01000198.1 GCF_000787695.1 Paracoccus sp. PAMC 22219 | reverse complement strand
CGCGGCGATCTGGGCCAGTTCGGCGGAATAGTCCAACTGGCCCATCTGGGTGAAGATTTCGCCCGCGACGCCGCCGGTATAGCTTTTCTTGAACCCGGCCAGCGCGTCCTGTCCGGCCTGATAGTTCGGGGCCAGCAGGAAGACGTTCTGGAACCCCTCGGCCTGCGCATGGGCGCCCATCACCTCGTGCATCTGGTCGTTCTGGTACGACGTCGCAAAGAAGGCCGGGTTGCAGTCGGCCCCGGCCAGGTTCGACGGGCCGGCATTCGGGCTGATCAAAATGCCGCCGCCCTGCGTCACCGGCTGGACGATGGCACCCGCGACGTTCGAAAAGATCGGTCCGACCACGATGTCGGCGCCGTTGCGCTCGACCAGTTCGCGGGCCTTGTTGGCGGCGACGTCGGGTTTCTGTTCGTCGTCCACGACCACGATCTCGGTCGGAATGCCGCCCAGATCGCCGATCTCCTCTGCGGCCAGCAGAAAGCCGTCGCGCGCCATCTCTCCCAGAACCGCGCCGGGGCCGGACAGGGTCAGCAGCACGCCCACGGTCAGCGTGTCGTCCTGCGCCCAGGCCGGGGCGGCCAGGGCGGTCGTTGCGGCAAGCGCCGCGATCAGCGAACGGGTCTGGGTCATGGTGCGGTCTTTCCCTGTTGGCGGGGACCGCGTTGGTCGCGGCCCGGTTCGGATGCCTTGGCACCAGAACGCAACAGGCGGGCGCGACCTGTCAAGAAATTATTTCAGGCTTAAAACATTTGGCATGAAAAAAGGGCCGCGCAATGCGCGACCCCCGGCCTTGCGGCAATCAGAAGCCGAACGTGAACCGGCGCGTCACGCCAAGGCGCAGCGAAGCTGGTATTCTTCCTGCACGACCGGCGAATCGGCGGCGTCGCCGATCAGCTTGCCATAGCGCACCTCGCCCAGGACGGCGGTGGTGTCGTTGATGGCATAGCGGGCCTCGAAGGTGATCGCCGCTTCGTTCAGGCCGCCACCGGGCGTGGTGGCGGGCAGGCCGCTGGTCACGCTTTCCGCGGGCGTCACGCCGAAATAGGTGTTGTTGAAGTCGTCATTGCCATAGACGACCTCGGCCCCGGACCACAGGGTGACGCGGTCGCTCAGCTCGGTGCGGTATTTCGCGCCGACTTCGCCGGTCACGCCCTCATGGCCGTCGAAACCACGGCGCACGCTGCCATAGGCGGTCAGCGGACCCGCGCCATAGCTGACCCGCAGGCCCAGCTCGTACGCGCGGTCGATGTCGTCCAGGCCGGTCAGGGCTGCGTCGTCACCGCTTTCGCGCTTGCCGACGGTGCCAAAGGACGGCGCAATCGAGAAACCCTGTGCGGGGGCCATGCCCACCGGACCAAAGCCCGCATCGCGCCAGATGATCCACGGCGACACCTCGGCATCCTCGGCGCCGGGATAGGTCGGCCCAAGGGCCGCACCCAGGCCCAGATCGACCGAGAAGCTGCGCCCCCCGGTGGCCCCGAAGTCCTGCGCGTGGGCGGGAACGGCGAACAGGACGGCAAGGGCCAAGGCATATTTCATGGGGGCGATTCCGCGCAAAAAGGGCTTTCGGGGTATCTATGGCCGCGCCTTGCAAGGCACAACCTGTCCGCACGTCATCCTGTGCCATGCGCCGCATTTTCGCAACAGCGCGATGATCATCCTGCCGTCAGCCCTTTTCGGCGGCGTCCAGCTTTTCCAGCGCGGCCATCCACAGCTCCTCGGCGAAGGCTAAGGCGCGAACGGCCTCGGCCCGCTTCTTGCCCCACTTCTCGGCCTCGTAGGGATCGTTGTAGAGGCCCGGATCGGCCAGCTTGACGTCCAGCTTGCCCATCATCTCGGTCAGCTTCTGCACGCGTTCCTCGGACTTGCGCACGTCCGACCGCAGCGTCAGCACCGCGTCGCGGTTGGGCTTTTTCGGGGCGACAGGCTTGGGCGCCTCGGGGGTTTTCTCGCCGGACTTCTCGGCGGGCGCGTCGCCCGACAACAGGAACTTGCGATAGTCGTCCAGATCGCCCTCATAAGGGGCGACGGCGCCGTCCTTGACCAGCCACAGCCGGTCCGCGACAAGCCCCAGCAGGTGCATGTCGTGGCTGACCAGCACGACCGCGCCGGTGTAATCGTTCAGCGCCTCGGACAGGGCCTCGCGGCTTTCGATGTCCAGGTGGTTGGTCGGTTCGTCCAGGATCAGCAGATGCGGCGCGTCGATCGTGGCCAGCAACAGCGACAGGCGCGCCTTCTGGCCGCCGGACAGGGCGCGGACCTTGGTCTCGACCTGCGCCTCCATCAGGCCGAAACCGGCCAGGCGGGCGCGCTGGCGGGCCTGCATCTCGTTCGGGCGCACGGCGCGGATATGGTCCAGCGGCGTGTCGTCCAGCGACAGCTCGTCGACCTGGTGCTGGGCGAAATAGCCCACGCGCAGCTTGTTCGACTGAACCACCTTGCCGGCCATCGGCGTCAGGCGCCCGGCCAGCAGCTTGGACAGCGTCGACTTGCCCTGACCGTTGCGGCCCAGCAGGGCGATGCGGTCGTCCTGGTCGATGCGCAGGCCCAGGCGCGACAGCACGGCGCGGTCGCCATAGCCGACATTGACCCCCTCCATCGCGACGATGGGGGGCGACAGCTCCTCGGGCTGAGGAAAGCTGAAGCGGAAGAACTTGGCCTCTTCGGGCGCGGTGATCGGCTCCATCTTGGCCAGCGCCTTGACGCGGGCCTGGGCCTGGCGGGCCTTGCTGGCCTTGGCACCGAAGCGGTCGACGAAGCTTTGCAGATGCGCGCGGCGTTCGGTCTGCTTCTTGGCCTCGGCGGCCTGCAGGGCGCGCTTTTCGGCGCGGATGCGGGTAAAGCTGTCATAGCCGCCGGTATACAGCGTCAGCTTCTTGTCCTCGACATGCAGGATGTGGCCGACGGCGCGGTTCAGCAGCCCGCGGTCGTGGCTGATGATGATCACCGTGTGCGGATAGCGGGCCAGATAGGTCTCCAGCCACAGCGCGCCTTCAAGGTCCAGATAGTTGGTCGGTTCGTCCAGGAGCAGCAGGTCGGGCTGCGCGAACAGCACCCCCGCCAGCGCCACGCGCATCCGCCAGCCGCCGCTGAAATCGCTGGTCGGGCGCTGCTGGTCGGCGGTGTCGAAACCCAGCCCGTCCAGGATGGTCGCGGCACGGGCCTCGGCCGACCAGGCGTCGATGTCGGTCAGGCGGGTCTGGATGTCCGCGATACGGTGGGCATCGGTGGCGGTCAGCGACTCGGCCATCAGGGCGGTGCGTTCCTGATCGGCCTCAAGGACAGTCTCCAGCACGGACAGCGCGGTCGCTGCCGATTCCTGGGCCACGCCGCCGATGCGGGCGCGCGTCGGCAGGCTAATGGCGCCGCCGTCCAGACCCAGTTCGCCCCGGATCAGCTTGAACAGCGTGGTCTTGCCCGCGCCGTTGGGGCCGACGAGGCCGACCTTGTGCCCTTCGGGCACGGACGCCGAGGCGCCGGCGAACAGCGGGCGGCCCTGGATGGAATAGGAAATGTCATCGATATGCAGCATCCGCGCGGCATGGCCCATCGGCGGCGGGGCGTCAATGGGGCGGACAGGGCGCGCTGCAGGATTGTCATCAGTTATGTTATACTATAACTATACTGACCAGCCACCGCACCGAGGACCCGCCATGACCCAAGATCCCCGCCTGCCCGTCACCGTCCTGTCCGGATTTCTGGGCGCCGGAAAGACGACCCTGCTGAACGCCGTCCTGAACAACCGCGAGGGACTGCGCGTCGCGGTCATCGTCAACGACATGTCGGAGGTGAACATCGACGCCGACCTGATCCGCGCCGAGGGCGGCATGTCGCAGACGCAGGAGACCCTGGTTGAGATGTCGAACGGCTGCATCTGCTGCACGCTGCGCGAGGACCTGCTGCTGGAAGTGCGCCGTCTGGCCCAGGCGGGGCGGTTCGACTATCTGCTGATCGAATCGACCGGGATCAGCGAGCCCCTGCCCGTCGCCACCACCTTCGAATTCGCGGACGACACCGGCGCCAGCCTGTCCGACGTGGCGCGGCTGGACACGATGGTGACCGTGGTCGATGCGGTGAACCTGACGGCCGACTTCTCCAGCCACGATTTCCTGTCCGACCGCGGAGAGGTGATGGGCGATGGCGACGCGCGCACCCTGATCGACCTGCTGACCGACCAGATGGAATTCGCCGACGTCATCGTGCTGAACAAATGCACCGACGCCGGCCCCGCCCGCGTGGACGCCGCGCGCAAGATCATCCGCGCCCTGAACGCCGACGCGCGCATCATCGAAACCGACCACAGCCGCGTCGCGGCGCGCGACATCCTGAACACCGGCCTGTTCGATTTCGACCGCGCCCACACCCATCCGATGTGGGCCAAGGAACTGTACGGCCATGCCGACCACACCCCCGAGACCGAGGAATACGGCATCGTCAGCTTTGTCTATCGCGCCCGCCAGCCGTTCGAGCCGCGCAAGATCTTTGAGCTGCTGAACGGCCCCCTGCCCGGCGTGATCCGCGCCAAGGGGCATTTCTGGGTCGCCACGCGCCCCGATTGGGTGGCGGAATTTTCGCTTGCCGGGGCGCTGTCCTCGGTCCGGCCGCTTGGGCAGTGGTGGGCCTCGGTCCCGCGCGACCGCTGGCCCACGCATCCCGAGGGGCGCGCCTATCTGGATGCGCATTGGTCCGACCCCTTCGGCGACCGGCGTCAGGAACTGGTCTTCATCGGCGCGGGCATGGACGAGGACCGCATCCGCGCCCGCCTTGACGCCTGCCTTCTGGGCGAGGAGTGGGGCGACAACCCGGCGGGCTGGACCGCCCTGCCCGACCCCTTCCCCGCCTGGCGCCGCGCCGCGGAGGTCGCGGCATGAACCAGCGTGTCGTCCTGCGCCCTGCCCCCGCCCCTGCCACGGCGATGAACAGCGGCCACGACCCCCGCGTGCTGGGGACCATCGCCCTGCCCGGCGTCGCGGTCGCGCTGTGGCAGCGGTTCACCGACGCGGCGTGGCAGGCCTGGCTGGACGCGCTGGCGCCCGAACGCCTGCCCCGCCTGCGCCTAGACCCTGCGCCCGCAGGACGCGGCGGCGGCCATCGCGGCGCCTGGCGACGCGGCGGCGCTGGCCGTTGCGACCATCGCCGGGGCGCTGATCGACCATGTGGCCGACCTGACGCAGCACGCGGCGCGTCCCATGGGCGCG
>NZ_BBPH01000199.1 GCF_000787695.1 Paracoccus sp. PAMC 22219 | reverse complement strand
CAATCCCCGCACCGTCCACACGCTGCCCAATGGCGACGTGCTGGTGGTCCAGTCCCGCGCGCCCGAGGGCAAGCCGAAATACCGCCCCAAGGATTTCATCCGCGAATGGGTGATGGCCTTTGCCGCAGGCGGCGACGACGCCCCCCCGGCGGAAAGCAACCTGATCACCCTGCTGCGCGACACCGACCGCGACGGCACGGTGGACGAACGCCATGACCTGCTGACCGGGCTGCATTCGCCCTTTGGCTTGGCATGGATCGACGACACGCTCTACGTCGCTGCCGCCGATGCGGTGGTGTCCTATCCCTATGCCTTGGGCGAGACGGTGATCAATGCCGAACCCACCACGCTCAGCCCGCTGCCGGGCGGTCCGCTGAACCACCACTGGACCAAGGATCTGGCGCTCAGCCCGGACGGGACGATGCTGTATGCGTCGGTCGGCTCGAACTCGAACGCCGCCGAAAACGGGATGGAGGCCGAAAAGGGCCGTGCCGCGATCTGGCAGATCGACCGCGAGACCGGCGCGTCCAAGATCTATGCGTCGGGCCTGCGCAATCCGAACGGGCTGACCTTCAACCCCGACAGCGGCGCGCTGTGGGCGGTCATCAACGAACGCGACGAACTGGGCCCGGACCTGGTGCCGGACTATATGACCTCCGTCCAGGAGGACGGGTTCTATGGCTGGCCCTACAGCTATTACGGCGATCACGTCGACGAACGCGTGCGCCCGGCGCGGCCCGATCTGGTCGAGACGGCGATCTCGCCCGACTATGCGCTGTCCAGCCACGTCGCGGCCTTGGGTCTGGTGTTCACCAACGGGGCGGCGATGCCCGACGCCTTTGCCAACGGCGCCTTCGTCGGCCAGCGCGGCAGCTGGAACCGGGACGAGTTCAACGGCTACAAGGTGTCCTATGTCCCCTTCGCCGATGGCAACCCTGACGGGATGATGCAGGATGTCGTGACGGGGTTCCTGGTCGACGGACAGGTGCATGGTCGCCCGGTGGGTATGGGACTTGACGGGACTGGCGCGCTGCTGGTGGCCGATGACGCCGGAAACACCGTCTGGCGCGTTGCCGCCGCCGATGGCACCGTGATCCCCGAGCCGATCGACAGCGACCGGATCGAGGCGCCTGCCGAAACCCCGGCCGCCGAAGCGCCCGCGCCGGCAACGCCGCACCCGCGACCACGGCGCCGGCGATACCGGAGCCAGCCGCCCCGGCAGCCCCGGCAGCCCCCGCGAACTGATCGCCCCTTGCGATCCGATGCCGCCATGCGATCATGGCGGCATCCTGCATTTTGGAAAGCGCACCATGTCGTTCAGCAGCTGGAAAGAGGACAAGGCCAAGACCGCCCTCATCGACGATGCGCAGGCGCTTGCCGACAAGCTGGCTGACGCCAAGCCGCATTTCGTCGAAAGCCATGCCGCCGCCGCATGGTTCTGGCAGGCGTTTCATTTGGCCGACGGGCAGGACCTGTACGGCCTGTCCGACTGGACCCCGGCCGCGCGCAAACGCTTTGCATCGGGGGCGGTGACGCAGATCGCCGCCCTGCGCAAGGCGCGCGAATACGACAGCAGCGACGGTCTGGCGATCTGGATGCACACCGCCCGCGCGCTGGCCGAACCGCAGATGGTCCCCGCCGTCCGCCAGATCTGGCATCATGTCCAGCATGCGCCGCTGAACGCCGATACCATGGCGCAGGACCTGATCGAGGATGCGGGCCTGACCTATGTCCCCGGCCGCCGCGTTCCCGACGGGTTCGGCATCGACGACTAGGGGCTACTGTCTTCCAAACTGTCGAACCACGCCACATAGGGTGTGTTGTGCACCATGTGCCGTCCCGGATCGGGGGCCCCGTCGGTCCACCAGACGGGTCCGCGTTCCCCCAGCAGGACCTTGGCGGCATCCACGGCGCGGCGCGCGTCGGCCAGGTCTGCGGCATCACCCGATGCCTTGGCCGCCTTGACCATCCGCCGCGCGTCCATCAGGGCCGCGACATGCCGCGCGCGGGTTTCGGGGTCGAGACCCGGATCGGACGCCCGCCACAGCCGCCCCCGGACCACGATATAGCGCCTGTCCGGGGTGTGCAGAACCGCGCCGCGATCAGCCATCGCGCGCCGCCAGACGACCGCCAAGCCCCGCGGCCAGCATCGCCGGAACCGCCAGCGCCGCCAGCAGGGCCAGCGCGAACAGCGCCATCGCCCCGGCTTGTGTCTGCACCAGCATCACGGGCAACTGCGCCAGGGTCAGCACCAGTCCGGCCAGCCACGCGCGGCGGCGCAGCCATGCCCCCGCAAGTCCGGACGCCAACAGCATCGCCGGATAGGCCAGCGTCCAATAGATGCCGGCGTCCCATGGCTCGGCCACCCCGGTGGCCGCGCCAAAGACGCTCCAGGCAGCAATGCCCAAAAGGGCGATGCACAGGATTCTGACGGTGACGGACAGGGTCATTTGCGGGCCTTCGCATGCGCTACGCGGCCACCGAACCACAGAATGCGGCAGGTTGCACCCCGCGCCGGGATCACGCTGTGGGGACCAACGCCTGTTCCGCCGCGTCCCGGACCGTGAACCGCGAGGTCGCCGCATCGCCCTGATACAGCGCCGCCCACCGCACGGCATTCCGGGCCAGATCATCCACCGCATGGATGATCCGGTCCGCCTTGGCATCGTCCAGCAGCGCCGAAAAGTTCAGCCGCACCCAGCCCGGCTTCTCCGTGTCGTGCCCTCGCGCGATGCGGTCGAACAGGTCGTCCGACTGCGCCCGGTCGATGCCCAGCAGCCGGTGGGCATAGCTGCCCGCGCAGGCGCAGCCGCCCCGCGCCTGTACGCCGTGGATGTCGGACAGCATGCGCGTGAACAGTTGGTGATGGACCAGCCCGCCCTGCCCGTCACGGATGCGGAAGGACAGGATCGGCAGGCTGTCGGTCGGCGCGTCCGGGGCCATCATCTGGATCGCGGGGTTTTTGCGCCAAACCGCCAGCGCCCGGTCGCGCAGGACGCGTCCGCGGGCGGTGATGAACTCCTGTCCCAACGCCTGTTTCGCGATCATCGCCAGCGCCACGCGGATGTCGCCGATGACGTTGGGGGTGCCGCCCTCCTCTCGCGCGCACAGCGACGTCGCGTAGGCGTGGCCCCAGGGCGAGACAAAGCTGACCGTGCCGCCGCCCGGCAGGGTCGGCGTCGCGCGGCGCGCGATGGCGTCGCGGACGACCAGCACGCCCGACGCCCCCGGCCCGCCCGGAAACTTGTGCGGAGAGAATACGATGGCGTCCTTGGCGGCGTCCGTTCCGGCCTGCATCGACATCGGGACATAGGGCGCGGCGGCGCCGTAATCCCAGATCGCCACCGCGCCATGCGCGCGCAGGATACGGGTCGCCGCATCGGTGTCGGTCAGGATCCCGGTCACGTTCGAGGCCGCCGAAAAGCTGCCCACCAGCAGATCCGCCCCCGCATGCCGCGCCAGCACCGCGTCCAGAACCTGCAGGTCGGGACCACCGGTCGCGGCCTCGGGGATCTCGATCACCGCGGCGCCGCTTTCGCGCCAAGGCAGGATGTTGGAGTGGTGCTCATAGGGACCGATGACCACCACGGCCCGACCGCCCCGGGCAATGATGCCCGCAATGTCCAGAAGACCCACCAGCCGGTTCAGCCCCGCGGTGGACCCCGACCCCGCAAAGATGGTGCTGTATCCCGGCCCCGCGCCGACCAGGTCCGCGACGCAGGCCCGCGCCTCGGCCCGCAGGCGGGAGCAATAGGCGCCGACAAAGGACGCCTGCGTGTGGGTGTTGGCGTAATAGGGCAGGACGCGGGTCATCACGAACTCCTCGACCTGGCGCAGCGCGCGGCCCGAGGCCACGTAATCGGCATAGATCATCGGCACCGGACCGAACGGCCCGTCGATCACCACATCGTCGCCAATCAGCCCCGCCCGCAGGCCTGCCACGGTGTCGTCCGCGCCCACCGTCGCCCGAAATTCGTCCAGAAGTGCCATGAAAACCCCGATCCCACCTGCGTTTCGCAATGAATAGCCACGCGCGGGCGCGATTTCATTCCTTGTCTGTTGCATTCTGACGCAGATATTGGGTCATGTGACCCAAGAACCGGGGAAATGGCATGGACCGCATCGACAGGCGCATCCTTGAGGAACTGCAACGCGACAGCGCGATCTCGCAACGCGTGGTGGCGGAACGCGTAGGATTGTCGCAGAACGCCTGCTGGCGGCGGATGCAGGCGCTGGACAAGGCGGGCGTGATCCGCAACCGCACCGTGACGCTGGACCGCGACAAGCTGGGCATGGGGCTGGTTGTGTTCGTGATGATCAAGACCCGCCACCATTCCGCCGATTGGCTGGCGATGTTCCGCAAGCATGTGTCGGCCATTCCCGAGGTGATCGATTTCTTCCGCATCGGAGGCGAATACGACTATATGCTCAAGGTGGTGACGCAGGACATGGGACGCTATGACCTGTTCTATCAGCGCCTGATCTCGGGCATCGAGCTGCACACCGTCACGTCGCATTTCGCGATGGAGGCGATCGAGGAACAGCGACCCATCGCGCTTGCCTGACGGAACGAAAGCCCCATGAACCAGAACAGCGACATCGTCCAGCGCCTTGCCACCCGCCTCAAGGAGGCGCGCCGCGCCAAGGGCCTCAGCCTGGACGCGGTGGCGCGGCTGTCGGGCGTGAGCCGGTCGATGGTCAGCCAGATCGAACGCGCGGAATCCAGCCCCACCGTCGCCACCCTGTGGAACCTGACGCAGGCCCTGCAGGTCGATTTCGCCGGGTTGTGGGAGGCGCGGGTCGAACGCGACATCCGCGTGGTGCAGGCGGGCGCCGCGCCGGTGATCGCCGACCGGGGCCGCGACGTGGTGATCCGCATCCTCAGCGCGCCGCAGACGGTGGGTGAACACGAGATCTATGAGATCCGGCTTGGCCCCGGCGCCTCGCTGGATTCCGCGCCGCACCGGGCGGGCTGCCGCGAGGATGTCGTGGTGCTGGACGGCGCCGTGACCATCACGTCGGGCGACGAACAGGTCGGGCTGTCGCAGAACGACGCCGCCAACTATGCCGCCGACCGCCCGCACAGCGTCACCGCGGGCGATGCCGCGGCCCGCGTGCTGATGATCGTGCGCGACAGCTGATCCGTCATCGCGGACGGCATTCTTTTATCTTGCCCGACGGATGCAAAGGCCCTAGCGTCCGTTAAAACGGAGGGAATGACTACATGACGGATGCAAGCGCGTTTCTGGACAGCGTCAGCCAGCAGCTGGACCAGATTAGCCAGGAAGGCCTGACCAAGCGGGAACGCCTGATCACCGGGCCCCAGGGCAGCCGCATCGACGTGGCGGGCGCGCCCACGATCAACCTGTGCGCCAACAACTATCTGGGGCTGGCGAACCACCCTGCCCTGCGCGCGGCGGCGGTGGCGGCGATGGACAGCCACGGCTTTGGCATGGCGTCCGTGCGGTTCATCTGCGGCACGCAGGACCTGCACCGACAGCTGGAACAGCGGCTGGCCGGATGGCTGGGCCATGACGACGCGATCCTGTTCGCGTCCTGTTTCGACGCCAACGGCGCCCTGTTCGAGCCGCTGCTGGGCCCGGAGGATGCGGTGATCTCGGACGCGTTGAACCATGCGTCGATCATCGACGGCATCCGGCTGTGCAAGGCGCGCCGCTATCGCTATGCGAATGGCGACATGGATGCGCTGGAATCCCGGCTGCGCGAGGCGCGCGACGGCGGGGCGCGGTTCATCATGATCGCCACCGACGGTGTGTTCTCGATGGACGGGCATCTGGCGCCCCTGCCCGCGATCCGCGACCTGGCCGACCGCTATGGCGCGCTGGTGATGGTCGATGACTGTCACGCGGTGGGCATCATGGGCCCCAAGGGCGCGGGCACGCCGCAGCATCTGGGCGCGCGGGTCGACCTGCTGACCGGGACGCTTGGCAAGGCGCTTGGCGGCGCGCTTGGCGGCTATATCGCCGGGCCACAGCCGGTGATCGATCTGCTGCGCCAGCGGGCGCGACCCTATCTGTTCTCGAACGCGCTGCCGCCGTCGATCGTCGCCGCGGGGCTGGCCGCGATCGACCTGATCGAGGGCGCGGACGACCTGCGCGCGGACCTCGCGCGCAAGACCGCGCATTGGCGGGCGGGCCTGACCGATGCAGGGTTCGATCTGCTGCCCGGCCAGCACCCCATCGTGCCCGTCATGCTGTCCGAGGCGCCGCTGGCGCAGGCCATGGCCAGCGCGCTGGAACGGCGCGGCGTCTATGTGGCGGGGTTCTTCTTTCCCGTCGTGCCGCGCGGTCAGGCCCGCATCCGCACCCAGATGAACGCGGCCATCGACATGGCCGACCTGGACACCGCCCTGCAGGCCTTTGTCGACGCGGGCCGCGAAACCGGGGCGATCCGATGAAGGCGCTGGTCAAGACCGGCCCCGGAGAGGGCTTGGCACTGCAGGACCGGCCCATCCCGCAGATCGGCCCGTCGGACGTGCTGATCCGGGTGCGCAAGACCGGCATCTGCGGCACCGACGTGCATATCTGGAACTGGGACGAATGGGCCGCCCGCACCGTCCCCGCCCCCATGATCATCGGTCACGAATTCGCCGGAGAGATCGTCGAGCTGGGTCGCGACGTCACCGGCCTGACCTTGGGCCAGCGCTGTTCCGGAGAGGGGCACCTGATCGGCCATACCAGCCGCCAAAGCCGGTCGGGCCAGTTCCACCTGGACCCCGAAACGCGCGGCATCGGCGTCAATGTCCCCGGTGCGTTCGCCGAATACCTGTCGCTGCCCGCCTTCAACGTGGTGCCGCTGCCCGACAGCGTGCCCGACCGGATCGGCGCGATCCTGGACCCGCTCGGCAATGCCGTGCACACCGCGCTCAGCTTTCCGCTGATCGGAGAGGACGTGCTGGTCACCGGCGCGGGGCCCATCGGCATCATGGCGGCCGCCGTCGCCCGCCATGTCGGCGCGCGCCATGTGGTCATCACCGACGTGAACCAGACGCGGCTGGACCTGGCCGCGACGGTGGCCGACGTGGTCCCCGTCAACGTCGCGTCCGAAGATTTACCGTCGGTCTGCGCCCGGCTTGGCCTGCGCCAGGGGTTCGACGTGGGGCTGGAGATGTCGGGCAACGCCGCGGCCTTCGACCAGATGGTCGGCGCGATGGTCATGGGCGGGCGCATCGCGATGCTGGGCATTCCCGCCGCGCCCACGCTGGTCGACTGGAACCGCATCGTGTTCAAGTCGCTGGTCATCAAGGGCATCTATGGCCGCGAAATCTTCGAGACCTGGTACAAGATGCTGGCCATGCTGGAAAACGGCCTGGACGTCAGCGCCGTCATCACCCACGACCTGCCGATGGCCGAATTCGAACAGGGGTTCCGGACCATGAAGGCCGGCCAAAGCGGCAAGATCGTTCTGGACTGGGACCAGGTCTAGCCCGCCGCCGCGATGGCCTGCACGACATCCTGCAGGCGGTCGCGTTCAGAGGGCAGCATCTTGTCCCGGCACCGCGCCATCGCCTCGGCCGAATGGCGGCGGGCGGGGGCGGCGAACTGTTCCGGGGCGATCTGCACCAGCGCCAGCAGCGATTTCTGCAGCCGCATCTGCACCGCAAAGACGCCCGCGCCGTCGCGCGCGATGGGCGGGAACAGGTCGTCCATCATCTCCTCGACCGACAGGGCGGGCACCCAGATCCGCGGGTGGTCCAGCGTCACCTCGCGCGGCTCGGCGCAGGCGGCCAGCAGGCGCACCGACCGGCCCAGGATGTCGATGGCCGTCCCCGGATCGTTGACGGCGGGCGACAGGGCGCGTTCCGCGATCTCTGTCAGCACGGTCAGGCCAAAGCGCGGGTCCTGGTCATAGGTGCGGCTGTCGTCGACGGTCAGCGCCTTGCACAGATCGGCGTCCGTTGGCGGATCGTCCGATCCAGCACCGGGGGCGATCCACAGGGCTGGCAGCCCCGGATGCATGAAGCTGCCCGGCAGCGCCGCCAGATGGATGTCCACACCCGCCTTGTCCGCCATCGCCTGCAGGGCGGGAATGTCCACATGCACCAGATACCCGATATCCGGATGACCGACGACGCGGGCGCCGGTGGCGGTCCTGATCCTTGGTGACCGCCCAGAAACGGCGTGGTCAGCCGGTCGTCCAGGGCGGTGCGCGTGGCTTCTTCGACCTTGCGGATGGAATCGTTCATCAGGCCGAAGACGGTCAGATGCGCGATCCAGCGCAGGATCGCGATGACGATGATGACCACCACCAGGATCGTGGCCACGAACAGCACCAGCCGGTCATTGTCCGAATAAAATCCCGCATTCAGCGCGATGATGCCGATCAGGCTGAACAGGAACGACCCCAGAAAGGTCGACAGCACCCGCTGCGTGGTGCGGTCCGATCGTAACAGATGGGTTGCCCGCGGCGTCACCGATCCGGATGCCGCCGCAAGCGCCGACACCATGATCCCAAGTGAAAAGGTCACCACCGACAGCATGGAACTGGCCAGGACCGACAGCACCGCCTCGACCGCGCCCGACCCCAGCTTGTCGCCCAAGCCCGCGGGCAGCCTTGACCCGATCAGCGGCGCGACAAAGGCCGTGCCGATGCCCAGCACCGTGTAAAGCGCCGCGACCACCCAGATCTTTTGCGACACCCTGGCAATGAACCACCTTACCCTGGACGACATCCGCACCCCTTGCCCGCTGACCGTGAATCGTGGCCCGGACCATGACCCGGA
Organism: Paracoccus sp. PAMC 22219; assembly: GCF_000787695.1. GTDB lineage: Bacteria > Pseudomonadota > Alphaproteobacteria > Rhodobacterales > Rhodobacteraceae > Paracoccus. The sequence continues at coordinate 644 of NZ_BBPH01000199.1, read as the reverse complement.
ACCGGGGCCGGGGTCCAGATGCCGCCGGCGCCTAATTGCGCGGGCTGACCCGCAGCGGCTGAAAGATCGGGCCGTCGGGGCCGTCCGCCAGATGGGCGGTGATGCCGAAGACCCGCGCCAGCAGGTCGGGGGTCAGCACGGATGCCGGGGGGCCGTCGGCCACGATGCGGCCCCGGTCCAGCACCACCAGCCGCGTGCAATGCCGCGCGGCCAGACCCAGGTCGTGCAGCGACGCGATCACCCCGCGGCCCTGCCCGGCCAGACCCGCGAACAGGTTCATGACGCCGATGGCGGCGGCGGGGTCCAGCCCGGCGATCGGCTCGTCCGCGATCAGCAGGGGGGTGTCCTGGGCCAGCGCGCGGGCGATCAGGACGCGGGCCTGTTCGCCGCCAGACAGGGTGGTGGCGTCGCGGTGGCGCATGGGCATCAGGCCCAAGGCCACCAGCGCGTCGCGGACCGCCGGGTGATCCCGCGGCGCGGCGGCCTCGGCATGGGCGATGCGGCCCAGTGCCACGACCGCGTCCACCGGCATCGGCCAGGCGATGTCGCGGCCCTGCGGAAGATACGCCGCCTGCCGCGCCCGCGCATCCGGCGACAGCACCGCCAGCGACGACCGCCCCGTCGCGGGCAGCAGGCCCAGAGCC
>NZ_BBPH01000200.1 GCF_000787695.1 Paracoccus sp. PAMC 22219 | reverse complement strand
CGACATGTCGGGCATCGGGCCGTTCGGGTCATAGGCCACGACGGTGAAACGCATGAAGCTGTGCCCGGTGCCGCAGAATTCGGCGCACAGGCCCTCGTATGTGCCGGGCACGTCGGCGCGCAGGCGGTGGACGTTCTGGTGTCCGGGGATGGCGTCCATCTTGCCGCCCAGCTGCGGGACCCAAAAGCTGTGGATCACGTCCTGGGCGGTGATGACCACGTCGAAATCCTGACCCGCCGGGACGAACAGCGTGTCGCGTGTCTGCACGATGGTGCCGTCGGGGCCGGGCTGGCCGAAGCGCCATTCCCATTGCGCGGCATCGGCCTGGACGCGGGGGACATTGTCGGCGCGCGCCAGCATCCCCTCTCCGATCCACAGCGAAAAGCCCAGAAGCACCGTGAGGACCATCATGGAGAACCCAAGGCCCCAGCCCCAGATCCACGTCCGTTCCGACCGCCGGGCGCCGTTGTTGCGCACCGCCGCGAACAGCAGGCCAAAGACCACGACGCTGATCAGCGCCGATCCCGCCAGCATGGTCCACCACAACAGCGCGATGTCGCGTGCAGCCGGTCCGGACGGGCTCAGCGTGCTGTGCCCGCCGCCGCATCCGGCAAGCAGCGGAACCACGGCCCCCGCCAATGCCTTGTGCCAGAAGCCCCTGACCCAACGAGAGCACCCATGCGCCAGAGACGCACCTGGAAACAGCGCCGCCGCCTTGCCGACCCGATCGAGGAACACATCGCGTTCAACGACACCGAAACCAAGATCGCCCTGTCCGGGCATCCGCTGCACGCGATGATGGTGGCCTTTCCCATCGCCCTGGCCTTTTCGACCTTCGGGGCCGACGCGATGTATTGGCTGACCGCGGACGAGTTCTGGCCGCGCGTCGCGCTGTGGGCCACCGGGGCGGCCTTCGGCCTGGGCGTTCTGGCCGGGATCACCGGCACGATCGAACTGCTGATGGTGCCCGGCATCCGCATCCGGGCGGCAAGCTGGACTCATTTCATCCTCGCGGTGATGTTGCTGTCCCTGCTGGGACTGAACTGGGGGTTCCGACTGCCCGACCCGCAGGCCGTGGTCTTGCCCTGGGGCATCCTGCTGTCGGCGCTGACGGCGGCGATGACCGGGATCACCGGCTGGCACGGCGGCAAGCTGGTCTTCGACTATCAGATCGGCACCAAAAGCGACAGCGCGGGCGGCTGAGGTCATCGTCATGCCTGGCCCGCCGACTGTCCGCGCGGTGCCAGCATGAATTCGGGCAGCCAGTCCGCGACCCAAGCCAAGTCCGGCTTGGCCAGCACCAGCCACAGCACGCCCATCATCAAAGGCAGCCCCAGGACCAGCGCCCAGATGGCCGAGGGCATGTCGTGCAGCCCGCGATGTTCGCCCGATGTCAGCACAAGGTGGCCGATCCAGGCATGGACCAGCGCCATGCCCGCCACCAGCGTCAGCTTGGCCACGAACCACAAATCGAACACCTGATCGGCAAAGATCAGGCCGGTCCCCGCGGCGATGGCGATCACCGCCGCGGGCGTGGCAAAGCCCACATACCCGAAATGCGTGATCAGCCGGAATTCGGCATAGCGGGCCTGGGTCTGGCTGCTGTCAGCCTTGCCGCGCCAGATCTGGCCATAGAAATGGAGCAGCAGCGGCAGCGCCACAAGCGCCGCGCACCAGCACAGCATGGCGGCGAGGTGCAGGTATTTCAGCCCTGCGACCATCATGCGGCAAACCCCCGGCGCCAGGCGTGCCAGACCATCCGCCCCGCGATCGCCGCCACGGGAACGAAGCCCGGCACCCACATGATCAGGCCCGCCAGCTGTTGATCGGCCAAAGGCGACATGCCCCAGGCCATCGCCCCGCCGACATGGGGGAAATACAGGATGTCGGGGGCAAAGGTCAGGATTGCGCCCAGAAAGCCCATGATCCCCGCCAGCCCGCCGATCAGCACGGCGCGGCGCATCGCCTCCTCGGCGCCGAAACCGGGGGCAAGGACCGCCGACCAGAACGCCCAGGCCGGCAGCAGCATCGCCGCCTGCATCAGCCAGTAAAGCCCGTCAGACGCCCAGATCGCGTCATAGACCCCCGGCAGGTGCCACGCGATCATCGCCGCGCTGACCGCGGCCAGCGACAACCCCGCAGGCAGGCGCGGCAACAAGGGCAGCGCCACCGCCAGCGCCGGTGCGGCCAGCGTGATCAGCACCAGGTGATGCGCCGCCCGCGCCGAAAACAGCGCCACCGTCAGCGCACACAGTGGTGAGACGAAGGCCACGACCAGCGCCCACACCGCCAGGACTGCGGGGCCGCGCCGGCCGGGACCTGCGCGCCGGGCCAGCACCACGGCCAGCACGGCGATGCCCGCCAGCACCAAGGGGTCGAAATTCCAGCTGGACCACAGCTGGTCGGGGGCCGGTGCCGGGCCGCAATAGGGCATCAGCCGCTGTGTCATCATCTCTCCTTGGTTGCGGATCATCCGCGGGCGCGCGCAATGTCGTTCCCCAACAATGGCCTGCGCCGCCGGTTCCATGCCCATGTGCGGAACTGTGCAGATGCGGTCGCGTTGCCACCCCATGACCGATGCCACAGCCCAGGATCCAGCCATCCACATCCGTCCCGGCGACCGGACATGGGCGGTGCGGTTGCAGGCCGCGGGCTGGGTGACGCTGGCGCTGATCGCGCTTGTCCTGCCCTTCGCGGTGATCCTTCTGGGTGATCCGCCGCGCGGCGGGGCGTTCACGCAGAACATGGCCTTCGGGCTGGGATTCGGGGCGCTGGCGCTGGTCGGGTTGCAATTCGCGCTGACGGGACGGCTGAAGCCGCTACTGCGCCCGTTCGGGGCCGATATCATCCCGGTGTTCCACCGTTTCCTCAGTTGGGGCGCGGTGGCGCTGATGCTGGGGCATTTCGGGATGATGTACGTCTGGCACAAGGACGACATGGGGGTACTGAACCCGCTGAAGGCCGATCCTACATGACCGCGGGCCGGGTCGCGCTGGTCTGTTTCGGGGTGATGGTGGTAACGTCCGAATTCCGCAAGCGGTTGCGGCTGGACTATCTGTGGTGGCGGTATCTGCATGTCGGCCTGGCGTTGACGGGGTTTGCCACCGCGGTCTGGCACGTGCTGGGGGCGGGGCATTTCACCGGGGCCGACGGGACGCGGGGTCTGTGGCTGGCGATCACGCTGGTCTGGGTGGGGCTGATCGTCCACACCCGGCTGCTGCGCCCGTGGCACCAGTCGCGCAACCCGTGGCGCGTGGTCGAGAACCGCGACGAGGGCGACGATATCCGCACCCTGATCCTGCGCCCCGAGGGCCGGGCGCTGCGCGATTGGCGGCCCGGTCAGTTCGCGTGGCTGGCGGTCGGCGGCACGCCGTTTTCGCTGCGCGAGCATCCCTTCACCATATCGACCGCGCCCGAAAAGGGGCCGGATATCAGTTTCTCGATCAAGCCCCTGGGCGATGACAGCCTTCGCCTGTCGCAGACCCTGGTGGGCAGCGTGGCATGGATCGACGGGCCCTATGGCGTGTTCACGGTCGACCGAGAGGCCGATGCCAAGGGCTTCGTGATGATCGCGGGCGGGGTGGGGATCACGCCGATCCTGGCCAACCTGCACGCGCTGCAGGCCCGCCGCGATCCGCGCCCGGTCCACCTGCTGTACGCGAACAAGGATTGGGACGACGTGCCGTTCCGGGAACAGCTTGCCGGCATTGCCCGCGACATCGACCTGCACGTGACCCACGTGATCGAGGAGCCTCCGGAACCGTGGGATACGGGGGACCATACGGGGGCCAAGGGCCGCATCGACGCGGACATGCTGGACCGGCTGCTGCCCTGTCAGACGCGGGACTGGCCGCACATGATGTGCGGTCCGGCGCCGATGCTGGCCGCGATCCGCGCGGCACTGGCGGACAGGGGCACGCCCCTGTCCGCGATCCATGCCGAAATCTTCGAGATGGTGTGACCGATGCGCCCGCGCCTTGCCTTGGCCCTGGCCATTCTGCTGATCGCCGTGACGCTGGCGTGCGCCGTCGCCATGGCGGTCATGACCTCAGGCGGCGGTGACGCGCCAGATGATGTCGCCCACATCGTCGGCCACCAGCAGCGACTTGCCGTCCGCGCCGATGGCGACGCCCACCGGGCGGCCATAGGCGGTCTTTTCGTCGTCGGACAGAAAGCCTGACAGGATGTCGCGCGGCGGGCCGGACGGCTTGCCGCCCGCGAACGGCACGAAGATCACCCGATACCCGCTGAGGGTCGAGCGGTTCCACGATCCGTGCTGGCCGATGACCATTCCGTCGGGAAAGCCGGGCAGCGTGCCCGCGGGCATCCAGCACAGACCCAGGGATGCGGTATGTCCGCCCAACGCATAGTCCGGGGTGATCGCGCGGGCGACCAGGGCCGGGTCCTGTTTCACGCGGTCGTCGACGGTTTGGCCCCAATAGCAATAGGGCCAGCCATAAAACCCGCCCTCGCGCACGGATGTCAGATAGTCGGGCGGCGTCTCGTCGCCCAGGCCGTCGCGTTCGTTGACCACCGTCCACAGCGTGCCGGTCGACGGCTCCCACGCCATGCCGACCGCGTTGCGCAGCCCCGAGGCAAAGATGCCGGCCTGTCCGGTCGCCAGATCCAGACGCCAGATGGCGGCGCGGCCTTCCTCGGCGGCCATGCCCTGGTCGCCGATATTGGTCAGCGACCCGACGCCCGCATACAGGCTGGCGCCGTCGGGCGACACGATCAGGCTGCGCGTCCAGTGGCCGTTGGGTTTGAACGTCACCAGCTTGCGTCCCTGCGCAGTGATGGTCGTCTGGCCTGCCGCATAGGGAAAGGCCACGATCCCGTCCGTGTTGCCCACGTAGAAGGTGTCGCCGACCAGCGCCATGCCGAAGGGCTGGTTCTGCTGGTCCAGAAAGACCTCGCGCGTTTCGGCCACGCCGTCGCCGTCGGTGTCGCGCCACAGGGTGATGCGGTTCGCACTGGTGCCGATGGCGCGCGCACGGCGCATGGTGGCCTGGGCCGCATGGTCCATCAGCGTCTTGGGCGGATTGGGCTGTTCCTTGGATTCCGCCACCAGCACGTCGCCGTTGGGCAGAACCTCGATCCAGCGGGGGTGATCCAGCCCCGAGGCGAAGGCGTTGACCGCCAGGCCCGGCGCGGTGTCGGGGACATGGCCCGGCTCCCACCCCTTGGCGGTCGGCATCTTCAGCGTCATGATGCCTTGCCGCTTGGCGTCGGGAATGGTCGGCGCGGTGCCCACCGCCTGCACCTTGGGCGCGCCGAACCGCCTGATTGCCACCATCGTGCCGCCCACGACTGCCGTCGCCCGTGCCAGAAAATCCATCATCCGCCCCACTTGATCCTGAAGCCGCACCTTAGCGGCCCCTGCAGGGGCGTCAAACGCTGATGGTGTCGCAACCCTGGCCCCCTGTGCCCTACCAGCCCGCCGCGCGACGGGGTTCGACGGGCGTGGCGCGCAGGGCTTGCTGGGGCGTGGTGCGGAACTGGCGGGCCTTCTGGGCCAGATGGTCCGTCTGCTCCTCCAGCGCGCGGGCGGCGGCGGTCGTCTCCTCGACCATGGCGGCGTTCTGCTGGGTGACCTTGTCCATCTGGTCGGCCCCCGCCGACAGCGCGCGCAGGCTTTGCGACTGTTCGCGCGTGCTGGACGCGATCATGGTGATGATCGTGCGCACCGCAGACACCTCCTCGACGATGGTGACCAGGGACGCGCCCGAACTTCGCACCAGCCCCGCCCCCTCGCGGACATGCACCGTCGAGGCGCCGATCAGGTCCTTGATCTGATGCGCGGCCTCGGCGGTCTTGTGGGCCAGGGCGCGGACCTCGTGGGCGACGACGGCAAAGCCGCGCCCGGCCTCTCCGGCGCGGG
>NZ_BBPH01000201.1 GCF_000787695.1 Paracoccus sp. PAMC 22219 | reverse complement strand
CCGATGGCGCCGACCTGCTGGCCCAAGGGCGCGCCCTGCGCCCAGTCACAGGTCGGGCTGCAGGGATGGCAGAAGATGTCGAAATCCAGCCAGCCCGGCCCGTGATCCACCACCGTATAGACCGGGCGGTGAAGCGCGTCGGCCCCGTCGGGCCAGACGGTGCGACCGCTGGCGGCCACGCGCGGCCAGACGGCGGCCCGCCCCGCAGGCGGCAGCAGCAGCCGAAAGTGGTAACCGCCCTGCGCGAACTGCCCGGCCTCGGGGCCCGTCAGGCGCACCCGCAGGAACCCCGGCACCGGCCGCGACACCCCCGCCACGCGGAGCAGCGCAAGGCCCGGCGCCAGCGCGCCCGCATCCACGTCGTCCCATGCAACCTCGACCCCGGCCTCGGCCAGAACCTCTGTCGCGCTGTCGCGCAGGATGCCGACTAGCCGCCCCTCGGGCGCCAGCAGGTCGATGCGCAGCGCGTCGGCCTGGCGCGTCAGGCGCAGTTCGGACCCCCAGATCAGCATGCTGAGGCCGGCCTCGTCCTCGACCAGCGGGGCGTCCCACATGGCGGCCCGCGCCTTCAGCGCCGCGACCGCGGCCCCGCTGGCGCGCGGGATCAGACCGGTTCCGTGAAAGCTGCGCAGATGCGACATGGGCAGGGTCCGTGGCTGGAAAGTCAAAAGGTCGGAAATAAGGATTCGACAGCCGGATTGGCAGATTGACGAATCTGACAGAAAAGATCAGATACGCCGAAACGTGTCAATCCAGCAGGCGATCATGTCCGTCCAACCCCGTATTCTCCTTCTGGCCGGTGCCAGCGTCCTTGCCCTGTCGTCCGGGACAGCCTGGTCCCAGCAGGCGGGCGAACCCATCCTGCTGGACCCGATCGTGCTGACCGCGACCTCGGACGCGTCTGTCCAGGCGGACGGCTATGTCGGCGGTCAGGCGCAGGTCGCGACCAAGTCGAACACCCCGGTGGCCGAAACCCAGCAGTCGATCTCGGTCGTGACCAGCCAGCAGATCGAGGATCAGGGCGCCGAAACCCTGGGCCAAGCGCTGAATTATACCGCAGGCGTGCTGGGCCAGCCCTTCGGCGCCGATCCCCGCTTTGACAGCCCGACCGTGCGCGGCTTCGAGGCGCGCGGATCGCAATACGTGAACGGCCTGCGCCAGTTGCGCGATTTCGGCGCCCCCGCCTTCGAGGTCTATGGCCTGCAACAGGTGGAGGTGCTGAAGGGCCCGAATTCGTCGCTGTACGGCGCCGGATCGCCCGCCGGGATCATCAATCAGGTGCAGAAGCGCGCCCAGGACTTCGACTTTTTCGAGGTCGGTGTAGGCTATGACAGCAACGACAGTGCGCAGACGTTCTTTGACCTGAACCGCGTTGCCAGCCCCACCCTGTCCTGGCGCCTGACCGGCATCCTGCGCGACGGCCGGACGCAGATCGAGGATCTGACCAACGAACGCGGCTATCTGGGCGCGGCGCTGCGCTATGCGCCCGACGACGCGACGACGGTGGACGTGATCGCGTCGTTCACCAAGGACGCACCCATCTCGCCCCCCGGAGTGCCCTTTGCGCTGACGCAGACCCGCGACGGCAAGGCCCTGCGCGATCGGTATTTCGGAGAGCCGGGCTTCGACGACAGCGACCGCGAGATGGCGAATCTGGGCGTCGAGATCAGCCATCAGCTGGACAACGGCTGGACGCTGTCCCAAGGCTTCCGGGTCGAGCGGTTCGACTGGACCTATACCGGCCATTACGTCAGCGGCCTGTCCGACGATGGCCTGTCGATCACGCGCGGCGCGAATTTCCAGGATGAATCCACGACCGGTCTGAACCTTGATACCCGCCTGTCGAACCGCGTCACCACGGGTGCCGCAACGCACGACCTGCTGCTGGGCCTGGACATCCGCCAGTACGATGCCGACACGACGACGGAATTCTTCTTCGGCCAGCCCATCGACGCGTCCGACCCGGTCTATGGCGGGCTGCCGACGACGCCGGCCTGGTATACCAGCACGTCCGACATCAGCCAGAAGCAGATCGGCCTTTATGCCCAAGACGAGATCGCGGTCGGCAACTGGCGCGGCAGCCTGGCGATCCGCCACGACTGGACCGAACAGACCGGGACCGAATTCACCAACTTTGCCGGCGACAGCACCATCGACCAGTCCGACAGTGCCACCACGGGCCGCGTGGGCCTGGGCTATGTCATGGCGAACGGCGTCATGCCCTATGCAAGCTATTCGACCTCGTTCGACCCGACGATCGGCATCGACGACATCACCGGAGAGACTCTGGACCCGACAGAGGGCAAGCAGTGGGAGGTCGGCGTCAAGTATCAACCCGCGGGCTTTGACGGGTTGTTCAGCGCGGCCGTCTATGACCTGACGCAGCAGAACCTGGTGCGCAACCTGGGCCAGGGTCAGAACCGCCAGGTCGGAGAGGTCCGCTCCAAGGGGCTGGAGCTGGAGGCCACCGCCGCGCTGAGCGCGGATTGGGACCTGCGCGCCAGCTATGCCTTCAACGAGACGGAACAGAGAAGCGGCCCCGAAAACGGGTTCGAGATGCCCAACGCCCCGCGACACCTGGGCAGCCTGTGGCTGGACCACGATTTCGGCAACGGCCTGCGCGCGGGCGGCGGCATCCGCCATATCGGCGAACGCAAGGGCGATTTCGCCAACACCTTCGATCTGGACAGCGTGACCCTGGTCGATCTGGCCGCGACCTATACCCGCGGCAATGTCGAGGCCAGCGTGAACCTGAACAACCTGACCGACGAGGTCTATCTGGCCAACTGCGGCAGCTTCGGCTGCTATTACGGCGAGGGGCGCAGCGTCGCCGCCAAGGTCGCCTACACGTGGTAGGGCGCGGGGCCATATCGCCCCGGCCCGACCGCCGCGCCTTTCTGACCGCCGCCGGCATCCTGCTGGCGGCGGGCCTGCCCTTGCGCGCGGACAGTGCCCCGCGCCTGGCCGCGATTGACTGGGCGATGCTGGAAACCGCGACCGCCCTGGGCCACATGCCCGTCGCCGCGGCCGAGTTGATCCGCTTTCGCGCCGATGTGGGCGTCCCCCCCATCCCCGACACGGTCACCGACCTGGGCCTGCGCGGGGCGCCCAATTTCGAACTGCTGCAGCTGGTCCGCCCGACGCTGATCCTCAGCTCTCCCTATTACACCCGCTATCAGGCGCGGATGGAGGCGATCGCCCCGGTCCTGTCCCTGCCCTTCTACCTGCCCGGACAGGCGCCGCTGCCCAAGGCGATGGACGCGCTGGACGCGCTGGCCCGGCGGATCGGTGATCCCGCCACGGGCGCGCGCGCACGGGCACGGGCAGACGCGCATCTGGACCGGCTGGCCGCGCGGGTCGCGCGCCATGCGGACCGGCCGCTGGCGCTGGTCGATATCGGCGATGCGCGCCACCTGCGCGCCTTTGGGTTCGACAGCCTGTTCGGCAGCACGCTGGCCCGCATCGGCCTGCGCAACGCCTGGTCCGAGGCGACGGCCTTCAGCTTTCTGGCCCCGGTGCCGCTGGAACGCCTGGCCGACATGCCCGACGCGCGGCTGGTCATTGCCGGTCCCATCCCGCCGCAGGCGCGGGGCGCGCTGGCCCGCAGCCATCTGTGGCAGGCCCTGCCGCAGGTGGCGCAGGGCC
>NZ_BBPH01000202.1 GCF_000787695.1 Paracoccus sp. PAMC 22219 | reverse complement strand
CCCGCCGTCGCGGGACGCAGATCACACCCCGGTCTTCAGGCTCTCTTCCAGATAGATCTCACGCAGACGGACGGCCACCGGGCCCACCGTCCCCGACCCCACCGCGGCGCCGTCGATCGACACCACCGGCATGACAAACGCCGAGGCAGAGGTGACGAACGCCTCGTCCGCGCCCTGCGCCTCCTCGATGGTGAAGGCCCGTTCCTCGACCTTCATCTGCGCCTCGCGGGCGAACCGCAGCACCGCCGCGCGGGTGATCCCGTGCAGGATGTCGTGGCTCAGCTCTCGGGTGACGATGGTGTTGCCCTTGACGATATAGGCGTTGTTCGAGGTCCCCTCGGTCACCCGCCCGTCCTCGACCATCCAGGCGTCATCCGCGCCGCGGGCCTTCGCCTCCATCTTGGCCATCGACGGGTACAGCAGCTGCACCGTCTTGATGTCACGCCGGCCCCAGCGCAGGTCATCGACGCTGACGACCTTCCACCCGGTCTTGGCCGCCGGCGCATCGGCCAGTCCCGGCTTGGACTGGGTGAACATCACCACCGTCGGCACCGTGTCCGCGGGCGGATAGGCGAAATCGCGGTCGCCCGGATTGCCGCGGGTGACCTGCAGGTAGACCAGACCGTCGGTGATGTCGTTGCGCGCCAGCAATTCGCGATGCGCGGCCAGATAGTCGTCGTCCGACAGCGGGTTGGCGATGGCCAGCTCCGACAGCGACCGCTTCAGCCGCACCATGTGCCCCTCGAAATCGATCAGCTTGCCGCCCAGGACGCTGACCACCTCATAGACGCCGTCGGCCATCAGGAAGCCCCGGTCAAAGACCGACACCATGGCCTGATCCTCGGGGGTGTAATCGCCATTCACATAGACCGTCCGCGTCATCGCTGCCTCCGTGCCGTCGCGTGTTCGGGCCCGGTCCTGCGCCCAAAGCCCCGCTGCGTCAAGAACCGCGCCCGTTGCCGCATTGCGGAAATAGGGCTTGCTGCGACCGCAGCGCAACATTATTACCGACCGCAGGCCCGAATCTTGTCGAACTGGACCCTGCCATGAGCTTTCGCCAACAGCCCCTGCCCCCCGCGCGTCTGAACCGCTGTCAGCTGTTCGGACCCGGGTCGCGCCCGGCGCTGTTTGCCAAGATGGCCGCGTCGGCCGCCGACGTGATCAACCTGGACCTGGAGGATTCGGTCGCACCGAACGACAAGGATCAGGCCCGCGCCAACATCATCGCGGCGATCAACGACGTCGACTGGGGCACCAAGACGCTGTCGGTGCGCATCAACGGGCTGGACACGCCGTGGTGGTATCGCGACGTGGTCGACCTGCTGGAGCAGGCGGGCGACCGGCTGGACCAGATCATGATCCCCAAGGCAGGCTGCGCCGCCGACATCTATGCCGTCGACGCGCTGGTCACCGCCGTCGAGCGCGCCAAGGGCCGCACGAAACCCATCGCCTTCGAGGTGATCATCGAATCCGCCGCCGGCATCTGCCATGTCGAGGAGATCGCGGCCGCCTCCCCGCGCCTGCAGGCGATCAGCCTGGGCGCGGCGGATTTCGCGGCGTCCATGGGCATGGCCACCACCGGCATCGGCGGCACGCAGGAGAATTACTACATGATCCGCGAGGGCCAGAAATACTGGCCCGATCCCTGGCACTGGGCGCAGACCGCCATCGTCGCCGCCTGTCGCACGCACGGCCTGCTGCCCGTCGACGGCCCGTTCGGCGATTTCAGCGACCCCGAGGGGTTCCGCGCCCAGGCGATGCGCAGCGCGACCCTGGGCATGGTCGGCAAATGGGCCATCCATCCCAGCCAGATCGCCCTGGCCAACGAGGTGTTCTCGCCCAGCGAGGCCGCCGTCACCGAGGCGCGCGAGATCCTCGCCGCGATGGAACAGGCCAAGCGCGACGGCGCGGGCGCCACCGTCTACAAGGGCCGCCTGGTTGACATCGCGTCGATCAAGCAGGCCGAGGTCACCCTGCGCCAGTCCGACCTGATCGGCGCCTGAAGGAACCCCCGCAGCCCGGACCAGTGGAGGGGGACAGGCTGCACACAGAGGGAGGACCGGCCCCGCGAGCAATCGCGGGGCCGGTTTTCATGGCGATATCTGCTGGCGGCACGCCGATGGTTGCGGGATGGTCACCCCCAGCCACGCGGGCGCGCGCCACCGCGTTTTGATCCGGCACTGGGGGCTGACATGAATTGGATCGATGCTGTGGATCTGTCCCGCACGACGGAGATCGAGCGCAGCCGCGAAAAGGTGCTGCTCGTTGTGCTGGGTGCAGGCGTGGCTATGATCGTGGCAGTCGCGCTGATCGCCAAGGGGCCGCAGGAGGTCGGGTGGGAAACCTATCTGCTGGGCGGGTGGATGGTGGCTCTGGCGGTTCCGTTGGGGGTGGCACTCGTCGGCAGGCGGCTCATCCGGAATGGATGGACGCCGATGCGACTGTCGCCCACCGGCTTGACCTGGCTGGACTTTTCACGGGACGAGATTCCTTGGCTCGCGGTCCGGGACGTTTTCTTGCGACGGACACGGGCCGGCGCCGTGGTGATCATCCGGCTGGACCCCGATTTGGCCACTGGCCTGTCGGTCAGCAGGTGGCAACGCCGGACCTGGGCCTTGGGGCCACAGGCGCGGCGGCACGAAATTCACATCGCAAACGTCCTGGACATCACGATGGAGGACTTGGCCGATCTGATCCGCCGCTATGCGCGGGGGCATGGCGGGGCGCAGTGACCGGCACCGTCCCTTAGGCACGCCGCAATTTCCGGAACGCGGCGGAGGCGCCCCAGCCGGCAATCACCGCCACCGCCAGCGACATCAGCCCGTAGAGCAGCGGTTGGTCGAACGCCAGGCGGTACAGCCAGCGTTCCAGGCCGACCTTGCGGACCTCGATCGCGGCGCCATAGGCGTCGATCACCGCCCCCTCGCGCAACAGGAAGATGCGGGCGCGATAGTCGCCCTCGATCAGGTTGGCGGGCAGGCGGATGTCGGTGCGGAACAGCGTGTCCTCGACCAGGGTGACGGCGCCCTCCTCCAGCCGGTAATGGCCGTTCTGCTGACGCAGGCGGATCAGGGCCTGGGTATAGGGCAGCGTATCCTCGACCTCGGGGGCGCCGGCGAAGGCACGCAGGACCAGGGGCAGAGAGATGCGATAGCGGTTGTCCCAGTCGGGTGCCAGGATGTCGGCCAGGGGCCGGGTCGTGGCGACCGCATAAAAGCTGGGGGCGGCCCCCACATCCACCCGTTCGGTGTTGACCCAGATGCCGAAGCGGCGGGCCTTCTGCCAGATGGTCAGGGGCTGGGACGGGGCCTCGATCGTCACGATCACGTCCAGCGGGCCGTCGGGGATCGGCGTCTCTCGCCGGACCGCGCCATAGATCAGGATGTCGCTGCCATCAAAGCTGGTGGTGATGGCCACGGCGCTGTTCGACAGGCCCGCCACGACCTGTTCGGGGGCCTGATCGGTGTCGGCAACCGGATCGCCGCGCGGCGTCACCGGGTCGGGAAACAGCGGCCAGACCTGCGGCGCCTCGACCTGGGGGATCAGGCCCGCATCCGGATCGGCGGGCATCGTCGATCCCGCCCCCTGCGCCAGCAGCGCGCCGGGCATCAGCGCCAGCATCAATGCCAGGACGACCGCGCGCATCATTGCCCCCGCGTGGTGATGACGAACAGATCGTCGGGTGTCAGGAACAGGTCCAGCGCCAGCTTGATGCAGACCGCCAGCACCAGCAGCGCGAGCAGGATCCGCAGCTGTTCGGCCCGCAGGCGCGCGCCCAGCGTGGTGCCGATCTGCGCGCCGATGACGCCCCCCACGATCAGCAGCACCGCCAGCATCACGTCGACCGTGTTGTAGCTGACCGCGTGCATCAGCGTGGTGAAGGCCGTCACGAAGGTGATCTGGAACAGAGAGGTGCCGACCACGACCTTGGTGGGCATGCCCAGCAGATAGATCATCGCGGGCACCATGATGAAGCCGCCGCCGACGCCCATGATCGCGGCCAGGATGCCGACCGCGACCCCGACGATCAAGGGCGGGATCACGCTGATGTACAGGCCCGAGGCGCGGAACTTGACCTTCAGGGGCCAGCGGTGGACCCACATGTGCTGATGCAGGCGCCGCCGCCCGGTGGGGTTTCGCGCACGCAGCAGGGCGCGCAGGCTTTCCTGCAGCATCATCGCGCCGATCAGGCCCAGAAAGACGACATAGCACAGCTGAACGACCAGCTCGACCTGGCCCAGCTGCTGCAGGATGTTGAAGACCAGCACCCCCAGCCCGGACCCGACCATGCCGCCCGCCAGCAGCACGCCCCCCATGCGGAAATCGACGGTCTTGCGTTTCATGTGCGCCAGCACGCCCGACACGGACGATGCGACCACCTGGTTCGCGCCCGTCGCCACCGCGATGGCCGGGGGGATGCCGATGAAGAACAGCAGCGGCGTGATCAGGAATCCCCCGCCCACGCCGAACAGGCCGGACATGACGCCGACAAGCCCACCCAGCCCCATCAGGGTGAAGGCGTTGACCGAGACCTCGGCGATGGGAAGATAGATCTGCATCGCATCCCGGCCCGTTGCGCGTCGGCCCACGATGCAACGCGACGCGCCCAAGGTCAAACCGCTTCGGCCCCTGCGGCGCAGGAACGGGTTGAAGCACAAAGCCGCCGCCGCTAAGCAGATCGTGTCACATCCGCGTGCGCAGGGGGCGCGGGCAGCCGGCACAGGGGACAGGATGCGCATTCTCATCACCAATGACGACGGGATCAACGCCCCGGGCCTCGAGGTGCTGCACCAGATCGCCACCGACCTGGCCGGCCCGCATGGCGAGGTCTGGACCGTCGCGCCCGCGTTCGAGCAGTCGGGCGTGGGTCATTGCATCAGCTATACCCACCCCACCATGGTCGCGCGCCTGTCCGAGCGTCGCTATGCCGCCGAGGGCAGCCCGGCCGATTGCGTGCTGGCGGCGTTGGGCGACATCGTGGGCGCGGCCCCCGACCTGGTGCTGTCGGGCGTGAACCGCGGCAACAATGCCGGAGAGAATGCCATGTATTCGGGCACCATCGGCGGTGCGATGGAGGCGGCGCTGCAGGGTCTGCCCGCGATCGCGCTGTCGCAATACCTGGGGCCGCGGACCGCGGAGCTGGCCGATCCGTTCGAGGGGGCGCGCACCCATGGCGCGGCCGTCATCCGTCGCCTGCTGGATCACGGCGACTGGTCGACGGATGCCGATTTCCGGCTGTTCTACAACGTGAACTTTCCGCCCGTCCCCGCCGCCGAGGTGCAGGGCCTGCGCGTCGTGCCGCAGGGCCAGCGCCAGGGATCGCGGTTCGCGGCCCAGCCCTACAGCGCGCCGAACGGGCGGCGGTTCATGTGGATCGCGGGCGGATCGCAGCAGGCCCCGGCCCGCGACGCACCGATGTCGCCGCCAACATGGAGGGGTTCGTGTCGGTCACGCCGATGCGGGCGGACCTGACGTGTCACGCCTCGCTGGACCGGCTGGCGGCGGCGCTGGACGATCCGCTGGCGCGGGCCGCCGAATGAGCGACGAGGACGACGACGCCGAGCGCAAGATGCGGTTCGTCTTTCAACTGCGGTCCCGCGGGGTGACCGATCCGCGGGTGATGGCCGCGATGGAGGGGATCGACCGCGGCCTGTTCGTGCGCGGCCAGTTCGCAGACCGCGCCTATGAGGACACGCCCCTGCCCATCCCCTGCGGCCAGACGATCAGCCAGCCGTCGGTCGTGGGGCTGATGACGCAGGCGCTGGATGTCGGGCCACGCGACACCGTGCTGGAGGTGGGCACCGGGTCGGGATACCAAGCCGCGGTCCTGTCGGGGCTGTGCCGGCGTGTCTATACCGTCGACCGCCACCGCCGCCTGGTGCAGGAGGCCGAGGCGATCTTTCGCGACCTGGGGCTGCACAACATCATCGCGCAGGTGGCCGACGGATCGCGCGGGTTGCCCGACCAGGCGCCGTTTGACCGCATACTTGTGACCGCCGCGGCCGAGGATCCGCCCGGCCCGCTGTTGGCACAGCTGAAGATCGGCGGTATCATGGTGGTGCCTGTCGGACAGTCGGACGCGGTCCAGACCCTGATCCGCGTGACGCGGACCCAAGGGGGGTTCGATTACGACGAGTTGCGGCAGGTGCGGTTCGTTCCGCTGGTCGAGGGGTTGGGCCAGACATGACCCCCGGCCACCATCAGGCAGGCCGAGGACAGGACCATGAACACACGTGATTTTCAGGCAGGCTGCGCGATGCTGGGCCTGCTGGCGCTGACGGCCTGCGGGTCGGACGGCAGCTTTGACCCGGACCTGCGCGGTCTGATCGGGGGCATGGACACGGCGGCCGCGGCCGCGACGGCAGCGCCCCGCCCCGAACCCGACGCCCGCGGCGTCATCAGCTTTTCCAGCGGCCAGGTCGCGGTGGCGCAGACCGGCGACACGCCCGCCACGATCGCCGCCCGGCTGGGACTGGATGCGGCGGCTTTGGCCGCGCACAACGCCCTGCCCGCCGATGCGCCGATGCAGGCGGGGGCGGTGCTGGTCCTGCCGACGCAGGTCGCCGCCGGCGCACCCGCCGGGGGCGGGACGGCGATCGTGACCGATCCCTTTGCCGACAGCACCCCGGCCAGCCCGACGGCGGCGCGCGCCACCCCGGCCCCTGCGGCAGGGGGCAACCCCCGCGAACATGTCGTCGCCGCCGGAGAGACGGCCTGGGCCGTCGCCCGCCGCTATGGCGTCAGCGTGCAGGACCTGGCCAGCTGGAACGGTCTGCCTTCGGACATGAGCCTGCGGACGGGCCAGCGCCTGCTGGTGCCGCAGCCCGGCGAAACGCCCGACAGGCTGGCCACCACCGCCCCCGGCGCGGGCAGCCCGACGCCGACGCCGCCCTCGGCCACTCAGCCTTTGCCCGACGAGGAGACGCCCGCGGCCGGCGCCCCCGCCCCCGACACGCCCCAGACCGATCTGGGGTCGACGCGGACCCCGGCATCGGGCGGCGGTCAGTTCCGCATGCCGGTCGAGGGGTCGATCATCCGGGTCTATGAAAAGGGCCGGAACGACGGCATCGACATCGCGGCATCGGGCGGCGCGCCCGTCACCGCGGCCGGCAGCGGCCAGGTGGCCGCGATCACCCGTGACAGCGCCGGCACGCCGATCATCGTGGTCCGCCACGAGGGCGACCTGATGAGCGTCTATACCAACCTGGGCGATGTCGCCGTCGCCAAGGGCGACAGCGTCAGCGCGGGACAATCCCTGGGTCAGGCGGGCGACGCGGGCTTTGTCCATTTCGAGATCCGCCGCGGGTTCGAAAGCGTCGACCCCGAGCGATACCTGAACTGATCCCCGCAAGGGGATCAGAGATGGGTCAGCCGGTCATCCAGTGCCGAGGCGATCTCGCGCCGGACCACGGCGCGCAGGTTGCCCGAGAACCGGGCGCCCATCTCTCCCTCCAACTCCTCTCGGATCATCTCCTGCAGGTGGGCGCGCATGGTCTTGTCGTCCATCATCTGGGCGACCGTCTGCGCGACGATCTGCGCGACCGGCAGGTGCGGCGCCGGGGCGTCTGCCTGCGGGCGGTCGGGACCGTCGCCGGCAGGGGCGTGACCCTGCGACAGGCCGGCGATGTCGCTGGCCACCGACCCTCGGACGGGCACTGCGGCAGCCACGGGTTCAGACGCTGATGCCTGAACGGGCATCGCGGGTGGCAGCAGGCGCCACAGCAGCCAGTCGCCCCAAGCCGAAAACAGCCGCGCAATGCGGGATCGGGGCGCCGGGGGCGCCTGCAGGACGGGGGCCGACACCACGGGTGCCGGAGCGTCCTGCTGCAGGGCGTCGGCGATGGGCGAGTCCTCGACAGCAACGGGCATTGCCAGGGCGGTGGCGGTCCTGCCGCGGCCCTTGGTGGCGGCGCGGCGGGCGCGGGCCGGGGGCACGCCGTCATCGGGCAACTCGACCACAGTTCGGCGCAGATGTGGCGCCAGCTGGATGACCGAGGCCGTGCTGCCCGCCAGCATCCCGCGCGGTGTCGGGTCCTGGCACAGCCGCTTCAGCATCGTGCGCGCGTCGCTGTGGATGACCGGCTGGCCGTCGATCATGTGGCGGATGCTCTGCATCTCGGCGCGGATGCGGGCGATTTCCTGGGCGGCCTGCCCAATCGGCTGATCCTGGGTCAGGATGGGCAGGGTGACCACCTGCGCGGGCTGTGCCGCGGCGACCTTGCGGGTCCGCGGACGGGCCGGGTCGGCCACGCCCTTGGCGCGGGTTGCCTTCGCGCGCGCCGGCTTGGCGTCGGGCTCGGCCTTGGCGCTGCGGCGGCGGGGCGTCTTGGGCGCCGCATCGGCCTTGGCGGTCTTGCGCCGGGGCGCGGGGGTGTCGGATGCCGGATCCTCGGCGGGGGTCAGACGGCGCGCCTCAGTCATGGCGCACCGCCGGTGCCGGATCAGTTCCGGCCGATGGCTCGCAGCACGCGATCCAGCTTTCGCCCTGCTTGCTGGTCGCGGGCGCGTCCCGCACAGCGTTGTAATATTGCGATGGGTCATAGGTGGGTATCCCCAGTTGCAGGTTTTCTACCGTCAACAGACCCATAGCAGCCAGAAGTTGATAATGAGCTAACTGCAGATTCGATTCCGCCGAAATCCGGTCGGCCCGCGCCTGCAGCAGCGATTGTTCGGCATCCAGCACGTCCAGCGTGGTCCGCGCCCCCAGCAGCGCCTCCTCGCGCACGCCGTCATAGGCCTGCTGCGCGGCAGAGATCTGCTGGTCGATGGCGGTGATCTGCGCGCGGGCCACGGCGATGTTGGCCCAGGTCTCTCCGACCTGCTGGCTGATCTGGCGCGCGGTGTTCAGCAGCGCCGAGCGCGCCTGATCGCGTTCCGCCATCGCGCGGCGATGTCCGGCGGACAGGCGGCCCCCGGAGTACAGCGTCTGGCTGAGTTCCAGCCCCACCGATGAGGAATTGCGGCTGCCATAGCCGCCGCCGAGGCTGGATTCGGGGCTGCGGGTGACGCCGACATTCGCCGTGCCGGACAGAGTCGGGTTGCGTTCGGCGGCGGCTGCGGCCACGCCGATCTCGGCCGCGGCGGCCTGGCGCTGCGACTGGCCGATGGCGGGATGGGTGCGCTGCGCGATCTGGCGCGCCTCGTCGAGCGTGGCGGGCAGGTTGGGCAGCGGCGGCGGCGCGTCCAGGCGGGCGGGCTGGCGGCCGGTCACGGCCAGATAGGCCTCGCGCGCGATCTCCAGCTGGCCGTTGGCGGTGGCCAGCGCGGCACGGGTCGCGGCCAGCTGCGCATCGGCCAGCGCCACGTCGGTCACGGTGATCTCGCCCACGTCGAATCGGTCCTGGGCGGCCTGGCGTTCGCTGGACAGCACGTCGACCGAGTTCTCCTGCAACCCGACCTGCTGGATCGCCTCGCGCACGTCGAAATAGGCGACGGTCGCGGCCAGCAGGATGTCCTGTTCGACGCCCACCAGCGCCTGGCGCGTGGCCAGCACCTGTTCCTTGGCGCCGTCGATGGCCAGCTGCGAGCGTCCGAAATCATAGAGCGTCAGCTGCGCCCCGATCGACAGCGAGGTCGAGCGTACGGTCGTGCCCCCCTCGGCGCGCGATGCGGACTGGCGCGCGACCCATTCCACGACCGGGCGCAGCGCCGCGACGGATGCCGCGACATCTTCGTCCGCGGCGCGCAGGACGGCGCGGTTCTGTTCGATCAGCGCAGAGTGGCGATAGGCCGCGACCATGGTGTCGGCCAGCGATTCGGCGCGGGCGGGCAAGGCCGCGGCCAGGGCCAGCAGCGCACCGCCGGCAATCCGCGCCAGCGCGCTCAAAGCACGAACCCGCGCTGCAGGCCGAAGCCCGGAAGCATCGGCGCCTTGGCGTTGAACGAATAGCGCCAGCTGAGCTGACCGTTCTGACGGGTGCCGATCCGGGCCACGCCCAGCGCGCCTTCGGTGAACAGGGCGGCGATGCGGCCACCCTCTCGCAGCTGCGCGACGATGGCGGCGGGAATATCCTGGACCGCACCCTCGATCAGGATCACGTCATAGGGGCCCTGCTTGGGCGCGCCTTCGGTCAGAGGGGCGTGCAGGACGGCGACGTTGTCGATGCCCGCCTGCGACAGCCGCTGTTCGGCCTCGGTTGCCAGTTCGGCGTCATCCTCGATCGCCACGACCGCCTCGGCCATGCGGGCCATCACGGCGGCGGAATAGCCATATCCGCAGGCCAGATCCAAGACCAGCTCGTCGGGCTGGATGTCCAGACCGTCGACCATCTTGGCCAGCGTGCGCGGTTCCAGCAGGACGCGGCCGTGGCCGATGTCCAGATTCTCTCCGGAATAGGCGACAGAGCGGCGGTTGGCGGGGACGAATTCCTCGCGCGGGATGGTCAGCATCGCGTCGATCACCGGGAACTTGGTGACGTCACTGGGGCGCACCTGCGTGTCCACCATCGTCGTGCGGCGCGCGGCGAAATCGCTCATGTCGGGGAACCTCTGCTGGACCTGTTCGGGCGACTATTGCCATGTTTCCCCGGCTTGGGCAACGCACGACATCGGGGCCGCGCTTCGCGTCTTGCAAGGGTCGCGGCAATCCGCTAGGACACGGCCACTCTCGACGGCGGCGGGTTGGCGGAGAGGTTACGCACCGGATTGCAAATCCGTGAAGACCGGTTCGATTCCGGTACCCGCCTCCACCTCATCCTGCCCGAGGGGACCATCCTGCATGATCTATGACGCCACGACCCGCATCGCCGAGGCCGCGCTGTGCCTGCGCGCGCGGTTGGGCGGGTCGCGGGCGCTGCGCGAGCGGCTGGTGTGCACGGGCGCGCCCGGCCCCGCCGCGATCTGGATCCATGCCGCATCTGTCGGAGAGCTGACCTCGGCCCGCGTCGTGATCGAGGCGCTGGCGGCGCGCCACCCCCTGACGATCACCACCAACAGCGAGACGGGCCGCGCGCTGGCGCAGGACTGGGGCCTGCCCGCGCGGCTGGCGCCTTTGGACCTGCCCGGTGCGCTGGCGCGGTTCCTGGACGCAGCCCGTCCCCGCTTGGCCATCACCGTCGAGGGCGAATTCTGGCCGCTGCGATCGCGCCTGATGTCGGAACGCGGCATTCGCCAGGCGATGATCGGGGCGCGCATGTCGGAACGGTCCGCCGGCACATGGGCGCGGTTTCCGCGCATCATCGGCCCGATGCTGGGGCGCGTGGCGGCCCTGTCGGCGCAGGATCAGGGCAGCGAGGCGCGCCTGCTGAACCTGGGCCTGCCGCACCGCGCGCTGCTGCCGCGGCTGGACCTGAAGCTGCTGGCGCCCGCCGCCCGGCCCGCCCCGCCCGACAGCGCGGCACGCGACAGGGTGATCCTGGCGGCATCGACGCATGAGGGCGAGGATGCGCCGGTCCTGGACGCCTTTGTGGCGCTGCGCGACACGCGGCCAGACCTGCGGCTGATCCTGGCGCCGCGCCATCCCGACCGGGGCGACGCCATCGCGGCGCTGATCGCGGCGCGCGGCTTGGCCTTCGCGCGGCGCAGCGCGGGGGCGGACGACGCGCCGCAGGGCGGGATCCTGCTGGCCGACACGTTGGGAGAGATGGCGCGCTGGTACGACCGCGCCGGGATCTGCATCATCGGCGGCAGCCTGCAGGACCACGGCGGCCACACCCCGTGGGAGCCCGCCGCCCATGGCTGCGCGCTGATCCACGGCCCCCATGTCGGCAATTTCGTCGAGGCGTTCGACGCGCTGGACGGGCATGGCGCGGCACGCCCGGCCGGCGATCTGGACGTCACGCTGGCGCGACTGGCCGACGCGCCGGAGGAGGCCCGCGCGATGGGCCGGGCGGCGCGGGCCGTGCTGGAGGCGCGGGCGGGCGATCCGGCGGCGCTGATCGCGCGGCTGGACGATCTTGCGCGGGCCCCCGGCGGACCCGATATAGGGATCATCTGACAGGAGTTGTTGCGATGATCCGCTATGCCTTGCGCTGCGACCAGGGCCATGATTTCGACGGCTGGTTCCGGTCCTCGGACGGGTTCGAGGCGATGCGCGATGCGGGTCAGGTCGGCTGCGCGGTGTGCGGCGCGACCAAGGTCGACAGGGCCCTGATGGCCCCCGCCATCAGCGACAAGGCCCTGACCGCGCCGCGCAACCCCGCCGAGGCCGCCCTGCAGGCGCTGCGCCGCAAGATCGAGACCAGCTCCGACTATGTCGGCCTGTCCTTTGCCGAGGAGGCCCGCGCCATGCACGAGGCACCCGGCCCGCCCGCGCCATCCATGGCGAGGCCCGCCCCGAGGATGCCCGCAAGCTGATCGAGGACGGCGTTCCCGTGGCCCCCCTGCCCTTCGTCCCGCGGTCCAAGGCGAACTAGCGCCGCCCCTTGCGGTTCGCGCGCCCCGCCCCTAAAAGCCCCGCCGACGCACATCCTTTGGCTGGAGGCCCTTGATGCCGCTTCTGGTAATGAAATTCGGCGGCACTTCGGTGGCCGATCTGGACCGGATCAGGAACGCCGCCCGAAAGGTGCAGCGCGAGGTCGAGCGCGGCTATGACGTGATCGTCATCGTCAGCGCCATGTCCGGCAAGACGAACGAACTGGTCGGATGGGTCGAACAAACCTCTCCGCTGTTCGACGCCCGCGAATACGACGCGGTGGTCAGTTCCGGAGAGAACGTGACCGCGGGCCTGATGTCCCTGACCCTGCAGGAGATGGGCGTGCCCGCACGCAGCTGGCAGGGCTGGCAGGTGCCGATCAACACGACCGCCGCCTATTCGGCCGCGCGTTTCGTGGACATCCCGCGCAAGAACCTGGACCAGAAGTTCGCCGAAGGGTTCAAGGTCGCGGTGGTGGCGGGGTTCCAGGGCGTGTCGCCCGAGGGCCGCATCACCACGCTCGGCCGCGGCGGGTCGGACACGACCGCGGTGGCATTCGCCGCCGCCTTCGACGCCGAACGCTGCGACATCTATACCGACGTGGACGGGGTCTATACCACCGATCCGCGCATCACCTCGCGCGCGCGCAAGCTGCCACGCATCGCCTTCGAGGAGATGCTGGAGCTGGCATCCCTTGGCGCCAAGGTGCTGCAGACGCGGTCGGTCGAGCTTGCGATGCGATACAAGGTGCGCCTGCGGGTGCTATCCTCGTTCGAGGATACCGACGAAAATTCCGGCACGCTGATCTGCGATGAGGATGAAATCATGGAATCGAAAGTCGTCAACGGTGTCGCCTCGTCGCGCGACGAGGCCAAGATCACCCTGGTCACGGTCGAGGACCGTCCCGGCATCTCGGCCGCGATCTTCGCGCCGCTGGCCGATGCGGGCGTGAACGTCGACATGATCGTTCAGAACATCTCGGAAAAGGACTATGACGATCACCCGGGTTCGGTGACCGACATGACCTTTTCCGTGCCGATCAACCAGGTCGAGCGCGCCAAGCGCGCGATGGAGGAGGCCCGCCAGGCCGGCCACATCGCCTATGACGAACTGGTCGTCGACACCGAGGTCGCCAAGGTGTCCGTCGTGGGCATCGGCATGCGCAGCCATGCAGGCGTCGCCGCCCGCATGTTCAAGGCGCTGGCCGATGAAAACGTCAACATCAAGGTGATCTCGACCAGCGAGATCAAGATTTCGGTGCTGATCGATCGGAAATACATGGAACTGGCGGTGCAGGCACTGCATGATGCCTTCGAACTGGAGAAGGCATAACGCCCTCCGGTTGGTTCCCCGGTCGGGGACACGCGTAACGGCAGAAGGCGGGGCAGGCGATGCAGGATCGCACCGACAGCGACTCTCGCAAGCTGCTGAGGCGGCTCAAGGAAATCCTTGCCGCGGCGGGCGGTGGGCAGGATCGGCTTGACCAGATCACCCACACATCGCCGATTCGATGGGGACCGAGGTCTGCTCGATCTATCTGTTCCGCGACGCCGACACGCTGGAACTGTGCGCGACCGAAGGCTTGCGCCCCGAGGCCGTCCACCAGACCCGCCTGCGCCTTGGCGAGGGTCTGGTCGGCCGCGTGGCCCGCACCGGCCGCAACGTGAACACCGCCAACGCCCCCGCCCAGCCCGGCTTCCGGTTCATGCCCGAGACCGGCGAGGAGGTCTTCCCCGCCTTCCTCGGCGTGCCGATCCAGCGGGTCGGCGAGCGGCTTGGCGTGCTGGTCGTGCAATGCGCGACCGCCCGGCAGTTCTCCGAGGACGAGGTCTATGGCCTGGAGGTCGTGGCCATGGTCCTGGCCGAGATGACCGAACTGGGCGCGTTCCAGGGCAGCCAGTCCGACAGCCTGCCGCTGGCGCACCGCTTTCCGCTGCTGGTGCGCGGCGCCACCGGGCAGGAGGGCGTGGCCGAGGGCCGCGTCTGGCTGCACGAGGCCCGCGTGGTCATCGCAAACCCGGTGGGCGACGACCCCGACAAGGAGCTGGCCCGCCTGCACGAGGGCGTGGAAACCCTGCGCGAGACCGTCGACAAGATGCTGGGTGCGGTCGACATGGGCGGCGACAGCGACCATGCCGCGGTCCTGGAAACCTATCGGATGTTCGCCCATTCGCGCAGCTGGCTAAAGCGCATGGAGGAGGACATCCGCCTTGGCCTGTCCGCCGAGGCCGCGGTCGAAAAGGAACAGTCCGGCGCCCGCGCCCGGCTGGAGATGGCCGCCGATCCCTATCTGCGCGACCGCCTGCACGATCTGGACGACCTGTCGAACCGCCTGCTGCGCATCCTGACCGGACAGGGCAACGACACCGGCGCGGAAATGCCCGAACGCCCGATCCTGGTCGCCCGCAACATCGGCCCGGCCGAGCTGCTGGAATACGGCCGCCGCCTGAAGGGCGTCGTGCTGGAGGAGGGATCGGTCGGCAGCCACGCCGCCATCGTCGCCCGCGCGCTGGCCATTCCGCTGGTCATCCACGCCACCCGCATCACCACCGAGGCGCTGAACGGCGATCCGATCCTGGTCGATGGCGACCAGGGCGTCGTCCACCTGCGCCCCGAGGAGACCGTCCACAAGGCCTTCATGGACAAGATTGCCATGCAGGCCGAGGCGCAGGACCGCTATGCCGACCTGCGCGACCAGCCCGCCATGGGCACCTGCGGCACCACGATCCAGATGTACATGAACGCGGGCCTGATGGCCGACCTGCCCTCCCTCGAGGGGTCGGGCGCCGAAGGCGTTGGCCTGTTCCGGACCGAGCTGCAGTTCCTGGTCCGCAGCCACGTTCCCCGGCGCGCGGAACTGGCGGGGCTGTATGCCCGCGTCATGGACAACGCGCAGGGCAAGCCGGTGATGTTCCGCACGCTGGACATCGGGTCGGACAAGGTGCTGCCCTACATGAAGCCGCAGGACGAGCCCAACCCCGCGATGGGCTGGCGCGCGATCCGCGTGGGCCTGGACAAGCGCGGCGTCCTGCGCATGCAGCTGCAGGCGCTGATCCGGGCCAGCGTGGGCCGGCCCCTGCACGTCATGTTCCCGTTCATCGCGGACATCACCGAATACGAGGCCGCGCACCGCATCCTGATGCAGGAGATGGCGCGCGAACAGCGGCTTGGCCATTCGATGCCCAGCGACATCCGCGTCGGCGCCATGCTGGAGACGCCGTCGCTGGCCTTCGCGCCCAAGCGATTCTTCGAGATGTGCGACTTCATCTCGATCGGCGGCAACGACCTGAAACAGTTCTTTTTTGCCGCAGACCGGGAAAACGAGCGGGTGCGCCGCCGCTATGACACCTTGAACGTGTCGTTCCTGGCGATGCTGCGCCAGATCATCGCGCGCTGCGAGGATGCCCGCGTGCCGCTGTCCTTCTGCGGCGAGGATGCGGGCCGCCCGGTCGAGGCGCTGGTCTTTGCCGCCCTGGGCATCCGGCGCCTGTCGATGCGTCCGGCATCGATCGGACCGGTCAAGCACCTGATCCGCCGCGTCAGCATCACCGAGCTGGCCCGCGTCATCGACGAGGCCGAGGCCGAGGGTCTGACCAGCGTGCGCGGCCCGGTGACGGCATGGCTGGCGCGACAATGAACCGATCAGGCCGATTCCTGCTTGCCCGATGGGCCCATATCGGCCGATAAGCGAGCAAACCGCCAGGCACGCTTGCTGCACTGCGGCATGCCGCCTATATTCCCTTATCCTTGTCGAGACATCCCCGGATATGAAGCGTCGTCAATTTCTCAATGCTGCCACCGCCCTGGCTGCCGGCGGTTCGCTGATGGCGGTGCCGGCACAGGCACAGTCCCCCGCCCCGGCCGAAGGCGTGGACCCCGCGGCCTTCGGGCCCCCTGCCCCGCAACCGTTCGACTTCGAACAGGTCGCGACCCTGGCGCAGGAACGGTCCGCGCGCCTTTATGTTCAGCCGGTCGCCGAACTGGTCGGCAGCTTTGCCAACCTGGACTATGACCAGTATCGCGGCATCCGCTTTCGCCGCGACCGCGACCCGCTGGCGGGCAACCCGAATTTCCGCGTCGACCTGCTGTCGCCCGGTTCGATCTTCTACGAGCCGGTGCAGATCAACCTGGTCCGCGACGGGATCACCCGGCCGATCCCGTTCGACCCGGCGCTGCTGGAGTTCGACGAGCGGTATTTCCCGAACGGCCCCGACCTCAACACGATCGGCGACATGGGCTGGTCCGGCTTCCGCATGCGCACGCCGCTGAACCGTCCCGGCGTCATGGACGAATTCATCGTCTTTCAGGGCGCCAGCTATTTCCGCGCCGTGGCGCGCGGCACGCTGTACGGCCTGTCGGCCCGCGGTCTTGCCATCAAGACCGGCAGCCCCGACGGCGAGGAATTCCCGCTGTTCACCGATTTCTGGATCGTCGAGCCCAAGCCCGGCGCCGAAAGCGTGCGGATCTATGCGATCCTGGACAGCAAGTCGGTCGCGGCGGCGTTCCAGTTCGACGTGACGCCCGGCGCCGTGACGATGGTGCGGACCCGTGTCGCGCTGTTCCCCCGCGTGGACCTCAGGGAAACCGGTCTGGCGCCGCTGACGTCGATGTTCTGGTTCAGCCCGGCAAGCCGCCGGGTCGTCGACGACTATCGCCCCGCCTGCCACGACAGCGACGGGTTGCAGATGCAGACCGGCGCGGGCCAGTCGCTGTGGCGCGGGCTGATGTCGCCGCGCAATCTGCAGATCAGCAGCTTTGTCGACACCGATCCGCGCGGCTTTGGTCTGGTCCAGCGGCCCCGCGACTTCGAGACCTATCAGGACGCCGAGGCGATGTATCATCTGCGTCCGTCCGCGTGGATCGAGCCCGAGGGCGAGTGGGGCGAAGGCGAGGTTCGCCTGATCGAGATCCCGGTCGAGAACGAGTTCAACGACAACATCGTCAGCTATTGGCTGCCCGCAGGGACCATCCCCGGCGGAGAGCGGACCGAGTTCCGCTATCGCCTCAGCTTTGCCGGGCTGCCGCCCAGCAACCTGCCGCTGGCCAAGGTCCGGCAGGTGCGGTCCGGCCGGTCGGTCAACGTGGAAACCACGCGCAGCTATATCATCGATTTCGACCTTGGGATGTTCCGCGAGACGCTGCCCAACTATCAGGTCAGCGCGTCCGAGGGCCGGATCGTGCATGCCTATCTGAAACCGCTGCCCGAACAGGGCGTCCTGCGGCTGGCCTTCGAGTTCGAGCCGGGGCGCACGCAGCTGTCCGAGCTCAGCGCGCTTTTGACCGATCCCGAAGGCCTCGCCCTCAGCGAGACCTGGCTGACGCGCTGGACGGCATGACCATGGACCATGACATGACGACGGCCGGTCGTTCCGACGCGCCGGCCATTTCGCCCGTGGTTCCGCCGCGGGCGCCGCTAACGATGCCCGTGCAGGATTTCGCCCGCCATCCGCAGGCCGGACCGGCGCGGCGCATGAACAGCCTGCGCGTCTGGCTGGCGCGGGTGATCGCCTTTGGCGGCACCGCGGTTCTTGCCGTCGTGGGCTTCTGGCAGATGCTGGCGGCCTTTGGCGCGGACCCCACGCCGATGCAGATCGCACTGCTGGTGCTGTTCGTGCCGACCTTTGCCTGGGTGGGCTTTTCGTTCTGCGGCACGCTGGCCGGGTTTCTGGCCCCGCGCCTGACCACGCCCGATGGCCCGAACGACGCCCGCGTCGTCGTCGTCATGCCGATCTATCACGAGGATGTCGCCACCAGCACCGGCCTGCTTGTCGCCCTTGCGCGCGAGCTGGAGGCCGAGGGCATGGCCGACCGGACCGAGATCTTCATCCTGTCCGACACCCGCGACCCGGCCATCGCCGTGAACGAGACGCTGGTGATCGACCGTGCCCGCGCCCTGTCGCCGCTGCCGATGTGGTACCGCCGCCGACTGACCAACGACGACCGCAAGTCGGGGAACCTGGCCGAATTCGTGCGCAACTGGGGCGGACGCTACGACCAGATGGTCGTGCTGGACGCCGACAGCGTCATGTCGGGCGCCACGATCCGCGCCCTGTCCGCGCGCATGGCCGCCGACCCGCAGGCCGGCCTGATCCAGACCATGCCCATGCTGGTCGGCGGAGAGACGATCTTTGCCCGCCTGACCCAGTTCGCGGGCCGCGTCTATGGCCCGATGATCGCCCGCGGCGTGGCCGCGTGGTCGGGCGATACCGGCAACTATTGGGGCCACAACGCGATCATCCGCGTGACGGCCTTTGCCGAGCCTGCGGCCTGCCCCGCCTGCCCGGCAAGCCGCCCTTCGGCGGCACCATCCTCAGCCACGATTTCGTCGAGGCGGCGGCACTGTGCCGCGCCGGATGGGCCGTGCGCCTGGATCACGACCTGCGCGGCAGCTTTGAGGGGTGCCCGCCGACCCTGCTGGACATGGCGGTGCGCGAACGTCGTTGGGCGCAGGGCAACCTGCAGCATTCGCGTCTGCTGGGCATCCGCGGCCTGCGCGGCGTCAGCAGGGCGCACATGATCATCGGCATCATGGGCTTTCTGATGAGCCCGCTGTGGCTGGCCCTGATCCTGGTGGGTCTGGTCCTGTCGGCGACGGTGCTGCTGTCCACGCCCGAATATTTCCCGAACGCCTATCAGCTGTTCCCGGAATGGCCGGTCTTCGACAGCCGCCGGATGCTGTGGCTGTTCGCGATCGCCATGGGCCTGCTGCTGCTGCCCAAGTTCATCGCGACCTTCCGGGCCTGGGCGCGTCCCCTGGCGCGCAATTCCGGCGGCCGCGTACGCATCTTTGCCAGCGCCATCTTCGAGACGATCCTGTCGGCGCTGATCGCGCCCGTGCAGATGCTGGTCCAGACCCGCCAGATCTTCGAGATCCTGTCGGGCCGCGACAGCGGCTGGAACGCGCAGACCCGCGCCGGGTCGATGCCGTCCTGGACCGTCGTGCTGCGCCATCACTGGGCGCATGTCGCCCTGGGCCTAGGCACGCTGATCGTGCTGGCGACGTTTTCGCCGGCACAGCTGATCTGGCTGTCGCCGATCCTGGCGGGCCTGATCCTGTCGCCGCTGACATCCCGCCTGTCGGCCAGCCCGGTCTTTGGCCGTTGGGCGCGGCTGCGCGGCCTGCTGGTCACCCCCGAAGAGCGCGATCCCCCCGCGATCCTGACCGAGGCCGCGGCCATCTCCCGCACCCTGCCCCAGCCCCTGGCCGGACGCGACGGCCTGCTGCGCCTTGGCGGCGAGGCGGACCTGCTGGCGCGCCATGTCGGCATGCTGGCCCCCTGCCCGACGATCTGCCCCGCGCGGTCCGGCTGGCCCGGATCACCGCCGGCGCCAAGATCGACCATGCCCCCGATCAGATCGCGGCCTTGGACGATCTGGACCGGGCCGAGACCGACGCGATGCTTCTCGACCCCGCCCTGCTGACCCGGTGGAGCCGGTTGCCCGCATGAATCGTCTGATAGCGCTGGATATGCTGCGCGGCTATGCGCTGGTCAGCATCATGATCAACCACATGCCGATCTCGGTCCTGCGGGGCACGACGCTGCCCAACTTCTCGATCTTCGACGCGTCCGAGATGTTCGTGCTGCTGTCGGGCTTCCTGGTGGGCATCGTCTGGCGCTCGATCGAGGCCCGCGAGGGGCGCCGCATGGCGCAGCGCCGTTTCGCCCGCCGCGCGTTCGAGGTCTGGCGTGCCATGCTGATCGGCGCGGTGCTGATGGCGCTGCTGTCGGCGGCCCTGCTGGCGCTGGACCGGCCGCACACGGCGATCTGGAACCAGTATGCGATCTGGATCCTGGATAACCCCATCGGCTTCGTCGGCACCGTCGCCACCTTCTGGGTACAGCCCAACATCATCGACGTGCTGGCCGTCTACGTGATCCTGATCACGCTGTCGCTGGTCGTGGTGCCGCTGATGCTGCGCTGGCCGCTTGTGGTCGTTCTGGGGTCGGTCCTGCTGTGGTGGCACGCGCCGGAACTGAACGCGATGATCCCCAACCACCGGACCGAGAACGGCTTCCTGTTCAACCCGTTCGGCTGGCAGATGCTGTTCTATACCGGCACGGCCCTGGGCCTCTTCCGCCAGCAGATCATGGCCGCGCTGTGGCCATGGCGGCATCTGCTGACGGTGCTGGCAATCGGGATGTTCGCCTTTGGCAGCGCCATCGTGATCGGGGCCCGTATCGGGGAACCCGCGCTGGAATTCCGCCAGGCGCTGATGCGCGTCTATGGCACGATCGACAAATGGAGCCTGGACGGCACCCGGTATCTGGCGATCGTTGCCGCCGCCTGGCTGGTCGCGGTGCCCTTGGCGAGGCCGATGGAGTGGCTGGCGGCCACCCGCCCCGGCGTCGCGCTGCAACAGATCGGCAAGGGCGGGCTGTTCGCCTTCGTGGCCTGCGTGCTGCTGTCGGTGCTGGGCGATGCGTTCCAGATGACCCCCGCGGATCAGCCCATGTGGCGTCGCCTGGCGGTCGATCTGTGGGCCTGCGTGGCGCTGTGGTGGGTTTCGGCCCTGTGGCTGGAGCATGGCGCCCCGTGGCAGCGCGCCCGCAAGGCGCGCAAAGCCTGACCGGAACAAAGAGAGGCCGCCCAGAACGGGCGGCCTTCTTCCTGTCGCGACGGTGTGGCTCAGCCGACCAGCGCGCAGGCGTTGCGCTGATGGCGTTCGGCCATCTTGCGCACCAACCTGTTCTGCGGAAGGTCGCGTGCGGGAAGGGTCGCTCGACCCGCATCGACCAGGTCCGGGAACAGGGTCAGCAATTCTTCGCGGGCGGCGGGACCGACCATGCGCAGGGCCTGCACGCCGGTATACAGCGATTCGGTATCCGCGCCGTTGGACCGGATGACCTCGTGCCGGTCGAACATGATGTGGAAATACTCGACCTCCGTCAGGTCCGTGGCCAGTTCAAACCCGTCCAGCGACAGCAGCTGCTTGGCCGCGACCAGCACCTCGAAGGTGCCGAACATGCGCTGCGCGATCCGCGACCGCACCAGCACCCGGTGCTGAGGCGACACGATCAGATCCTGGGACGGCGAATCGACCCCGAGGGCTCCGGCCTTGATGCGGATCGGCATCAGGCGCGGCTTGCGGGCCAGGACCTCGCCCGACAGGCGCTGAGAGCCCATCCAGCGCAGCGGCTGCGCCCCGCTGTCGCGTGTCATCACCAGATCGCCCGGACGCAGGTCCTGGACAGCGACCGGCCCATCCGGCGTGTCGATCATCGTGCCGCGGGCAAAGCACACGACCTCGAAGTCGCCTTCCGGCAGGACCAGCGTGCCTTCGCCGTCGATGGTCGTCGTGATAACAGCCGTATCTAGAACCTGTTGGGTCAGAGTTGTCAGGTCGGGAATGATAATCCCAAGAGCCCCAGTCGGATCGAGCGCGTCGAGCGTATCCGCCAACTCGGATAGCGGCACTGTTTGAGTTATTGTGCCAGCTAGTGGCAACTTGAGTTGAATCGTGACGGACAAACGGTCGGCAGTCAGCGGCTGCTCCGTGATGAAGTAGACGTTTCCACCCTCGTCACGAAAATAATCGAGATCGACTGGATTTACCTGCAGCCGTAGCCCAGTGGCCAAGCTACCACCGCCGGGATTCCCAATGCTCACGGCGGCTGTCGAGAGCGTACCGGAACCAAGATAGGTACCCGGTAGCGGCTCTTCGTCGATCACGGGGGTCAGGAATTCGCCCGCAGCCACTGTCTCTGGCCCGGTATCGTCATCCTGCACGCGATAGCCGTCAAAGGACTGGCCGGGGCCAAAGTTGTTCAGAACCGAGGTGGGCGGCAGCGTCACCACCGGATTGTCGATCGTTCCGGTGATCAGGGTGCCTTCAAGTTGAGTCAGGACGGGCATAGGCGTCTCCTTGGAAAGGGGCAGCAGGGGTCCGTCCCCGCAGAGCATCTCTGGGGGCAAATCAGGTCGGTCGATGGTCGCCGGGGAGCCCGAGGGCACCCCTCAAGGATCAGGGAAGGGTCGGCCTGTACGGGCACGGGGGATGACGTCGAATGCCGTGCAGCATGGTCAGGCCTCTCTCCGTTCGGGGGCGCATGCGCAAAATACTGCATGACCCAGATGCAAGACCGCGGTGACGGCCCTGTTAACCTTCATTACCATCATATGTACGCGTGTTCGCATGACGAAGTAAGAACCGAACTGTACGGTTCCTCCTGCGAATGCCTGCAAACCCCTGTCCTGGCTGGAAACGGCAGGCCGGATCCGGTGCGGGAGGGTGTCGTGACAGGGCCATGCCCCGCCGCTGAAACAGGCCTGAAAAGTACCGAAATGTTTAGATAAAGTTAACGCGGTCGGCGCGGATCGCTCGCAGGCTGCAATCAATTTCACCTAAGCATCTTTGGGTTGTATTCCCGCCTTCCGCTAGAGCTCAAGGCGACATCACATCTCCGTGATAGCCCGTTCCACTTGCAGAAATGGATGAGGCGCCCGTCATGGCAGACCACGAAAATCCAGAGAAGTGCAGATTCGCCGACGGATTTGCCGCTGCCGTGCTGGACCTCCAAGCACACACCGCATCTAGCACCACAGATTTTTGCCTCGTTCGTCGCGCAATATTGCCGCGTTTGGCCACTTATACGGGCCAGTTGGAGCAGATTGAGTGGCGCGTGGCGCGATTGGCGAGATGCTTACGCCAGCCCCATGCGTGGGATTCACAACAGAGACGAATGGCTCACAGGTGCAAAGCACTGTGTTATGCTCATTATATAGACAACCGCCTTGAGCGAAGAACACATGCCAAAGACCCTTTTTCCCTCTTATGACATGGCGCCCAACGCCGACAGCCTGACCGAGACGATCACAAAATCCAGGATCGGGCAAAGCGCGAAGGCTTCATCTCAGATGGCAAGGACAGCAAATCAATAATGGAAGCCGAATGGGGAGAGCCGACCTCGGCTCCAGACTATTGAGTTTCGGAGCCAGAAGAAGACTGTTGCGGCGAGGGCTATAGCGGAGAAGAAAGTCTTCGGGCATCGGTCAATATCGGGTGGCAACCCGTCGCCAGTCTTTAAGGCGGCCGAACATGATCTCGGTGTGGTTGCGGCGCTTGTAGTGCCTCTTGTCGTAATTCACCGCACTCTTGCGGGACCTCCGCCTCGGGATGCAGACCTTTATCCCCTTGTCTTTCAACGCGTCCCTGAAGCAGTCAGCGTCATAGCCCCTGTCGGGAGCCACCACCCTGCCTTCGGCAGGCTGCTCAGCAGAGCCGCAGCGCCGGTGTCCTCGCTGACACGTCCAGCGGACATGGAGAACCCGGTCGGCCGCCCCTTCGCGTCCGCGATGGCGTGCGACTTGGTGTTCATGCCACCCTTGGTACGCCCGATCTGGCGTCCGCGCGCCCCTTTTTGACCCGCAGGCTTGGACCTGTCGCGGTTTGGTGCCGCTCCTTTGACAGCATAATTTGGAGCAAAGGAGATGAACTATGGGCACGGCCAGAACGGGTGAATTTCGAAGGGATGCGGTGCGGATCGCCCTGACCAGCGGGCTCTCACGCAGACAGATCGCCGATGATCTTGGGATCGGGATGTCGACGCCGAACAAGTGGATCACCACGCACGGTGACACAGATGTGGTGTCGAACGAGTATCGCGAACTTGCGCTTGAGAACGACCGGCTTCGGCGTGAGAAACGCATACTTCGCGAGGAGAGGGACATCCTGGAAAAAGCCACCCAGTTCGTCGCGAGCCGAAAGCCGTGAGGTTCCGGTTCGTTGAAGAACAGTGCGGTGCTTTCCCGATCGACCGGCTGTGTCGGGTGATGAATGTCGGCCGCGGGTTGAGGGCTTTCCGCAGTCGCCCTGCCAGCCGCAGGCAGCACATGGACATCGTGGTTCTGGCGCACATCAAGGAGCAGTCGCGACTGAGCCTGGGTAGCTACGGCCGCCCCAGGATGACAGAAGAACTGAAGGAAGTCGGCGTCGATGTCGGGCACCGCAGGGTCGGGCGACTGATGCGCGAGAACGGGATCGTCGTTGAAGGAAGGAGGAAATTCAAAGCGACCACTGACAGCGACCACACGT
Source organism: Paracoccus sp. PAMC 22219 (assembly GCF_000787695.1). Taxonomy (GTDB): domain Bacteria; phylum Pseudomonadota; class Alphaproteobacteria; order Rhodobacterales; family Rhodobacteraceae; genus Paracoccus. The sequence goes on along the minus strand of NZ_BBPH01000202.1, from coordinate 289 downwards.
TCGACATCGCGCCGAACTCGAACTCCGGCCGATCAGACGGCCCCTCCGGTCGCCTAGCCGCCGCTTTTCGACCGCAGCCTGGTCGCCGTGCGGTGCGCCTTGAGAGGGGTCGCATCAATCATCGCCGTCTTCGGGACGGCGGCCTCCGCGGCCGGCCGAGCCATCGTCCGGGCGAAGACTCTCCGTTCAGGCTGCACGCGGACCAATGGCGTTTGCCACTCATCTCCACCGGACCCACCGAATATAGAGGGTTTTGACAGGGCCATAGTCCTTTGGCGCATCGCGCCAC
>NZ_BBPH01000203.1 GCF_000787695.1 Paracoccus sp. PAMC 22219 | reverse complement strand
TGTTCTGCGCCATCAGCTTGGAGTTCTCCTGCTCCAGCTGGACGGCGGCCTCGCGCCAGGCGGACATGCGCTGCAATTCGCGGCGCAGTTCCTGGTTCTGTTCATAGATGCGGGCATAGCTTTGAAAGCCCGCGACCATCTGGGTGACCTTGGTCACCGGCGACACGGCCCATTCGAACCGCGGCACGATGCGGTCGATCATGGCCGTGCGCATCATCTCGGCCCGCGGGCTGTCGATGCGCCAGAACAGGAACACCGCCAGCAGCGCAAGCGCCAGCACCGCGATCAGGACGCGGCGCACGGGGGTGGCGAAATCGGTGCTTTTCTGCGCCATTCAGGCGCTCCCTGCCTGCGCGATCAGCTGTCGTAGTCGATGACGTGACGCAGCTGCTTTTCGAACTCCAGCGCCTTGCCGGTGCCAAGGGCCACACAGCTCATCGGCTGGTCGGCCAGGCTGATCGACAGGCCGGTCTGCTCGCGCAGCGCCAGGTCCAGCTCGCCCAGCATGGCGCCACCGCCGGTCAGCATCACGCCGCGGTCGACGATGTCGGCGGCCAGATCCGGGGGCGTCGCTTCCAGCGCGACCATCACGGCCTCGCAGATGGCCTGGACGGGCTCGGACAGCGCTTCGGCGATCATCGCCTGGCTGATCTCGATTTCCTTGGGGATGCCGTTCAGCAGATCGCGGCCGCGGATCATCAGCGTGGCGCCACGCCCGTCGTCGGGCATGCGGGCGGTGCCGATGCTGGTCTTGATGCGTTCTGCGGTCGATTCGCCGATCAGCATGTTCTGGTTGCGGCGCAGATAGTTGATGATCGCCTCGTCCATGCGGTCGCCGCCGATGCGGACGGACCGGGCATAGACGACGTCGCCCAGGGACAGGACCGCGACCTCGGTGGTGCCGCCGCCGATGTCGACGACCATGCTGCCGGTGGGTTCGGTGATGGGCATGCCGGCGCCGATGGCCGCGGCGATGGGTTCCGCGATCAGGCCGGCCTTGCGGGCGCTGCGGACAGGACCGACTGGCGGATCGCGCGCTTTTCAACCGGTGTCGCGCCGTGCGGAACGCAGACGATGATCTTGGGCTTGGAGAAGGTCGTGCGCTTGAACACCTTCTTGATGAAGTGCTTGATCATCTGCTCGGCGCTGTCGAAATCGGCGATGACGCCTCGCGCATCGGGCGGATGGCCTCGATGGAGCCGGGCGTGCGGCCCAGCATCAGTTTCGCGTCCTCTCCGACGGCCAGGACGACGCGCTTGCCGTCCTTGACGTGATAGGCCACGACCGAGGGCTCGTTCAGGATGATGCCCTTGCCCTTGACATAGATCAGCGTGTTCGCCGTCCCCAGGTCGATTGCGATGTCGGTCGAAAACAAACCGCCGAATGCCATGCCCGTATCCTTTTCCCGCCGGTTGGCCCGGCCTGCCCTGTTTTGATGGTTCGTGATCGCCCTGACGGACGTGGCCCCGTATAGAGCCGTGCGCCGCACCGGAAAAGCCCCGATGCGCGCATTGCGCCGACAGCGGCATTTCTCCTGCGGGTGGTGCCGGGGGGACACGATGCCCCCCGCGGGCCTTAGTGCGAATACATGCTGATCTGCTTGGCGTCCGTGTCGCGCCCGGTCATCGCGCGGCGCATGATCAGCCGGTTCAGCGCGCCGACATAGGCCTTGACCGAGGCCAGGATCGTGTCCGTGTCGGCTGCCTGACCGGTGACGATGCGGCCCTCCTCCTCCATGCGGACGCTGACGGTGGCCTGCGCGTCGGTGCCCTCGGTCACGGCATGAACCTGGTACAGCTGCAGCCGCGCCGCGTGCGGAAAGATTTCCCGAACCGCGTTGAAGCACGCGTCGACCGGCCCATCGCCGGTGGTTTCGGCGCGCTTTTCGACGCCGTCCACGATCATGGTCAACTCTGCCGACTGCCCGTCGCTGCCACAGACGACCCGCAGGTGCTTGACCTGCAGGTGATCCTCGGCGGTGTTGGCGGCGGCGTCCAGGACCAGCGCGATGATGTCGTCGTCATAGACCTCCTTCTTGCGGTCGGCCAAGGCCTTGAACCGCACGAAGATGTCCTTGAGCTGGTTGTCGCCCACCTCGTAGCCCAGATCGGCCAGCTTGGCGCGCAGGGCCGCGCGGCCCGAATGCTTGCCCATGGCGATGTTGTTCTCGGTCAGGCCGATATCGGCGGGGCGCATGATCTCGAACGTCTCGACGTTCTTCAGCACGCCGTCCTGGTGGATGCCGCTTTCATGCAGAAAGGCGTTCTTGCCGACGATGGCCTTGTTGAACTGCACCGGAAAGCCCGACACGGCCGCCACGCGGCGGGAAATCCCCATGATCTTGGTCGTGTCGATGCCCGTCCGGTACGGCATGATGTCGTTCCTGACCCGCATCGCCATCACGACCTCCTCCAGCGCGGTGTTGCCGGCGCGTTCGCCCAGACCGTTGATCGTGCATTCGATCTGGCGGGCTCCGGCCTCGACCGCGGCCAGGGCGTTGGCGGTCGCCATGCCCAGGTCGTTGTGGCAATGCGTGGCAAAGATGATGTCATCCGCGCCCGGTACCCGTTCCAGCAGCATGCGGATCAGCGCGGCGCTTTCGCGCGGCGCGGTATAGCCGACCGTGTCGGGAATGTTGATCGTCGTGGCACCCGCCTTGATGGCGATTTCCACCACGCGGCACAGATAGTCGTGTTCGGTCCGCGTGGCGTCCATGGGCGACCATTGCACATTGTCGCACAGGTTGCGGGCATGGGTCACGGTCTGGTGGATGCGGTCCGCCATCTGGTCCATGTCCAGGTTCGGGATCGCCCGGTGCAGCGGCGAGGTGCCGATGAAGGTGTGGATGCGCGGCTGGCGGGCATGCTTCACGGCTTCCCAGCAGCGGTCGATGTCGGGGATCTGCGCGCGGGCCAGGCCGCAGATGACGCTGGTTTTCGCCAGACGCGCGATCTCGGACACGGCGGCGAAATCGCCTTCCGAGGCGATGGGAAATCCGGCCTCGATCACGTCGACGCCCATCTCGTCCAGCATGGCGGCGATTTCCAGCTTTTCGGCATGGGACATGGTGGCGCCGGGGGACTGTTCGCCGTCGCGCAGCGTGGTGTCAAAGATCACGACGCGGTTCTGTTCGGTCATTGGCTTGGTCTTTCTTACGTGGTCCTGTGGGGTTGCCCGGGCGCTGACCTGTCTGAGCGGCGGCCCGGAAGACCCGCTCAGCGCAGCGTAAGAAGCAGCAGACCGCGAAGCTGCACGGCCAGACGCGCGCCGTGGGGCGCGGTGCGGGCGGTGGCGATGTGGCGCATCCGGGTCATGGCAGTGAATATGCCCCCCCGCGCGCATCTTGAAAACCCCTGATCGACAGCGCCCGTCCGCAAGGCAATTCCGGCCTTTGTCATTGTAGCGACACATTTATGTCTGGCCCCGCCCGGCAAGCCTGCCTATCCTTTCATCACGACAACGAAAAACGACACCCAACAGATGAGGGCAACGAATGTCACGCAAGATCGTCGTCGGTTTCGACGGCAGCGATGCCTCGATCCGCGCCTTGGACTTTGCCATCTCCCGCGCGCAGGCGCAGGGCGACAACATCCTGATCGCGCATGTGCTGGAATGGTCGCCCTACAGCTTCCTGACGCCAAGCGAGGTCGAGGAACGACACCGCCGCCGCAAGGAGGAGCTGCAGCGCGCCGAGGCCGCCATCCTGACCCCCATGGTCAAGCGGGTCGAGGACGCGGGCATCCCCTGCGCCACCACGCTGCGATACGGCCATATCGCCGAAACGCTGTGCCGCATCGCCAAGGATGAAGGCGCGGCGATGATCTTCATCGGGCGGATGGGCGATTCGGGCTTTGCGTCGCGCATCTTCGGATCGGTCGCGGCGACGCTGGCGCAGGTCGCGCCGGTGCCCGTGGTCATCGTGCCGTGACCGGCCAAGCAACAGGGACAACGACAATGAAAACACGCATCACAGCCGCGGCCCTTGCGGCGCTGGCCGCGGGGCCCGCCGCGGCACAGGGCATCGACGAAACCGTCAACCAGGTCTTTGCCAATTCCACGGGCTGGTTCGTCAGCCTGATCTTTTCCAACTTTCCAGGCACCACATTCCCATGGATCGTCGGCTGGCTGGTCGTCGCGGCAAGCGTCTTCACGCTGTACTTCGGCTTCATTCAGCTGCGCGCCTTCGGCCATGCCATCGCGCTTGTGCGGGGCGACTATTCCGACCCCAACGACGCCGGAGAGGTCAGCCACTTCCAGGCCCTGACCACCGCCCTGTCGGGCACGGTGGGCCTGGGCAACATCGCGGGCGTCGCGGTGGCGGTCAGCATCGGCGGACCGGGCGCCACGTTCTGGATGATCCTGGCGGGTCTTCTGGGGATGGCCGCCAAGTTCACCGAATGCACGCTTGGCGTCAAATACCGCAACGAATACGCTGACGGCACCGTGTCGGGCGGCCCGATGTACTACATGGTCAAGGGCTTTGCCGAACGCGGCCTGCCGGGCGGGCGCATCCTGGCCGTGATGTTCGCGATCTTCTGCATCTTGGGCAGCTTTGGCGGCGGGAACATGTTCCAGGCCAACCAGGCGCATGCGCAGCTGATCAACGTGATGGGCGACTATCCCGGCTGGATCACCGGCGTGGTGATGGCGATCATCGTGTTCCTGGTCATCGTCGGCGGCCTGAAATCCATCGCCAGCGTGACCGAAAAGATCGTGCCCTTCATGGCGGCGCTGTATGTCGGCACCGCGCTGATCATCATCGGCATGAACTATGACATGATCGGTCAGGCCTTCCAGCAGATCTTCGCGGGTGCCTTCACCAACGACGGCGTCGTGGGCGGGGCCATCGGCGCACTGATCCAAGGCTTCCGTCGGGCAGCCTTCTCGAACGAGGCCGGCATCGGGTCCGCCGCCATCGCCCACAGCGCGGTGCGCACCAAGGAGCCTGTGACCGAAGGCTTCGTGTCGCTGCTGGAACCGTTCATCGACACCGTGGTGATCTGCACCATGACCGCGCTGGTGATCATCATCACCGGCCAGCTGATCTCCGACCCCACCACCGGCATGTTCGTCCTGAACGAGGCGGGCGACCAGATCCGCACCGTGACCGGCAACACCGGCGTGGCGCTGACATCGGACGCCTTCAGCAGCGCGTTCGGCTGGTTCCGCTATATCCTGGTGGTCGCGGTGGTGATGTTCGCCTTCTCGACCATGATCTCGTGGAGCTATTACGGCCTCAAGGCCTGGACCTTCCTGTTCGGAGAGGGCCAGACCAAGGAGCTGATCTTCAAGATCATCTTCTGCCTGTTCGTGGTCATCGGCGCCTCGGCCAGCCTGGGCCCGGTCATCGACTTCTCGGATGCGATGATCTTTGCGATGGCGATCCCCAACATCATCGCGCTGTACCTGCTGATGCCCGTCGTCAAGGCAGAAATGAACCGCTATCTGGGTCGCCTGAAATCCGGCGACATCCGCAAGTACGAATAGCGCCTGTCACAACGACGCGACGGGGGGCGGGGAACCGCCCCCCTTTTCATTCGCGGTGGTCCACGCGGCCGATCTGTGCCAAACGGCGCCCGGTCCGCGCAGGAGAACCCCGATGCCAAAGCCCCCCTTCGTCCACCCCGGAATGCGTGTCCCCTTCGCGCTGCTGGTGACCTGCTTTGCGGCCTGGGGGATCGCGGCGAACATGACCGACCCGCTGGTCCAGGTCTTCTCGCGCATCTTCTCGATGTCGACGCTGCAGGCGTCCTTTGTCCAGTTCGCCTATTACGGGGCCTATTTCCTGCTGGCCCTGCCCGCGGCCTTCATCAACCGACGCTTCTCCTACAAAACCGGCATCCTGACCGGCCTGGGTTGTGCTGTCGCGGGGGCCTTCCTGTTCTATCCCGCGGCGCAGGCCATGACCTTCGGCTATTTCCTGGCGGCGCTGTTCCTGCTGGCGGGCGGGCTGTCGATCCTGGAGACCTCGGCCAACCCCTTCGTCATCGCGATGGGCCCCGAAGGCAACGCCACCCGCCGCCTGAACCTGGCACAGGCCTTCAACCCGGTGGGCACGAACATCGGCGTCTTTCTGGCCGCGACGCTGATCCTGCCGCGGCTGAACCCGGCCACCGACGCCGAACGCGCCGCCATGCCCGCCACCGCGCTGGAGGAGATCCAGCGCGCCGAACTGTCCGCGGTGATGACGCCCTATGTCGGGCTGGCCTTTGTGCTGTTGGTCATCTGGGTTGCCATCGCGTTCCTGCGCATCCCCACCGACCGCGAATCCATCGCCCCCGATGCCGCCCGCGTGCAGTTCGCGCCGACGCTGCGGCGGCTGCTGTCGAACCGGCATTACGTGTTCGGGGTGGTGGCCCAGTTCTTCAACGTGGCCGCCCAGACCTGTGTGTGGACCTTCACCATCCAATACGTGATCGCCGCCATCGGCGGGACCGAGGCGCAGGCCGGATGGTACCTGCAGGCCAGCCTGATCGTGTTCCTGATCGCGCGGTTCGTCATGGTCGGCGTGATGGGCGTGATCCGGCCCGCGGCGCTGTTGACGGTGATGGCCGTGGCGGGAACGGGCCTGTGCCTGTTCGCGGCCACGGGGCCGGGGCTGGCGGGTGTCTGGGCGGTGGTGGGCGTGTCGGCCTGTCTGTCGCTGATGTTTCCCACCATCTATGGCATCGCCCTGCATGGCCTCGGCGACGACACCAAGTTCGGCGCCGCGGGGCTGGTGATGGCGATCCTGGGCGGTGCGACCGTGCCGCTGATCCATGGCGCGGTCATGGATTCCCACGGGGCGGCGCTGTCCTATGTGGTGCCGGGGCTGTGCTTCCTGGTCGTCGCGGCCTATGGGCTGTTCGATCTGCGATCGTCCCGCCATGCCGATGCTGCAACGCAGCATTGACCATTCAGGCGGTTGCCCGCCGAGCTGATAGCGCCAACATAGGGGGCAGGATCTGCGAAAGGACCGCCCCCATGCTTGCCTATTACGGACTGTATCTTGACGACGCCGGTCGGGCGATGGCGCGCCGGGCGCCGCGGCCCACCGCCGGCCTGTTCCTGCTGCCCCATCAGATCGGCGCGCTGAATGCCGCGCGACCGTCCTGGTCCCTGCGGGCGCTGCTGCGGCGGCTGACGGGACGGCTGCGCGCGGCCTAACGGCGGCGGCGGCGCACCGGGATCATCTGCTGCGCGGCACCCGCCACCAGCAACCACCCCGAGGTCAGGACCAGACCCCAGTTCGCCCAGCTTTCCGGATGGAAGTCGACCACCGCAGCCCAGCCCGCAAACAGCACCCATGCCAGCGCCACGGGCAGCGAGATCGCCTGCCAGCGCTTGGTGCGGACGGGGTGGATGAACTTGATGTTGGTGAACATCGCCGCACTCAGCGCCGTGACGATCACCAGGATGATGGTCCAGTGCGGCTCGACTGCGAACAGGACCAGGATGACCATGTTCCAGCAGCCGGGAAAGCCCGCAAAGGAATTGTCCCGCGTCTTCATCCGCGTGTCCGCGAAATAGACCACGCTGGTGAACACGATCACGATGATCGCGAACCAGCCCGTCCAGCCCGACAGCAGTCCCGACTGGAACAGCGCAAAGGCCGGGATGAACACATAGGTCAGATAGTCGATGATCAGGTCCATCAGCACGCCGTCATAGGCGGGCCAGTTCTTCTTGACGTCGTACCGACGCGCCAGCGGACCATCGATGCCGTCGACGACAAAGGCCACCACCAGCCACAGGAACATCAGCGCCCAGTCCGCCTGCACCGCGGCCAGCATGGCCAGCATGGCAAGGACCGCCCCGGTGGCGGTCAAAAGATGGACGGAAAGGGCTTTGTGACGCATCTGCATGCGGTTTAATCGCAGGTTGAAACCCCCAGTGCAACCGCACTTGCCCGTTCAGCGCAGGATCGGGGGGCCTTTCGGACGCGGTGCCGGTTCCTCGGGCTCGGGGGGCGTCAGGTCGAACAGCAGCGATCCCGCGGGGGGCGGCGCGTCGGAAAAGCTGATGTCGACGCCGCCGGGTTGGGCGGGCAGAAAGGCCAGCGCCTCGGCCAGCGCCT
>NZ_BBPH01000204.1 GCF_000787695.1 Paracoccus sp. PAMC 22219 | reverse complement strand
TCGGCTGCCTCAAGCAGCGCCAACCTGTGCCGCCAGCCTTCGGGCCACGCCGCAGCCGATCGTCCAGTGCCCCGAGCCTGCTCGCGACGCGGGCGAGACGGGCTGCACTGCCCGCCTCTGCCGTCCGCCAGTCATCGATGACCTTGATCTCACGGGGTTCAGCCCGTGGCCCGGGCGGCAGGTCGTTGGGCTCGTCGTCAGTCGCACCAGGCAGAAACCACAGGTCGTCTTCGGATGTCTCATCTACCTCTCCGGCATCCGGAAGAGCGTCGCCAAAATAACCAGGTGGAGTAGGTCCTTGGGTCTTCATAAATGCAGAATACACATCTTTTGCATCTTACCTAAGGGTTTATTTTTGAGGTGTCAGCCGCCCCTGTGGAGCCTGTCTGCGCAATGATCCTCGGTTAGCTCTCTGGATGTGCTCGCAGGGCGAAAACCCCGGGCTTTTTGCGGAGCAGCGTCACAGAATGAGGCATTGCATCTGTTTACAAACGGTCGTTTACTGACCACTAATTATTTTGAAAGATGGCCCTATATGCCGCTGATTGGCTATGCCCGCGTCTCTACGGATGATCAGACACTGCTGCCGCAGGCCCAGGCTTTGAAAGCCGCAGGCTGCACAGTCATTCGCGAGGAGCACGGCTCCGGAGGCAATCGCGTCCGCCTCGTCCTGACGAGCGTCCTGGACGGTATCCGCAAGGGAGACACGCTGGTCGTCGTTCGGATCGACCGACTGGCCCGGTCCCTTTCGCATCTGCTGGAGATCATCGAGCAACTCGAAGCAAAGGGTGCGTTCTTTCGGTCCATCGAGGATCCGATTGATACGGCATCGCCCCAGGGCAAGTTCACGCTTCAGGTGCTTGGGGCGGCGGCAGAGTTCGAGCGGGCACTGATCCGCGAGCGCACCAAGGCGGGACTGGCCAGCGCACGTCTCGAAGGCCGCATTGGCGGAAATCCCGGGCTGCGTGCCCGAAATCCGGAAGCGCTTCGCAAGGTTCGCCTGGCGCGGCATGACGGCTACATGGAGCGCGTTGCCCAGACTGCAGCGGACTGGGTTCCCCATGTCCGCAGGCTGCGCCCACACATGGCCTGGGAGGATATCCTGCGGATCATCAATGCATCCCTGCCCCAGAACCGACAATGGACACAACCGCGGCTCCTGAGGGCTGTGCGGGCCTATGTTCGTGACGGCTTCCTGTCCGAAGAGGTCCTCGGACGTGCTGCCCGACGCGTTGGCGATGACCGTCTGCCGGCAATCGTGGCTGCGATAAAGGGGGCTGATCCCCAAATCACCCTCCAGGCCATCTGCGATCGTCTGGAGGCGATGCGTGAACGGACCCCGCGCGGTCGGACAACGTGGCAACCCTCGTCCGTCAAGATGCTGCTGGCACAGGCTGAGAAGCTAGGGATGCTGGCCGAGAGAGCGATCAAGCGAACGGATTAACCAGTCGCAGCTGCCCTTCGACCAGCAGCCCCGCATGCATGTCTTCAGTCCAAAGGGTCGTGCAGCCGGCGATCAAGGCCGCGGCGACGATCATCGCGTCATACACCGAAAACCCGTAACGCTCAGCCAAAGCACGACCGACCTCGTGTTTGCGCAAGGTCACATCCTCAACCGAGCAAAGCTCCCGGACTCCGGCTAGGAAACTGGCCGTCTCATCCCAGTCAAGTCCAGCCTTGCGACGGCAATTTACCATTGCCTCGTTCAACACCTGCACGCTGATGCAAGGGCCCACGAGGTGTGCTGGCACGTGATTAGTTGCGCGAGAACGCGCGTTATACCCGAGTCACCTGTCTACTGCGCAGCAGGCTCGCTGAAGATCAGCAATAACGCTCATCTTACAAGTAGGTAGCTGTAAATAATACCTATTTCCGATAATTGCCAATTGGCAATTACAATGGATTGGCCTCGGCATACTTGCGAAAAAAGGCGAGGAAGGCGCGATCGGGATTGGCGGCTTCAGGTTTGCCCTTTGCCCATGTACGCCATTCGCCTTCGATGAAATAGATGTCGTAACCTGGGTGGCGCATTCGTGCTGTCTCATAGGTGTCAGTACGAAGGGCCTGCCCGCGTGTGTCGAGCCAAGCTGGTCGCGCCCGACCCTCACGCTCCTCGGCACGCACTTTGCGACCAACTTTGGAGTACTGCAGCGCAAGGTCAGCAGCCCCTGCTGCGTCATCATCCTTGCGCCACCAGCGAAGTTCGACATGTGTTACGCTGCGCCCTGTCTTAATAGGTTCGATCGCAACCATGAAATCGGACAGCGCGTTGACCTCAGCGACCGCCGGATCGATTGCACGCAGCTTCAGGTTCGACCATGAAGTCAGTTTGCCTTTTGGCACGCCAAGTACGCCACGCAACGCTTCAAGAGCAAATTTTTCGGAACTGCGCCAGCGAAGGTTCCCGCGCTTCTGAACCATCTCATAAAGGGTAAGCGCGTACTTGGAGGATAGTGCGAACATCACCTCACGCTGAAGACGAGCAAAGACGGTGGAATTGGAGATGATACGTCGCAGACGCGAGGGGATCTCGTACTCAAGCAGCCCGTCGGCGCGGTTTGCCTCAACATTGCCACCCAAGAGTTGCACGCGTTCGATAGCGGATTCACCATCCCAGGTGACGGCGACTTTGACGATTGCAGACATAAGCCGCTCGATGCTCTCGCCGATACGGTCGTTGGAGTTATGAGAACCGCGCAAGGTGGACTTGGCGATGACGTGGCTGACTGGTTTATCGATAGCGTCCCATGCGTTCTCCAGGAGTTGGTTGTAGATACGGCGGTCATTTAGGGTAAGTGGCGTGACCTCGACTAGATCGACTAGTTCGCCCGGTTTGATAATGCTTTCGGCATTTGGGCGGACTTCGACGGTGCGATAAGATTTCTCGGCCATTTTCTTACTCCCCAACTCTTACTTTTGTATCGTCAGAGACGTAAGATTTCAACCGTTTCTCGCTTAGCCGGAGGGATTGCACCCGAAATGTAAGGGTTAAGTTGGAGGGCAGCGTAGCACAGCACTGCAACACATTGATAATAAAACTCTTTTTTATGGACAGGAGACTAAACTGGCGGCTGCCCAAAAGGTAAGGATACGAATCATCCCGATGCGTATGACATACCGCCCCAATATGTAAGAACATCCATCCCGATTCGTAGGAATTGGCACCCAAACTGTAAGGATGGCCACATAAAAGTCATTGTTTTACAAACATATAGCCGTGCATGAACAATATGAATCTATGAATCTGAACTTAAGACGTTTTACTTTCATGCTTATGAGGTTGGAAGACTCCCAAGACCCATATGCAAATCTTACAGATTGGTTGCCCCGCTCCCCTAAATGGCTCCTTAAATCCGAACTAAGCCATCAATGACCACAACTATCGGCTTTTTGGCTGCAAACTCGGAATATCCGAACTTTACGGTGCCGTCCTAATAGCTCATGATCTGCGTAAAGTAGCGTGAGGCGCCATGACATCCGTTCTTCCATCCGTAAGTTTGACAGAGTTGACACAGCTCACCAGCCGCGCAAGCACTGTTATCCAACGCCTGCGGGAACGTGTTTTCTCGCCAGGTCATGAGAAACAGCTCAATCTTCGCTTTAACGTCCGAACGGCTGCGGAGATGGTAGGGCGCACCGAGAAGGCAATCCGTGACGCTGAGGGTGACGGTCGTTTGCAGGAACCAGACAAAGATCCCGAAACGAAACGCCGAACAGGATACACATTGGGGCAGGTCAACCAGATGCGGGACGTATTCGGCACGCTACCGCATCGCGCATCCGATGATCCGGCGTTGGTCCTTGCGGTTCAGAACTTCAAAGGCGGTGTCGGAAAGTCTACTATCGTCAGTCACTTGTCACAGTTCTTTGCGCTAAAAGGCTATCGTGTATGCGTGATAGATTGCGACAGCCAAGCGTCCACCACTGCGATGTTCGGGATGAATCCAGACATCGATGTCGATGAAGAAGAAGATACGCTGTATCCATTTCTGCGCCATGGTGGGCCAAAGTCGCTTCACTACGCCCTGCGGGCGACTTATTGGCCGGGGATTGCGCTCATTCCCGCAAACCTTGGGCTTTACGACGCGGAGTATGAGTTTGCAGCCCGAATGGCGCGGGAGCCGACTTTCATTCTCGACCGCTTGAGGGATGGGGTCGAAAGCATTGCTGACCAGTTCGACATCATCCTGCTTGACCCGCCACCAGCGCTTGGCATGTTGTCGCTTTCGGTTCTGCGGGCGGCGAACGCACTGCTGATACCGGCACCGCCAAACAATATTGATTTCGCGTCGACAGCACACTTCCTGAAGATGATGGAGTCGACCTTATCGGAGCTGGCCGAACATGGCGGCGCGCGCGAGTATAGTTTCGTTAAAATTATTGCCTCGAAGATGAACGATCAAAAATCTGCGCATCTTGCGATTAAAAGGATGATGGATGCGGTGTTCCCGCAGGATATGCTGCAAGCGACGCTGAAGGACAGCGCCGAGATAGACAACGCAACTGCGAACCTGTCCACGGTTTACGAATTGACTGGACCGGCAACTAGAACCGAAACGCACAAGCGCTGTCGCGCCTACTTGGATGCAGTCGGGCGCGAGGTGGAACTTCTCACTCGCAAGACTTGGCCCAGCCATCACAAGGCGCTTCGCAAGGAAGGACTACTATGAGCAAACGTCACAACGCCATAGACGATATCCTGAACAGCTTCGAGGCTACTGCCGTGCCCGAGGAAAAAGCAGGGGCGCGATTTTTGAAACGTTCAAATGCGCTATCCGAAAGCGGAGAACGGGAGGAAAAGGTGCTGCGTTGGGTAGATCCTGCGCAATGCGTCATGTGGGAACGGCACAACCGCGAATATTCGCTGTTAAACGACCAAAATTGCGCCGACCTTATCAACTCGATCAAGGCGCAGGGGCGGCAAGAATTTCCTGCTATCGTCCGCCGGACAGGCGAGGGGTATGAGGTCATCTGTGGCGCACGTCGGCACTTCGCTATCAGTTGGCTGCGTGCAAACAACTACCCACAATTCCGGTATCTGGTAGATGTACGCGACCTGACGGACGAGGAAGCCTTCCGCCTCTCCGACATAGAGAACCGCGACCGCGAAGATATTTCTGATTATGAACGCGCTCGCGACTACGCGAGAGCGTTGGATGCATATTATGGCGGTCGGCAAAAAGCTATGGCGGAACGGCTGGAGGTCTCCGAGGGCTGGCTCTCACGCTACCTTCAACTGGTGAAGCTCCCGGACGTGATCATCGCCTCGTATGCATCTTTGCGTGACGTGAAAGAGCTTCACGCGCGGATATTGAAGCCGTTGCTGACTAACCCGAAAACCCGCGAGGCGGTGATGAATGTCGCGGGTGAGCTAGCCATGACTCAGGAAGTTGCACGGGCAGGGAAGGGCGATCCAGTTCCCGCCGCGCAGGTCCTGGCCCGCCTAAAGGCCGCGGTCGCCACTCCAAAACGCAAGCGTCCGTCCGCCTCCGTTTCTCGGCACATAATCCATGAAAGCGGCGTCGCGATGCAGCGCAAGAACGGGAAGGTGACATTGGAGTTCGATGAATTCCTATCTGACGAATCATTGCGCGCCGCGATCGATCTGTTCCTGAAGTCTCGTGAATAATTGACAGGTGGCAATTGTGTTATTTTATCGTTTTCTATCAGTCATTAAGCTGGGTTTAATCTTCGATCCTGGATGAGCTGGAATCTTTGCCTTTCAGTGCATCAGGCGGCGCTTTGCTCTTCCATCTGCTAAGCCCAGCACGAAGCCGGTGCCTCGGACGAAGTCAACGAGGTCATCAATGGGGCGTAGGTCTATGGATCGAATCGAACTGATATTCTCCCCCACCACACGGGTAGCCTTGAGTTAGCTGTTGATCGTTTCTTGAAGCTCGGCAATTTTCTTAAGTATGTCGTCGAATGACGGCGGTGTCTGGTCAAACATCATCGGCGCCATCGCCCGATAATCGGCTCGCAAGTCTTTGACCCGCTCTTCGTCAGGCATCAGCCGAAGTGTGCCTGGCCGAGCCGTTTCGTAGCTGGCCCAGCCCGAACGGAAGAAGATCGTTTTGTGCTGTGCCACTTGCGCCAGCAGATCAAGATCGGCGACGGCGGCTTTTCCCTCGTCGGTGTCGAAGAGCATGGCGAGGTCGTAGTAATGCCGCGAGAAATATTGTGCTGTCGGAGATTCTGCAGGGCGATGTGCCTCTGCATGGAGCGCAGTCGCCTTTTCCCAGAATGTGCGCCGCGCTGACAGTACGGTCACGCTGGTGTCGGGTTCTGCGAAGAACTCGGGATAGTCATCGGCCGCGTATGGGCGGATGACCTTCTCTTCGGTCGGCCAGGGATCGCCGCGCGCGCCAAGTTCGAGTTTTACGCGCGGGGTGATGTAGGCCATGCCCTTATATTCAGAAGCGGGAAGCGCCGTCAGGTAATGGAAGTTGACGGTCTGGGCGTCGCCGGGGTCGATCTCCAGCGACCACTCGCCGTTGGCTGGCTCGCCCAGCTGTTCGACGATCGCGGCGCGAAGCGCCGGGAGAAGTTTCTCGGCAATGTGCCGCTCAACGTCGCTGACCAGGTCGTTAATAAGCCGGGCTGCCTGCTTCTTGCTGATCCCCTCCTTCTCGGGATCGCGATCGCCCTTGTAACCTAGTTCCGCACGATCGAACGACAAATCGATATCCTCGGAGAAACGGCGTATCGCGCCGAATGCCTTGGAGAGCGATGTACCACCCTTAAAGACGAGAGACGCCGTCGTTCCTTTGGGCAGGCCGAACAAGCGCCTGAGACTCCAGCAGACCCAGAAGTCCTTTTCGATGATTGTGTCGGCGACGCCTCGGGCGGCGCTGGTCTCCCCGAAAAGAGCAGCGCGGTCTTCCGCGGGAAGCAGCGCGACCTTATCCACCGATATCGGCCGTCGCTGCGTTGGCGATCGTGACAAGCGTCGGCCGCATCCAGGCGGGTGCTTGAACGGCACTCGAAGCCAGCGTCTTTTTGTCGTTGGCCGACAGCTGCCGCGCAGCGACGCGCGCGACGTCGGCCGCGCGCACGGGGCCGACATGGCGAAGGGCCTGAACGACAGTGCCGGCTGCGCTTCCTGGCGCAACGAGATGCTTGGGCGAGGCGTGGCGAAGATCGACGACACGCTTGCCCAGCACAACGCGCCGCGACGGACCATTGGTCAGGTAAGTGCTTTGGGCCGGAACCTGAGTGGATAGACCAAGCGCATTCGCTGCCCGTGCACCAGCAATTTGAACCTGAGAGCCAGTCTCCCGGGCAAGCGCATGGGCGACGTCATCGGGAGCTGGCGAGAGTGCTCCAAGCTTCGGATGCATCTTGGGGAAGTCGTATAGCCCGCGCGCGAGACGACGAAGCTGGCCTCCCTTTACCAGCCGGGAGAGAGCCTGGTCGATGGATGAGCGGGCGGCGACGGCTAGGAAATCACTGGGTGTGAAGACGCTGCCGCGTCCGCTTGCGCGAACACGCCTCATCACTCGATCACGAACAGATACAGCCGGGGCTTTCATATGTCAGAAAATATACTATCTTTTTCTGACATTCAAGTAGTGTCTCTAAGGAACTCTAGGATGCAGTTTGGGTGGGCGGCAGGTAAGTGCGATCGTTGCGGGGCGCACGATTAGTCGCTTCCAAGGCGAGCTGCGGATGCTCTGCCGCGCTGCCATCGGGCAGCTTCCTGCGCCTAAATGCCTTAACCTGTAGGCTTCAATGGTCCGCTATGCGGGACGGAGCCGTCGGTCATGGCAAGCGCGCCCTAATCATAGTTGGCTCAATACTGAGGTGCCCCCCGAAAT